>JBBDMO010000060.1:1706-5920 GCA_040878255.1 Ilumatobacteraceae bacterium
CCCACGACGATGTCACCATCGCCCGCCTCGGTGGAAGCCGCCGTCTGCGTGGGGAACAGGTTGCGCGACCGCGTGACGAAGCCGACCTGGCTGCCGTCGTCGGTGACGGTGGGCTGCTCGCCGCCGAGATCGGCCGCCACGAGATCGGCGCCCTCCGTGGTGTTCTGACGGCTGACGAGCACCGACGATGCAGTGGTGACGTCGTAGCGGTAGATCTGCGCGGGGCAGGTGACGGTGCACCCGCCCGGCAGGGCTGCACCGCGGGCCAGGTCTGGCGACGCCGACTCGTAGACGACGTACTGGCCGTTGCCCGACACAACCGACGACGTTGCACCCTGGGCGGCCCGCACCCCACCGGCCTGCGAGACCAGGACCACCGGCGTCGCGAGCGCTGCGTCGCCGCCGTCGGCGAGGCGGTCCCACAGATAGACCTGCGACACGGCGAACTCGCCGGCAACCGGGCCGGTGCCCCAGTCGGGGATCTCTGCCGCGGAGTCGGCATCGGAGGTGAAGGTGACGAACCGGCCGTCGTCGGAGACGTCGGGCTGGCGCTGGCCGACGTACCGGAAGGTCGTGTTCGGGTCGAGCAGCGGGGTGCCGGCCACATCGGTGCTGCGCGCCGGATCGCCCAGCGGCACCGTGAGATCGACGACACGGGCCGCCAGCAGATCGCTGCGCGTGTGTGCCCGATACGTGAAGGCCACCATCGTGCCGATCTGCGAGAGCGATGGCGCACGGTCGGGCACGACCCGGTCGAGGGCGCTGGTGTCACCCTGGTTCGACGAACGCGTCGACACGAGCTCCCAGTCGCCGGCCTTGCCCCCGCACTGCGGCAGCACCAGCCGATAGACGTCCCAGCGGTCGCCGGTGTCGTCGTCGCGAAACAGGTCGTAGGCCATCTCGGTGATGACGGCGACCGAGCAGCCGTCACCACTGATCGCCGGCCAGACGCTGGTGCCGGGTCGGACACCCTGCGCCGGCGTGGTGAGCTCGACATCGGGGGCCTCGGGCGCGGTGCGGTCGCGCAGCCACACGGTGCCGGGACGTCCCGAGCCGTCCGTGGGCACGCCGTCGAAGACCACCCATCGCCCGTCGTCGGAGACGGACGGATGGGCACCGTGGACCTCGGCGGCGGTCGCCGTGGCAATGGCCACCGGACCGTCCTCGGCCGCGCGACCGAACCCGGCTGTCGAGGTCATCACCCCGAAGCCGATGCTCATCGCCATCACCCCCACTGCTGCGAGGGAGAGGCGCCGCCGATCGCGTCCTGTGAACATCCGTGTGCCGATTCCGTCTTTCCTGATCAGCCGTGCCGGAGGAAGTCTTCCATGGCGTCCACCAGACCGGTCAGGGAATGATCGGCAGCGGTGACCTGGACCTTGATTCCGGCCTGTTCGGTCTTTCGTGTCGTCTGTGGTCCTATCGTCGCCACGACCGCCGGGGTGGTCGTGCCGAAGATGTTCACCCAGGCGACGGCCTGCGTTCCGCTGGTGAACACCACGGCGTCGGCTGCGAGCACTGTGAGCTGCTGCTTCGCCGTCGGGACCACCGGCACCGAGCGGTGCGTGTGCAGCCGTTCGGCGCGCCAGCCCAGCGCTGCCACACCGTCGGCCATGGTGGGTGCGCCCTCTTCGGCCTGGGCCACGATCACCCGTCCGTCACCCGCCGGGAACAGCGCGACCAGGCCGTCAGCGCTCTGCTGCTCGGCCACCAGGTCGACCCGGGGCAGCGTCGCCGCCGTGGTGGCGCCCACCGCCGCGACACGTGCGACGCAGCCCAGCAGTGCCGGACCGACGCGTCGCGCCGCATGCGCCGACGTGGCAACCACCCAGTCGTCGGGTCCGAGGCCGGCGAGCGCTCGTTCGATCTCCTCGTCGGTGGCCACGTCGGCGAGGTCGATCAGTGGCATCACGAACGGGCGGGCCCCGGCAGCTTCGAGCAACACCGCGAGCGCCGGCGCCTGGTCGACCGGTCGGGTGATCACCACCGTCAGCCCGGCCAACGGCCGATCGTCAGGTCGGGTCACCACGAGTGTCACCATCGGCGGCCGCCATGACCTCGGCATGCATGTCGGTGGCCACGCGACCGGCTTCGACCATGGCGTCGAGCCCCGTCAGGTCGACGCTTCGGCGCAGGAACCGGCCCGACGGCGGGTCGGCGAGGAAGGCGTGCAGTACGTCGTCGATCACATGGCCCCCCACCGGCAGCGAGCAGCCCGAGCCGAGCGTGGCCAGGAACGCCCGCTCGATCTCGACCGCGCGGCGGGTGGGCGCGTGGTCGACCGCCTCGAGCAGCGCCTGCGTGGCATCGTCGCCCGCCGCACACTCGACGGCGACGCAACCCTGGCCGACAGCGGGCACCATCTGATCGGTGTGGAGCACCTCGGCCACCAGTTCGGTCATCTCGAGCACCTCGAGCGCCGCCACCGCCATGACGATCGCACCGCCCTCGGGCACCTTCGACAGGCGCGTGGCGATGTTGCCGCGCAGCTCGTGGAACTGCAGATCGGGCCGCAGCGCGCCGAGCTGTGCGCGCCGGCGCACGGCACCGGTAGCCACCGGCGCCCCGGGCGACAGGTCGACGAGTCGGGCACCGACCATGGCGTCAGCAGCGCTGCGCCGCGCGGTGAACGCCGCGAGCACGAGGCCGTCGGCGGTCGTGCTGGGAAGGTCCTTGGCCGAGTGTGCGGCGAGGTCGGCGCGGCCATCGAGGACAGCGCGTTGCACCTCTTTCACGAACACGCCCTGACCACCGATGGTGTGCAGTGGCACGTCCTGGCGGCGGTCGCCCATGGTGTCGACGAACACCAGCTCGACGGTGAGGCCCGGGTGCGCCACCTCGAGTGCTCTGGCCACAGCCTCGGCCTGGGTGCGCGCCTGCGCGCTGCCACGCGTGGCAATGCGCAGGGTCATGACCAGGTCACGAGAGGTCGAAGAGGTCGCGCACCGCAGCAGCGTTGCGCTCGCCCTGCGGGGTGCCGGCGTCGTCTTTCAGGCGGACCGACGGCGTGTGCAGCAGCTTCGCCACGATGCCACGAGTGAGTGCCTCGACCGTGGCGCGCTCGGCCGGCTCGAGTGCCGAGAGCTTCGCGGCAAAACGCTCAAGCTCGGCGGTGCGAATGTTCTCGGCACGCTCGTGCAGCAACGACACCAGTGGTGCCGCCTGCCGCGCCGTGGTCTCGACACCGAAGCGTTCGACCTCGTCGCCGACGATGCGGCGCACGTGCTCGGCCTCGTGATTGCGCTGCTCGATGCCCTTGGCCGCCCAGTCGCGCAGGTCGTCGAGGTCGAGCAGGGTGACGCCGGCAAGCTCGGCGGCGGCGGCATCGACGTTGCGCGGCACGGCGATGTCGACCACGAGCAACGGCGTCTCGACGCCGCGTCGGGCGGCGGCCAGCGTCGTGGCGTCGACGACGGTGGTGCCCGCCCGGCTGCACGTGAGCAGCACGTCGGCGGCACCCAGCGCCCGGGGCATCTCGTCGAAGGGCACCACCGAACCGCGAACACGGGCGGCCAAGGTGATGGCACGCTCGTGGGTCCGGTTCGTGACGGTGATGTCGGTGGCACCGGCGCCCACCAGCGCAACGGCGACTCCCTCGCCCATCTCGCCGGCACCGACCACGAGCATGCGCTTGCCGGCCAACGTCCCGAGGCGCTCGGTGGCCATGTCGACGGCTGCGCTGCTGACCGATGCAGTCGAGCGGCTGATCGCAGTCTCGGTGCGGGCGCGCTTGCCCGTCTCGAGGGCGTGACGGAACAGCAGGTTCAGGGTGGCCTTCGCGCCGCCCTCGGCCTGCGCGAGCTCCCACGCACCGCGCACCTGGCCGAGGATCTCGGTCTCGCCGAGGACCGCCGAATCGAGGCCGGCCGCGACCTCGAACAGGTGCGCCACCGCAGCATCGTCGTGCTGGCTGTAGAGATGCGGGTGGAGGTCGTCGGGGTCGAGGCCGCCGAGCTCACAGAAGAAGTCGCGGATGTCGGCGTAGGCGCCGTGGAACCTCTCGGCGACGGCGTAGACCTCGGTCCGGTTGCAGGTGCTGAGGATGACGGCCTCACGCACGTTGTTGCGCGAGACCAGCCCGGTGATCGCCTTCGGGAGGTCGGTCAGCGGAACAGACACGCGCTCGAGCAGCGAGAGCGGGCCGGTGTGATGGTTGACGCCGATGACCACGATGGACATACGTGACCGACCTTAGGCGCTGGCGGTGCGCGGGG
>JBBDMO010000061.1:0-5912 GCA_040878255.1 Ilumatobacteraceae bacterium
TCGCCACCGACGTAGCTGCTTGTGGAGAACCAACCGAACACGTCGACTGCGACATGTGCAGAGCCGGACGCGAACCCGGTGTACATCTGGATGGCCAACTTGCCATCGGTGCCGGGGCGCACGATCGCGATATTCGGCACGATCTGACCCGCGCCGAAGTTGACGATGGATGACGTGCCCGCCGCAGCCCCGTTGCCGAAGGCGTTCAGCCACCCTGCAGCCGTGGGGCCGATGACCGTGATGTTGACCACGACGGCCAGCACGTCGGCAGAGCTCGCGGGCACCTGGCCGAGCAGATCGAAGGCGAACGTGGGCAACGACGGGGTGGCCGCCTTGGGCCCGGGAGCGAGCTCGTTGATGGGCGTCTCGGGCCGCGAGTCGTAGACGCGCACGGGCGACATACGGTGGAACTCTCCACCGGCCCCGAGGCCGGCAGCCTGTACCACGGACGACCCGGTCGGCGACAGCGGCGCCACAACGGTGATGACCGAGCCGAGCAGGACTGCCCCGCCCAGCACGCGTGCGATGACGCGGCGGGACCTCATGGTCAACGACCGTACCGCATGTGGGTCAGGCTGCGGGCGCGGCGAACGTCGGCGCAATGCCGTCGGACTCGATGCGCGCCATCAGCGCGTCGTGCTCGGCATCGTCGACCGACACGGCCTCGTCGATGAGCATGACGGGGATGCCGTCACGCACGAGGTACCGGCGGTGCAGGCGCGGGTTGTAGAGGCCATCTGCCTCGGTGTCGCCCAGGTAGTAGAGCGGGCCCTTGTCCTGGGGGCACGCCAGCACGGCGAGCAGGCGGGGGTCGAGTGTCACGTCGTCGTCCTTCGTTCGGGACCGGGTGGTCAGTTGCTCGTGATGAGCGCAAGCACATCGGCGACCCGCTGGTCGCACTCGTTGCGGTCGGGTGCTTCGAGGTTGAGGCGGAGCAGGGGCTCGGTGTTCGACGGCCGCAGGTTGAACCACCACGGGCCGCAATCGACGGTGAGGCCGTCGAGGCGATCGATGCCGGCGTCGGGGAATGCCGCCGCAACGTGCTCGATGACCGCCAGCGGGTCGTCGACCTGGGTGTTGATCTCACCGCTCGCTGAGTAGCGCTCGTACGGCTTGCGCACCACCGACAAGTCGGTCTGGGCCCGGCTCAGCTCATCGAGTACGAACATGCTGGCGATCAGGCCGCTGTCGGCGCGGAAGTTGTCGCGGAAGTAGTAGTGCGCCGAGTGCTCGCCGCCGAACACGGCACCGGTGTCTGCCATGACCTGCTTGATGAACGAGTGGCCGACCTTGGTGCGCACCGGCACACCGCCCTGCTCGCGGATGACCTCGGGCACCGCCCGCGAGCAGATCAGGTTGTGCAAGATGGTGGCGCCGGGGCTGCGACGGAGCAGGTTGGCCGCCAGGATCGCCGTGGTGGTCGAGCCGCTGAGCCCGCGACCCATCTCGTCGACGACGAACACGCGATCGGCATCACCGTCGAACGCAAGGCCTACGTCGAAGCCGCCCGACACGACCCGCGCTTGCAGGTCGCGCTGATTCGCCGGTTGCAGCGGATCGGCCGGGTGATTCGGGAACGTGCCGTCCAGCTCGCCGTACATCACCTCGAGCGTGATCTGCGGGATCCGCTCGAAGACAGCCGGCACCACGAGACCGCCCATGCCGTTGGCGGTGTCTGCCACCACGCGCATCGGGCGCAACGTCGTCGTGTCGATGAACGAGATGACGTGATCGGCAAAGGCCGACAGCAGTTGGCGCTGCGACAACGAGCCGGACCTGGCCGCGTGCGCCGGGGCACGGCCATCGAGCACCTGCTCGGCCGTTGCGCGGACGGTGAGCAGACCCGTGTCCTCGCCGACCGGGCGGGCCCCCGAGAGGCAGAACTTCACGCCGTTGTACTGCGCCGGGTTGTGCGAGGCGGTGAACACCGCGCCGGGCGCATCGAGCGTGCCGGCGGCGTAGTACACGAGATCGGTGGAGGCCAGACCGAGGTCGACGACATCGACACCCTGATCCATGACGCCACGGGCAAACGCATCGACGAGCTCGGGGCCCGACGGGCGCATGTCGCGACCGACGAGCACGCGCGGTGCGGCTGCGAAGCGGGCGAACCCGACGCCCAACGCATACGCCACCTCGACGTTCAACTGGTCGGGCACTGTGCCGCGGACGTCGTACGCCTTCACGATCGCCGACAAGTCGGCGGGCGCTGGGCTGGCGGTGGACTCGTGGTTGGACATGCGAGTTACAACCTACCTTCGAGTATTTCGAGAGCCATGCTCACGACCGGTCATCCTGCGGTGGCCGGGGCTCGTCGGTGAGCGTGATGTCGTTGCTGTCTCGCTCGATCGCGAGAGTCGCGTCGGTTGGGTCGGCATCCGGTGCGCGGCCGCGCAGGCCCGGGTCGCGCATGCCCGCGGTGGTCGGGGCGAACGGATCGAGGTGGGAGAAGCTCGGCGGCTCGTCGTCGACATCGTCCTCGTCGTCGACATCGTGGTCGCCCTGGTCGCTGTTGTCCCAGCGCGAGCCGGGCGTCGGGCCGGCGTGCACGACGTCACCGCGCCGGCGCCACACCACCAGCAACGCGATGCCGAGCAGCGTCAGCACGTAGGCGGCGATGTCGACGGGTGAACGCTCGTACGTGAGGTGCACGTCGTTCGCCGTGGGGACCACCACCATCATGTTGGGCGCGATCCGCCACGGGCCATCGGCCCCGCTGACCTTCCAGTTCGGGAAGTAGCTGATCTTCACGAGCACCGGCACGCCCACCTGGTCGACCGTGAAGCGCAGGTCCTGTTCGCCGAGTTCGACGTTGCTGACCGTGACCGCCGGCAGTGGCACGGGCGTGATCGGCTCGACCGGCTGGACGATGTCGACACGATCGTTCTGGCGGCGGGCGACGTCGGGGGCGACGTCGATCCGCTGCCATGCCTCGGGGCCACCGTCGGCCGGCAAGGCCGTCCACTCGTCGCGATGCTGGAACCAGCTCATGCCCAGTTCGAGGTTGCGCTCGCGCGGGTCACCCGGGCGCGAATTCACGACGACCGGCTGCGTCGCCAGCGGGACGACCAGGTCGCTGCCGGCCACGCGGTAGATGTTCCACGGTCCGCTCTGGCCGACAAGGGTGAGGTCGGCCTGCTGGTCGGCCTGGGCCTTGGCGGCCTCGGTGAACACCATGACGTACGTGACGCCGAGGCTCTGCAGGTACGGCACGCCCTTGGCCGCGTCGGTGTTGTCGTAACGGAGTTGGCGCACCGGGTTCGAGCTGCTCTGGCTCATCGCCGCGGCGGTCACGAAGTGGTACGGCGTGGTGCCCGACGCCTCGAAGAACAGGCCCTCCATGCTGGCGATGCAGCCGTCGGTCCAGTGCGGCAGGAGCATCAGCGCCATCGTGGTGCCGTACTGGCCGTTGCGCTCGTTGTTCTCCCACATCGCGCGACCGCACCCCTGGGTGGGATCCTCGCCGAGGTCGGCCATCGTGTTCACGAGCGCCCGGTACTCGCCGTAGGCAGCCTTGGCCTCGTAGCCCGTGAAGTTGTAGCGCGACCACGAGTCGCTGAGCGCGTCGGTGGAGGTGCCCGTCAGGGACACGGGACCGAACGTGTAGACGCTCTCCCCGTTGTGCTGCTTGAAGTTCGCGCCTGGCATGACGCGGAAGAACATCAGCTCGATGACCAGGACGCCGACGGCAACCGCTGCAGTGACCGCCGTGAGCGACGCGAACATCGTGGTCTCACCCGGTTCACCGGGCGCCGACACCGCCCGCACGACGAGGCGCGCCGCCTCGACGATGCCCACCATCATGAGCAGGTAGCGCAACAGGTACAGGAACGGCAACAGCCGCGGGTTCCACAGCAGGCCGATGACAGGGAGGCTGTCGCGTGTGAGGTACACGAGCGCCACGAGCGCAAGGGTGGTGATGCCCAGCCAGGCACCATCGAGATGCCGACGGGCAACCGAGGCGACGAAGCCGATGACCGCGAACGTCGTGATGAACACGTCGAAGAAGTTCGTCAGCGGGAAGAACATGTCCCAGAACGAGTCGGCCGCGCCGGACGGGCGGAAGCCGTACTTCATGTCGGTCATGGATGCGTGGTCGAACAGGAACGGCACGACCCAGAACGCCGCCAGCAGAAAGGTAGTGATGCCGGTCGTGATGCCGTACACGAAGCGTGTGCGGTCCATCCAGATCAGCCACATCAGCAGGGCGCCGAGCGCCACGAAGATGAGGACGATGCCGTGCGACAGGCACGCGAGGGCGAGGATGATGGCGGCCCAGTTTCGGTACTTGCCGGTGCGCAACCCGTTCGCGAACAGGCCGAGGCCGAGCATCGCCAGCGACAGCGCGATGGAGAACGAGAACTCCCCCGCCATCGTGCTCTTCACGTTCCCGCCGTAGATCGAGAAGCTCTCGTCGAACAGAAAGAGCATGCCACCGAGCGCGAACAGCTCGGGCACCGGGTACCGGAAGTTGGCGAGCCGCCCGAACGCCCAGCAGCACACCGGCAGCGTGACGATGCCGGCCACGACCACGATCTTGAACGCGATGCCGTACGGCAGGATCACGTTCAGCAGCACGATCATCAACGCCGGGATGACCATGTAGAACCGGTACATGGGCAGCCCGGCGTACCAGTAGTTGCTCCAGCCGCTGAGTTGCAGGTTCGGTAACAGGTGGTCGCGCAAGAAGGCGGGTCCCATGATGTGGGCACCCATGTCACCGCCCGTGGGCGTGTTGTTGCTGAGGACGAGATCGGGGTGGATCACCTGCGCCGCAGCGAACGTCGACCCGCCGACGACGAGCGCTGTGACGAACACCCGGATGATCCGCTCGGTGGTCCACGGCTCGTCGATCCAGGCCATCGGCCGCCGCACTGCGCGGTGCCAGGCGCGAGTGGCGAGCGGAGGACGGTCGTCGTCCGCCGGCGCAACCTCGGACACCTCGTCGGGGCCGTCGGCGAGCTTGCGCTCGAGGAGGTCGTCACTCATGGCGTCATCATCGCATCGACCGCGGGGTGCTCGGGGGTCATCGAGTCGCCACCCAGATCAGTCCGGTCGCGTTGAACGCACAGTGCGCGACCACGCTCATGCCGAGGCGACGCGTGACCAGTGCGCAGACGCCGAGCACCAGACCGATCGCGAACAGGCCGGGGTACTCGACGGGACGGAAGTGGATGATCGCGAACCACGCAGCGACGAGCACCACGGCGACGACGTCATCGATCCGGCGCTCGAAGGCACCCTGGAGCAGACCTCGGTAGAGGAGTTCCTCG
Organism: Ilumatobacteraceae bacterium; assembly: GCA_040878255.1. Classification (GTDB taxonomy): domain Bacteria; phylum Actinomycetota; class Acidimicrobiia; order Acidimicrobiales; family Ilumatobacteraceae; genus VFMC01. Next base: position 5,274 of record JBBDMO010000061.1, read on the forward strand.
ACCAACGGCGCGCCGACCACCACGATGAGGACGAGCACGATGAGCCAAAGTCCGTTCGCGCTGTCGTACAGGTCGCGCGCCGACTTCTCGAGCTGCGGAGACGAGAACGTGTCTGGCCAGAACTCCTCGAGGGGCCAGTAGACGAGGCGCAACAGCACGAGCTGGGTGAGTGCGCCGATCGGCACGCCGAGCAGGTCGATCGGCCGGAACGACAACCGCATGTCTCGCTGCACGCTGCCCGACCCGTACCGTCGGCTGGCCTCCCTGATCCCGACGAGGATGGGGGTCCACAGGGCGAGCGCCCCGAGCGCCGTGACCCACACGGGTGCCGTGACCGATGCATCGTCGGGACCGAACAGTGCGAACACCGTGCTGCCAAGGACGTTGCCGAAGAACCACGAGACCGCCCAGGTCGCTGCCGCGACGCCGACGGTGATGCCGTGGCCGCCGTCGGCCAGACGCACCGTGGGGACCTGCGGCTGCGGCTTGGGCATAGTGGGTACCAGGGTACCGAGCGTCGACGTGGTGCAGGGTCGCGGCAGCGGTGCGAGGCGGTCGAGCGATCAGCCGGCGAGGCGGTGGCCGCCGAGGGCGACCAGCTGGCGGGCACTGCGCCGATCTTCGAGCGCCCACCCCTGC
>JBBDMO010000062.1:0-5835 GCA_040878255.1 Ilumatobacteraceae bacterium
TGTAGTCGGTGTGGTCGCCGATGAGGTTCACACGACCCGGCGCCCGGGCGATGTGCCTGTGGAGCGTCACGACGACGACGCCAGATGCAGCGCGATGCCGAGCCGCTCGAGTGCATCGAGATCGAACGGGGCGCGCAGCGCGATGTTCACCTGGTCGGCACCGGCGTCGATGTAGCGACCGATGCTGTCGAGCACCTGGTCGTCGCCGCCGGTCAGCACACCGGGCCGCACGAAGTCGGCGATGCCACCGAACTGTTGCAGCAGGCTCTCCTCGGTGAACGCAAGGCCGACGTTCACCGCCCGCTTGATGAGCCGCGGATCGCGACCGACGGTGTCGCAGTGCCGGTCGAGCACGCCGTTCTTGTGGCGGAAGTCGTCTGGCGAGATGAACGGCACGTTCCAGCCGTCGGCGTGTTGCGCGGCGATCTTCAACGTGCGCTTCTCGCCACCCCCGCCGATCCAGATCGGCAGGTGCGCCTGCATCGGGCGTGGCTCGTTGCGAGCCGCGGTGAGGGTGAAGTGTCGGCCCCCGAAGCTGGTGACGTCGTCGTGCAACAGCCCCTTCAGGCACTGGATGCCCTCGTCGAGTTGGTCCATGCGCGTGCGCACGTCGGGGAACTCGATGCCGTAGGCGTCGTACTCGACCTTGGCCCACCCGGCGCCGATGCCCATGTCGGCCCGACCACCCGACAGCAGGTCGATCGCGGTGATCGCCTTCGCCAGCACCGCCGGATGCCGGTAGCCGACGGAGTACACGAGCGACCCACAGCGCACTCGTGATGTGGTGCAGGCCAGCGCGGCGTGCATCGCCACGGATTCGAGGCACGCCGCGTCGTCGGGTCGGCCGGTCGCTCCGTAGAAGTGGTCCCAGATCGAGATCCACCCGTAACCGAGGTCCTCGATGCGTCGCCACACCGACCGGAGCTCGTCGGCGGTGGTGTGCTGGAGGCCGGTGTGAACGCCGAAGACCGTCATCGTCTCAGTGTTGCACCGTGTGCAGTCACCCCCGAACCCACCCGCCTCCAGCGACCGCTCGGACCGGACCGCTGACTAGTCTGCGAACCATGCCCAGAGCCAAGGTCAGCACCGGTGTGGAACTCGAGTACGAGACGATCGGATCGCCTGCCGACCCGGCGCTCCTTCTCGTGATGGGCTTCACCGCCCAGATGATCCAGTGGGACCTGGCCTTCTGCTCGGCCCTGGCCGACTCCGGCCTGTTCGTCATCCGTTTCGACAACCGCGACTGCGGCCTGAGCACCAAGTTCGACGGCGTGGCCGTCGACAGCGCTGCAGTCATGACAGCGGCGTTCAGCGGTGGCGAGATGCCGCCAGTGCCGTACAAGCTCAGCGACATGGCAGCCGACGCGATCGGCCTGCTCGACCACCTCGGCATCGAGCGCGCACACATCATGGGCGCATCGATGGGCGGCATGATCGTGCAGACGATGGCGATCGAGCACCCCACCCGCGTGCGCAGCCTCGTTTCGGTCATGAGCACCGTCGGCGATCCGGCGTATGGGGCAGCAGCTCCGGAAGCCATGGGCGCGCTGCTCGCCCCGCCGCCCACCACCCGCGACGAGTACATCTCGGCATCGCCGAACTGGATGCTGTGGCAGTCGAAGAAGTACCAGGACGCCGAGCGCACCAAGGCCCTCGCGGCCATCTCGTTCGACCGCTCGTTCTACCCCGAAGGCAGCACCCGCCAGCTTGCGGCGATCCTCTCGAGCGGTGACCGCAGCATGCAGCTCGCCGAGGTGACAGCGCCCACCCTGGTCATCCATGGTCGCGACGACACGCTGATCACGCCGTCCGGCGGCCTCCGCACCGCTGAGCTGATCCCGGGTGCCCACCTCTTGTTCGTGTCCGACATGGGCCACGACATGCCCGAGCCCCTGTGGCCCCTGCTCACCGACGCGATCATCTCCCACACCCGACGCGCCTGACCCGCGTCGGGGTGCGCGGGTGAGGGGGTCGGGCGACTAGACAAGGGCGATGGCTGGACCGCTCACAGGACATCGCATCATCGAGATCGCCGGCATCGGCCCCGGCCCGTTCGCAGCGATGCTGCTGGCCGACATGGGGGCCGAGGTCATCCGTGTCGAGCGGGCGCAGTCGGTGCGCGGCCCGGCACCCGACACCCCCCACTACGACGTCATGCTGCGCGGTCGTCGCAACATCGCGATCGACTTGAAGCACCCCGACGGTGTGGCCACGCTGCTCGATCTCGTCGAGGGCGCCGACGCTCTGATCGAGGGCTTCCGCCCCGGTGTGATGGAGCGCCTGGGCATCGGACCCGACGTGTGCATGGCCCGCAATCCCAAGCTCGTGTTCGGTCGCATGACCGGTTGGGGCCAGGAGGGTCCGTACGCGCTGGCCGCCGGGCACGACATCAACTACATCTCGCTCGCCGGTGCCCTGGCCCATTTCGGTCGCGCCGGTGAGGCACCGGTGCCACCGCTCAACATGGTCGGCGATTTCGGTGGTGGTGGCATGTTCCTCGCCTACGGCGTCGTGTGTGCGCTGCTCGAGGCGACCAAGAGCGGCCAGGGCCAGGTCGTCGACACCGCCATGATCGACGGCGCTGCTGTGCTGATGAGCATGTTCTGGGCGATGAAGGGCATCGGGATGTTCGACGAGAACGCCCGCGGCACCAACCTGCTCGACACCGGCGCCCACTTCTACGACGTGTACCGCTGCGCCGACGGCGAGTACATCTCGCTCGGCTCGATCGAGCCGCAGTTCTACGCCGAACTGATGCGCCTCACGGGTCTCGACGGGGACCCCGAGTTCGCCCGTCAGATGGACAAGGCCCTGTGGCCGCACCTCACCACCCGGCTCCACGAGGTGTTCGGCACCAAGACGCGCGCCGAGTGGTGCGAGATCATGGAGGGCACTGACGTGTGCTTCGCCCCGGTGCTCACCATGAGCGAGGCTGCGGCGCACCCGCACAACATCGAGCGCAAGACCTTCATCGAGGTGGGCGGAGCGGTGCAGCCTGCGCCGGCGCCCCGCTTCTCACGCACGATCCCCGAGGTCATCAGCGCGCCGGCCCACGCCGGCCAGCACACCCGTGCGGTGCTCGCCGACTGGGGCGTCGCACCCGATCGCATCGATGAGCTGTTCGAGTCGAAGGCCGTGGCCGGATCCTGATGGGCACCCTCGTCTGCTTCCACGCCCACCCCGACGACGAGTCGATCTCGACGGGCGGGTCGATGGCCCGCGCCAAGGCCGAAGGCCATCGCGTGGTGCTCGTCGTGGCCACCGATGGCGACCACGGTGAAGTGCCCGACGACCTGGCGCCGGGCGAAACGCTCGTCGATCGCCGCAAGGACGAGACCGCCCGGTCGGCCGAGGCACTCGGGATCGACCGCGTGGTTTGGCTCGGCTACCGCGACAGCGGCATGACCGGCTGGGACCAGAACGACCACGAGGGTTCGTTCCTGCAGGCACCCACCGACGAGGCTGCCGACCGCCTCGCCACCGTGCTCAGCGAGGAGGCTGCCGACATCGTCGTCACCTACGACTGGCACGGCAACTACGGCCACCCCGACCACATCAAGGTGCACCAGGTCGGCCATCGGGCAGCCGAGATCGCGGCAACCCCGACCGTCTTCGAGGTCACGATGAACCGCGACCACATCGGCCGCCTGATGGCGATGGCATCCGAGTTCGGCTCGCCGGGCAGTGACGAGGCCTTCGACCCGGACGGCCCCGCCGACGACGGCAACCCGTTCGGGATGCCCGAGGCCGAGATCACCCATGCGGTCGACGTGAGTGGATACCTCGAGCAGAAGCGCGCCTCGATGCGCTGCCACCGCTCGCAGATCACCGATACCAGCTTCTTCCTCCTGATGCCGGACGAGGCGTTCGCCATCGGCTTCGGGACCGAGTGGTACATCAAACGCAAGGGCGTTGGTGCGGTCGCTCCCGACGCGGTGGGCTCGGGGCCGAGCGGTGACTGGCTGTTCGAATGACACGGCTCTACCTCGTGCGCCACGGTCGCGCCACCGGTGGCTGGGATGTCGACCCCGACCCCGGTCTCGACGAGCTCGGTCGTGCCCAGGCCGCTGCGGTCGCCGAACGACTGGCGCCGCTGGGTCCGATGCCGGTGCAGAGCAGCCCGCTGCGACGCTGCCGGGAGACGTCAGCGCCGCTCGCCGAGGCGTGGGGACGACCGGTGTCGATCGAGCCACGCGTCGCCGAGATCCCGTCGCCCGAGGGCATTGCCATGGACCGTCGCGTCGACTGGCTGCGCGCCGCGATGGACGGCACCTGGGCCGACCTGGGCGTGCGCTACACGACGTTCCGTGATGCGGTGGCAGCAGCGGTGCGCTCGCCCGACACCGACACGGTGATCTTCTCGCACTTCATCGCGATCAACGCGATCATCGGTGTGGCCACTGGCGACGACCGGATCTTCGTGCGCAGTCTCGACAACTGCTCGGTCACCATCGTCGACGTCGACGCAGACGGTATCCACCTCGTCGAGGGTGGCCACGAGGCCGACACGCTCATCCGCTGATCTGCCGGGCACCCTGGTACGAGCTGGGGGGACGAGCGGGACAGCTGGCAGACTCCTTGCCATGACCGTTCGTGGTGCCTTCGGGATCATCGTTGCGATATCCCTCGTCCTTGCCGGGTGTGGGGGCGACGACGAAGCGGCGGCCACCACCCTGGCGCCGATCATCACGTCGCAGACGACGGCACCCACCACGGCAGCTCCGACGACCACGGCTCCACCGGCGAGTTCATCGACGACCACCAGCACCACGACCACGCCCGAGTCGACCACCACGAGCACCAGCATCCCGGCGGCGGCCGCGCTGGTGCTACGCGACAACGGGCTGGGTGACGCGCTGTTCGGCACCGAGGCCGACGAGGTCGTCCGTTACGTACAGGCGGTCCTCGGCCCACCCACTGCCGACAGCGGCTGGGCCGACCCGTTCTCCGCCTTCGGTGTGTGTCCGGGCACCGAGGTGCGCGGTGTCACGTGGGGCGACCTGACCCTGTTGTTCAGCGACGTGAGCACGGTGGCCACCGGACGTCGCCACTTCTTCAACTACGTCTACGGCCCTGCGTTCGGTGTGAGCATCCAGCCCGAGGGCATGCGCACCGACACTGGCATCGGTATCGGCTCGACGGTCGCCGACGTGAAGGCCGTGTTCCCGACGGTCATGATCTTCCCGCCCGACATCGCCGACGCGTACTTCGTCGTCAGCGAGAACCTCAGCGGATTTCTCACCGGCACGACCGACGACGACACCGTCCGATCGGTCATCGGCGGGATCGGTTGCGGTGAGTGACGAGCGTCGCGGTGGGCGCTCATGGCGAGCGGAAGCCGGTTCGGTAGGGTGCCTGCCATGAAGTCGATGACCCTGGTCGAGCTACTCGCCCCCGAAGCGCGGGCGCGCCGCGCCGCGACGTCGAACTGAGCATCACCCTGGACGCGTCGTCATTGCAGAACCTGCACGCAAGTTGGACGTGGGTCGTCATCATCAGCAACGCGCTGGCGGGCCTGTGGTCGCTCGGTGCGCACTGGCTCACAGCCCTGCGCACGCGTGCGCTCTGGTGGTTCACGGCCCTGGCGCAGGTGACCGTCTTCGTCCAGGTGGTCCTCGGTGTCATCCTGGTCAACAAGTACAAGTTCGAGTTCCCGAAGTTCCACGCGTTCTACGGCTTCGTCGGCATGATCGCCGTCGCGATCATCTACTCGTACCGCCACCAGATGAAGCACCGGCTCTACCTGCTGTACGGCTTCGGTGGCCTGTTCGTGATGGGTCTCGGCATCCGCGCGATGCTGGTCGGCCAGGTCGGCTGAGCCGACAACGACGACGG
>JBBDMO010000063.1:0-30773 GCA_040878255.1 Ilumatobacteraceae bacterium
GCGGGACGGCGGCCACGAACTCGCCCAGCCGGCCCGCCGACTCGGGAAGGTCGGCATCCGCGTCGGCCTCGAGCGCCACCGGCACGAGCACCGTTCGCCCGTCGGCGGCGATGAAGCCGGCCTCCGGCGGCATCGACATCGGGTCGACCACTGCCGCGGCACCGGGCACACCCTGGAGCGCTGCCACGAGTGCGGCAAGTCCGGCCGGGTCGTCGGCGAGCGGGCGGCGGCGAGCGCGAGGACGTTCGAGATCGGGCTCGGGTTCGACGACGAGGTTCATGCGTGTGGACTCGATACCCCTGGGGGTATATACTGCTCACCTCGAGCACAAGGAGGCACCCATGTTCTTCCGCCAGTACTCGTCGATCGAGTGGGCGACGTGATCCCTTTCACCGTCGCGAGCCTCATCGGCGTGCTGGTCGGCTCGCGGCTTGCGAGCACACGTGACCCGAGTTCACTCCAGCGCTGGTTCATCGGCCTGCTGGTGGTCGTCGCCGTCTACACAGCCATCCGGTCGGGGATCTCCCTCGGCTGAGGGACCTGCGGCCACCGATATCGTACGAACTCATACCCCAGGAGGTACACGTGGAACTGCCCGACGACACCGTCGCCGACCTGACCAAGCGACTGCGACGCGCCGAGGGCCAGGTGCGAGGCGTGCAGCAGATGCTGGCCGAGGGACGCGATTGCCGCGACATCCTGACCCAGCTGACGGCTGCGACGAAGGCGCTCGAGCAGACGGGTTTCCTGCTGGTCGCCGCCGGGCTCACCTGGTGCGTGTCGGACCCCGAGAAGGCTGCCGCCGAGGGCTATGCCATCGGCGACGTGCAGAAGATGTTCATGAAGCTGGCCTGAACGTCCACGGGTCGCGCGGCACGTCGGCCCACCGGAACCGCTCGACCAGTCCGTCAGCCGTCACCGGCTCGTCCACGTCGCACAGGCCGATGCTGTGTCCGAGCATCGCCAGCACGCCGGTGACGTCGACCCGTGCGGCAGCCATGTCGGCCAGCGTCACCGCCCCGTGGCGTTTGGCGAGCCGTTCACCGTCGGCACCCAGCACGAGTGGCACGTGGGCGTGCACCGGTTGGTCGAACCCGAGCAGTCGCTGGAGGTGGATCTGACGCGGAGTCGACGAGAGCAGGTCGTCGCCACGCACGACCTCGGTGACACCTTGCAGGTGGTCGTCGACCACGGTGGCGAGGTTGTACGCCGGCACGCCGTCGTTGCGCTGGAGCACGACGTCATCGACTGCGCCCTCGAACCTGCCGTACACCACGTCATCGAACGCCACGACCTCGCCGTGTGTCAGCAGGCGAAGCGCCATCGGCCGACCGGCACGCTCGTGGTCGCGACGCTGCGCGGCCGTGATCGAACGGCACGTGCCGGGATACGCGCCGTCGGGCAACGGCGCACCGTGCGGTGCCGCAGCCGCCTCCCTGATCTCGCGCCGCGTGCAGAAGCACGAGTACACGAGGCCCTGCGCGTCGAGCCGGGTGATCGCCTCGCGATACAGGTCGAAGCGTGCTGATTGGCTCACCACAGCACCGTCGTGGATGAGGCCGAGCGCATCGAGGTCGGCGAGTTGGCCGGCTGCGTGGACAGGCGACGACGTGACCGGGTCGAGGTCGTCCATCCGCACGAGGAAGCCGCCGTGTTGCGAGCGGGCCGAGAGCCATGCCGCGAGCGCCGTGCGGAGGTTGCCGACATGCAGGGGGCCCGTCGGCGAGGGGGCGAACCGGCCACGCATCATCACAGTCTGCCGATTGCCGGCGCCACATCCGAACGACCTGATCGGGTCGAGCGCTCCGGTTCAGCCACATGGCATGTTTGGTCAAGATTCGTGAAGGCCACCACCGGCCGTCGGCCTTCTCGCGATGCAGATCAATCCCAACACTGCGCCTGCCGACAACACCATCGGGTCCGGAAGTGCCGGACGCTGACGACACGAGGAGGGGTGGACGGTGTCGAAGGTGGCTGCGGCGGTGGTGCGAGTCGACGAGGGACCGCTCGACACCCGCGTCCACGACGCCGCGCTGCGCCACGTTGTCAAGAACGCCTCACCGATGCAGGTGCTGCTGCCGCTGTTCATCCTGACCGTCACCCTGGTGATGCAGGGTGAGGCCGACCGGCAACGGCTCACCCTGTGGGTCGTCCTGTCCTTCATCGGCAGCCTCGTCGTGGCCGTCGCAGCACGGCAGTTCAAGCGAAACAGTGCGCCAGGCCACCTCGGGCGGCTCGACTGGACGCTCGCAACCGCCGCACTTGCGAGCATCGGTGCGGTCGTGGGGTTGAGCCCATGGGTCGCCGCACACGACGAGCGCGACATCCTGACGATCTTCACGCTGTTCTCTGCCTTGAGCGTCTCGGTCGGCGGTGTCGTGTGTGCTGGACGGCGCGACATGTTCGCCGCGTATTCGGTGCCGCTCGTCGGGCTGTCCGTCTGGGGCCTGTGGTCGAGCGGCGATGCGCGGATGCGCACGCTGGCATTCCTGTTCGTCGTCTTCGGCGCCAGCCAGATCATCTTGCACCACACGTTGTCCAGGTCCATCCGGGAACTGTTCAGGCACCAGTTCGAGAGCGCGAGAGTCGCGGCGCAGATGTCGGCGGACCGCGAGGAACTGAGCCGTGCGTACGAGCAACTGGGCACCAGCAACGGCCAACTCGCCCACCTCGCGTCGCATGACCCTCTCACCGGCCTCCTCAACCGTCGCGGCACCATCGAGCGCCTGAACCACCTCGTCTCTGCTGCAGCCGCCGATGCCCCGGTGGCGCTGCTCTACCTCGACCTCGACCGGTTCAAGGCGATCAACGACCTCCTCGGTCACCACGGTGGCGACGCGTTCCTCTCCGTCCTCGCCGATCGCATGGGGCAAACACTCGACGAGCCGTGCTTCGCGGGCCGCGTCGGCGGCGACGAGTTCGTCGTGATCCTGCCTGGCCACGACGAAGACCGGGCCGGCCGAGTCGCCCGGCAACTCGTGCACTGTCTGTCGCTGCCGGTGCAGGTCGAGGGCCGGTCCATCCCGTCATCGGTGAGCCTCGGCGTGGCCTTGGCACCCCAGCACGGCACGTCGGGCACCATCCTGATGCGGAACGCCAACATGGCGCTCTTCGGTGCGAAGAATGCGGGCCGGAACCGACTCGAGTTCTTCGCAGCACACATGCAGGCACAGCTCCAGGCGAAGATCGACCAGGAGCAGGCATTTCGGCGGGCGCTCGACAGCGGCGAGATCATGCCGTTCTTCCAGCCCGAGATCGACGCCGTCACCGGTCGCGTGGTCGGCGCCGAGATCCTGGCCCGGTGGCTCCTCCCCGACGGCACCGTCATGCCGGCGAACGACTTCATCGCCCTGGCCCGCAGCGCAGGTCTCCTCGAGCACCTGACCGAGCGAGTGCTCGACCACGCTCGCCCCGAGATGCACCGGTTGATCTCGATCGGGCTGCCCGCTGGGTTCCGCTTCCGCATCAACCTCGGGCCGGCATCGACCGACCGGTCATGGCGCAACAACCCGATCGACGAGCTGATCCGAGGTATCGATCCGTGCTGGGTGACGGTCGACGTCAGGGAGGCGTCGGTCGTGAACGACCTCACGATGGCGGCGGCGACCCTCTCGGCGTTCCGCGCCGCAGGCGGCAGCGTGTGCCTGGACGACTTCGTCCGCGGCGTCTCATCGTTGGCACTGCTGCGCCTGTTGCCCATCGACGAAGTACGAGTCGACCGTGAGGCGATCGATGGCCTCACCGCACACCCACACGACCGGGCGATCGTTCGCTCGGTCATCTCGGTGGTGGGCGAGATCGGGCTGACGGTCAGTGCCGAGGGCGTCGAGAACGGCGCGCAGGCCGACACCTTGATCGCGCTGGGCTGCACACGCCAGCAGGGGCACCTCTACGCACCGGCGCTGCCGGTCACGCTCTTCGAGTCGTTCCTGCTGCAGCGGCAGGCGGACAGCGTCAACGCGCAGCTCGAGCCGCACCACGACTGGGCGATGCAGGAGTTCGACTGAGGGGTCAGCTCATCGCCTTGCCGGCGGCAGCGAGATCGAAGTAGTCACGCCACAGCGCCACCTGGCCGTCGCGCAGGACGAACAGGCCGGCTACGGCGATCTCGCGCCAGGTGCCACCGATCTCGAAGCGATCGATCCGCTCGTTCATGACCACGTCACCCGACGCCGCCTGGTGGAGCACCTCCCAGCGGACACCCTCGCACCGGGCGAAGAACGGCTCGAGCGACTCGACCACACCTGCGTGACCGAACACCTTGCGCATCGGCACGTTGTCGTACTCGACGTCGTCGGTCATGAGCCCGATCGCCGTCTCGAGGTCCTTGTGTTCCATGGCTGCGATGAGCGCTGAGACGACGTCTTCGTTGGTCATACGCGGGACGGTACCGCCACGGCCGCTACCGTGCCGAGCCGTGCAGACCCTGGCCGTGCTGGCCGCAACCGTGGCCGTCGTGGCAGCGATCGGCAACTGGTGGTCGCGCCTCTCCACTGCGGCGACGGCGACACGCGTCGAGCTCGTCACGAAGCCGGTGACCACCATCGCGATCGGTGCGCTGGCCGTGGCACTGGGCGTCGAAGGCGATGCCCCTGCCGGGGCGATCGTCGCCGCGGTCGTTGCGTTCGCCTGTTGCCTGACCGGCGACGTCGCGCTGCTGCCGGTGGTCGACCGGTTCGTCGTGGGTCTCGCCGCGTTCCTCGTCGGTCATGTCGCGTTCGTGGTCATGTTCGTGCTGCTCGGTCTCGAGTCGGTCACGCTCGCCGTGGTCGCGCTGGTGCTCGTCGCCGGTGTCGGCGCCTCGCTCGGCCGGCGGGTGGTCGCCGGTGCGCATCGATCGGATCCGGCGCTGGCCGCACCGGTCGTCGGCTACCTCGCGGTGATCTCGTCGATGGCCGTGGTCGGTTGGGCCACCGCGATTCCTGCGGCGGTCGTCGGCTCGGCGTTGTTCGTGGCGAGCGACTCGTTCCTGGGCTGGCGGCAGTTCGTCGACGAGCGGCGCTGGATGGCACCGGTCGTGATGATCACCTACCACGGCGCGCTGTTCGGGCTGGCGCTGAGCCTGCGATGAGGCGCACCGCTGCCGTCGTCGCCGTGCTCGTGCTCACGGCGTGCTCGGGCGATCTGGTGGTCACCGCCGGCGCATCGTCGCGTCTCACCGACCCAACTTCGTCGACCACCGCGCCCAGCACCACGTCGCCCAGCACCACCACGTCAGCCGCACCGACGCCCACGACCACCACCAGCAGCAGCACCACCACGACCAGCAGCACCATGACCACCAGCAGTACCTCGGTCGGCGCGATGCTCGAGCCGGCGTGGTACCCGCAGCTCGGTGCCGCCGTCGCCGACCTGTCGGCGGGCAACGCCAGTGTGTCGGTCAGCGTGCGACGGGTGGGGGTCGAGCCGTTCGACATGGCCCTCGGCGTCCGCAACGACGGCGCTCCGGCCGACTCGTCGACGCCGTTCGTGCTCGCGAGCGTCAGCAAGCTGCTGACGGCCGTGGCCGTCGCACGCCTGGTCGAGGACGCGCGCATCACCGAGGACGACCCGGTGCCGTGGTCGGCGATGGGCATCGCCCACGACCCCGCCTGGGACTCGGTCACCGTGCGAGAGCTGATCGATCACACCGGAGGCATGCCGGTGAACCAGCGCTCGTGGCTCGACGACCCCAGCCCGTGCTCGGTGCCGCTCGAGGAGGCGCTCGCCGGTCCACCGACCGGCACACGCGGCACGTGGCGCTACTCGAACGGGAACTACTGCGCGCTCGGCCTCCTGGTCGAACACCTGAGCGGCCTGACGATGGGCGACGCGGTCAGCGAGCTGGTGCTCGCCCCTGCGGGCGTGCTGGACGGTCCGTATCTCGCCCGCGATGATGAACGACCCACGGCTGCGCCGTACCCAAGGGGTGTGGCCCGGCTGCTGCGTCTCGGCGGCGCGGGCGAGTGGCTCGCATCGTCGTCCGACGTCGCCGACGTCGTCGCGGCGATCACGCCCACCGATCGTGCAGTGGTGCGCTACCCGGGGCTGATGGTCGACCAGTACGGCTGGGGCCACACGGGCACGCTCGACGGGGCGAAGACATGTGCCTGGGTGATCGACGCTGACCGCACCGTGGTGGTCGCGCTCGTTGCCGGTGAACGACCGGGCACCGGCGGGGGTGTGTGCGACCGGCTCCTGCCGGCCCTCGCTGCCGACCTCGGCCTGCCCGCACTCGGCAAACCGGTGCGCTTCCCGATCTGAGCATCGGGGCCAGCGAACCGCGTCACACCCCCTCGTCATGATCTGCCGTGACGATGAGCCACGATCAGCAGGACCACCCCGACCCCATCCGCCCCACGACCCACCGCAGCGCAGCGGCCGTCGACCAGTACGCCGTGGCCGTGTGCCGCGAGGTCGAACGACTGGTTGCCCGACGCCGGCCGGGGGATGCGCACGACATCGCGGTCGACGTGGTCGAACGGTTCCTACCGCAGGCGTCGTCGATCATGGCGCGGTACCCGGTGCCACAGCGTTTTGCAGCAGCCGCCGCCACGCACGCCACCATCAGCTTCGACCGGCGCGAGCGGGTGCAGCGCGGCGAGGGCGTCCGTCTGGTGGCCGGCGCCGACGGCACTCTGTCGCCGCTGCGGCGCTACCACTCGGGCACCAGCACAGTGGACGACGAGGGCGGCGGCGGCGGCGGCCGAGGCCCAACGTTCGCCACGGTCGCCGACACTGCCGAGGCCGTCGACGTCGTCGTCACCGACCGGGTGTACCACGACGCACTGCTCGAGCGATGCCTCGCCGGGGTGCCACGGCTCGACCGCACGGTCCTCATGCTCGTCGACGGTTCGGGATACTCGGTCCAAGACGTCGCACGCACCGTGGGTGTCCGTCGCGAGACCCTCAGTCGACGGATCGGGGTCACCCGCCGCCGCGTCCAGGCCAACGCCGGCCGCGCATCACGACCGCCGGGTTGATCGGTGACGTCAGCACGCTGTCGGCCTGCTGCGCATCCCCTCCGAGGGTCAGCCCGAGACCACGAGGGCGTTGATCGCGAGGTAGCCGCCGACGACCATCAGGATCGCCGCACCCACGGTGGACGAGCGCTGCAGCAGCCAGTCCGTGGCATCGCGCACCACCCGCTGCGCCGACGGCCCGATCGCTGCGACCACCACCGCCGGGAGCACCACCACAACCGAACACACCGCCATGTAGACGACGATGGCCACGCCATGATTGTCGATCGCGTCGTCGTGGCGGAGCAGGATGCTGCCGGCCGCAACGGCCGCCGGATACGTGGGTACGGCGATGCCCACCATCAGCACCGCCGGCAGCGGTGCTTGCTGCAGGCGCGTGACGATCTTGGGCATCGTCACCTGGCCGGGCGGCGCGCCGCGGAACCACAGCCACGCACCGGCGCCGAACTCTCCGAGCCCCAGCAGCAGGTCGATCCAGGCGATGCCATGGCCGGCACCCGGGACGGTGAACCGAACCCCCCGGCCGATCACCAGCGCGGTGACGGCTGCGGTGGCCCCGACGGCGGCAACGACGCCGGCCGCGAAGACGAGCCCCCGAGACACCGGCCTGTCGCCACCCAGCACCACGAACAGCGACATGAGCACCAGTGGCGAGACGACGGTGGCGAGTGCGATCGGGGTCAGCGACAACACCAGCGAGCTCACACGGGCATCTTTGCGCCTCCCTCGTCGGTGTCATGTGATTCTCGGGTTGGCTCGCGTTCGTTCCGCCCGTTCGGCCACCGCAGCATGACGGTCGTGGCAGCAGTTGAACGACACTCCGTCTCGATCGACGTCACCCCTGCGTCTGCATCGACTCCACCAGACGCCGCCGCCACTCGACGCTGCACTTGTCGGCCTGGACGCTGACCAGCGTCGTCTGATCGAGCGGCAACACGCCCGGCAACATCTCGAGCATGCGCTTGTCCTCGGCACCGATCGCCAGATCGAAGCGAATGATCTCCTCCACCGAGACGGCGAAGTCGTCATTGCGCCACACGACGAACGTGAAGTACGAGGTGACGTCGTCGACCGGTGTCGACAGCAGCAGCAGGATGTGCTCGAGGCCGCTCTCGTACCGGATCGTGCTGCGCACGTCGAGCGGGAGGTGGAACCCCGAGCTCATCGAGCGCTCGACCACTGCACCCGTCTGACCGCTGGCGAGCGACCCGCCGGCCGTGTCGTTGTTGGCCTGCACTGCGTACGCATAGCCGTACCAGCCGTGGTCGAGCTCACCGAGGTCGACCTTGGGTACCCGGGTCTCTTGGCCCTTGCCGAAGGTGCCCGTGTGAACGAACGGGAAATGCGTGATGTCGAGGAAGTTGTCGACCATGCGCGTCGCGGAGGTTCGCCACACCTCGACCGGGGTGTTGATCCGGCGGAACGACGGGTCGTCCTCCTGCTCGATCACCGGCAGTTCGCCGCTCGGCGTGCCGAGGCACAGCCACACCAGGCCGTACCGCTCGGCACACGCGAACGTGCCGAGGTGCGCCCGGGGCGGCGGCGGCACGTGGTCGGCCGAGGACGGCACATCGACGCACCGCCCACCCTCGCCGAACGCCCAGCCGTGGTACGGGCACACGAGGCACCCGTCGCGCATGGAGCCCTTCGACAGCGGCGCCTCGCGGTGCGGGCACCGGTCGGGCGCGGCGACCAGCGCACCGTCGGCGTCGCGGTACACGACGACTTTCGTGCCGAGCAACATCACCTCGACCGGGCCCGATGCAACGTCGATGCTGCGGGCGACCGCATACCAGGCGTTGCGCATCGCGGGGTTGTCGCACAACACCGAGGTGGCGGGCTGCGTGGACGGGTGGGGTGCGGAAGTCATGTGTCAACCTTTGCTGGATGAGTGACGTGGCGGTCGTGCTGGTGCGGGGTGGCGATGTGGTCACCATGGATCCGGCAGGCACGGTGCTGAGCGACGGTGCGGTAGCCGTGCGCGGCGAGACGATCGAGGCGGTGGCGAGCTTCGCCGAGCTGCGCCGCCTGCACCCCGACGCCACGGTGATCGGCGATGCGTCGTCGATCGTGACGCCGGGCTACGTGAACGCACACCAGCACCTGACGGGCGATCGCCTCGTGCACTCGTGCATCCCCGACGCGATCGACTCCCAGGAGGCGATCTTCGGGTGGGCGGTGCCCGTGCACGCTGGCCACACCGCCGACGACGACGAGCTGTCGGCCGTGCTCGGCGCAGTCGAGGCGGTCACGAACGGCATCACGTGCACCATCGAAGCGGGCACGGTGGCGCATCCCGATCGCGTGGTGGCCGGCATGCGCCGCGTGGGTCTGCGCGGCACGATCGGCCAGTGGGGCTGGGACACCGAGGGCGTGCCCTTCGGTGCCCCCGCCGACGAGGTGCTGGCGCGCCACGCCGACCTGCTCGACCGTCACCCGGCGGGCGGCCTGGTCGAGGCGTGGGTGACGCTGGTGGGCCACGACCTGATGAGCGACGAGCTCGTGGTGGGAGCCAGCGAGCTCGCACGCCGTCGCGGCACGGGGCTCACGTTCCACATGTCGCCGCATCGCGGCGATCCAACGAGCTACCTCGCGCGCACCGGCAAGCGGCCGCTCGCGCACCTCGACGACCTCGGGGTGCTCGGCCGCCACGTGCTGGTGGCCCACGGCGTGCACCTCGACGCCGACGAGGTCGAGCGCGTCCTGCACACGGGCACCGCCGTGGCGAGCTGCCCCTGGGCCTACCTGCGCTTGGCGCAGGGGTTCACGGCCGGCTGCCACGGCGAGCTCGCCCGACGCGGCGGACGCCTGGCGCTCGGTTGCGACGCCGAGAACGCCGGCGATGCGGTCGACATCCTGCGGGCTGCCACGCTGTTCGTGGGTCTCGCCCGCGACATGGCGATGGATGCCTTCTCGCTGACGGCGATCGACGCCTTGGCGCTCGCGACGAGCCGCGGTGCCGAGGCGATCGGCAAGGCCGACACCATCGGTTCGCTCGAGGTCGGCAAGCAGGCCGACATCGTCGTGCACGACACGCGTGGGCCGCAGTTCCTGCCGCGCAGCACCGACCCGGTTCGCGAACTCGTGTGGGCGAGCGACGGCCGATCGGTGAGCGACGTGCTGATCGCCGGCCGCCACGTCGTGGGCGGCGGGCGATGCCTGACCGTGGACGTCGAGTCGCTTCGCGACGAGGCTCGGTCGCGACGTGATCGGCTGCTCGCGTCGCGCGGCTGACCTCATGGACGGAGCCTAATCGGCAGGGTCGCGATGGTCAGACCATCAGTCCATCTTTGCTATGGTCCAACCATGAGCCAGAACACCCTGATCTTCGTGGACTTCCCGTCGGACGACGTCGAGGCCTGTGCCCGCTTCTACGGCGACGTCTTCGGTTGGCTCGTCGAGGGCCGCCCCACCGGTGTGTTCCACCGTGGCGTGCCGGGCGGGTTCTTCCCGCTCGAGGACGGCACGCCGTCGACGGTCGGCAACCTCCACGTCGGCTTCAGCGATGTGCACAACATGCGTCCGAACCCTGACCCCGCCGGCGTCGACCCGCGCACCATGGCCACCGGTGGCCACGGCGTCCGCACCTGGATCCTGGTCGGTGACGACGACAGCGAGGATGCGATCCTCGAGCGTGCCGAACAGCACGGGGCCACCGTCCTGTGGCGCCACCACTACTGGGCCGAGTTCAACGGCTTCAACGGGGCATTCGCCGACCCGTGGGGCAACACCATCATCTTGTGGACCAAGGGCGGCGACAACCCGCAGATCCCGGAGGGCTACACCAATGAGTGACACCACGGCAGACCCGCACCCCAACCGGTTGCGCCCCACCACCGTGCGCTGGACGCACATCGCGTTGCCCTCCTCCGACATCGACGCCAGCATCGCGTGGTACGAGGAGTTCACCCCGCTGCGCCTGCTCGACCGTCGCGTCGATGCCGACGGCTACGGCGCCTGGCTCGGCCACCCCGACGGCGGCGACAAGCCGTTCATCCTCGTGCTCGTCAGCTTCTTCAAGGACCAGGACAAGGGCCGACAGCCGATCATGGCGCCGTTCGCGCACATCGGCCTCGAGATGCCCACCCAGGACGATGTCGATGCGATCGCCGAGCGCGGCAAGGCAGCAGGTTGTCTCGTCTGGCCGCCGCAGTGGATGCCCGACCCGATCGGCTACATCTGCGCCCTCACCGACCCCGACGGGAACATGCTCGAGTTCTCGTTCGATCAGGGCGTCTACGAAAAGGCGCAGGAAGTCTGGGGCTGATGGCCGCAGCCACGCCCGCCGACACCTGCCGGGCGTACCTCGCCGCATTCGGCACCGGTGACCCCGATGCCGTCACCGCGCTCGTCACCGACGACTTCGTCAACGAGCACACCGCGGCACTCGGCAGTAGCTGCACCGGCAAGGACGAGTACGCACGTCGTGTGCCCGGCTTCTTGGCCTCGATGCCGGGGCTGCGCTACGACGTCGAGGATGTCATCGCCGATGGTGACCGGGTGGCGGCTGCGTACACGCTGCACACCACCGTCAACGACCGGCCCGTCGCCGTGCGCGGCATGATGCGGTTCCTCGTGCGCAACGGCCTCGTCGCACATCGGGTCGACTACTGGGACAGCCTCGTCTTCAAACAGCAGGCCGATCTCGACTAACCGTCAGCGGAATGCGGCGAGCACGGGCGCCGAGAGCTCGATCGTCTCGCGCAGCCCCGCGTACATCGACTCCCGACGCGGCGCAGCGAGGTTCATGCTCACGCTGGTGAACCCGAGGTCGAGCACGGCGCGGGTGAGCTCGATGCACTCGTCGGGCGTGCCGGCCACGGCGAAACGGCGGACCAGATCGTCGTCGATGAGCCGGTCGATGTCGGGATCGTCGACCCGGTCGTGGTCGAAGTACCAGCCACTCGAACGAGCCAGCGCCGCCTCGACCTGCGGCATCCACGCGCCGTGGGCGCGCTCGAGCAGATCGGCTGGGCGGACCAGGGCGGCGTAGTGCGCCGCGTAGCGCTTCATGCTGCGCCGAGCGAGGTCACCGTCGTTCGAGACGCACAGCGTGAGCCGCGGGGCGACCTCGATCTCGTCGGCGTCGCGTCCTGCACGTGCGGCGCCCTCGGCCAGCCACATGCGGTACATCCCCGCGATGCGGGCGTCGATGCTGCGCGCACCCACCAGGGCGATGTCGGCGAGCTCACCGGCGAGGCGGATCACCTGCGGGCTGCGCGACCCGATCGAGATGGGCACCGGCCTCACGTCGCACACCATGCGCGCCGCGTCGACCGTGATGGTCTCGCCGTGCAGCGTGACCGTCTCGCCGCGCAGCAGTCCGGCCACCGCAGTGACCGCCTCGCGAAGCGTCCGGACCGGACGGTCGTAGCTGAAGCCGAGTTGCTCGAGCCCGGCGCCGACGCCGATCCCGAGGAACATCCGCCCGTCGGACGCGTCCTGCAACGTCGCCATCAGACCCGCCAGCACAGCGGGATGACGCGAGTAGGGGTTCGTCACCATCGGGCCGAGCTCGATGGTGCTGGTCCGCTGGCTGATGAGGCCCATCAGCACGTAACAGTCGTGCCACAGGACGACATCGGAGATGCCGAGTCGCTGGAACCCGACGTCCTCCACGAGACATGCGAGATCGACGACCTCGCGGGCCGACATCCCCGGGGTGATCTCTGCCTCGAACCGCGGCCCACTCACCGGCCCACTCACCATGTCGGGTACTTGGCCTTGTCGGGGAGGCCGCTGCGAGCGGTGATCGCCTCGCCCATGCGCTGGGCGTCGGCCCAGAGCTTGTCCTCGTCGATGGTGGTGCAGTGACCGTCCTCGACGACCACCTTGCCGTCGACGAGCACGGTGTGAACACCGCGACCGTCGGCGCTCCAGACGAGCTGGTTCATGACGTTCAGCAGCGGGCGCCACTCGGGCCGGTCGGTGTCGTGGAGCACGACGTCGGCCTTGCGGCCCGGCACCAGCGCACCGATCTCGTCCTGCATCAGCATCGTGCGCGCACCGCCCAGGGTGGCCATCTCGTACGCCTTCTCGGCCGGGAACATCTGCGGGTCGACGCGGGCGTCCTTGAAGAGGCCGGCGACGAGGTACGTAGCTCGCATCAGGTCGCTGTAGTTCGAGGCGTTGTTGCCGTCGGTGCCGATCGACACGTTGACGCCCTGCTGCACCATCTCCGGGAACTTGCCGACCTGGGTGATGCCGTAGCTGACCTTCAGCGCCGTCGTGGGGCAGTGCGCCACGCTGGTACCGGTGGACGCGAGCAGGCTGAGCTCGTGGTCGTCGATGCGAACGGCGTGGGTGACCGCGACGTTCGGGCCGAGGACCCCGATTTCGGCGAGGTGCACGAACGGCCGCTGCCCGAACTCGGCGATGAAGCTCTCGGGGTCGAGCATGGCTGGCGACATGTGGAAGCTCATGCCGACACCGTGGTCGTCGGCGAGCGCCTTGGCGGCCTTCCACAGCGGATCGCTGCAGGTGTTGTGGCCGACCAGGATGCTCCATGCCTTGATCCGCCCGTCGCCGTGCGAGCGGTGCGCGTCGAGCTGGTGCTCGAGGTGTGCGATCGACTCGTCGGTGCTCTGGCGGTAGACGCTCGGCTCGGGCGGCAGGTCCCACACCCAGCGGCCGACACGGCCACGGATTCCGACCTCGACGAGGCCATCGATGACGTCGTCGAGGAACCGGATGGTGCCCGCCTCGAGGAAGGTGGTGGTGCCCGAGCGCAGCATCTCGACCGCGGCCAGCTGCCCGGACGTGCGCTCTTCCTTCGCGTCGAACACCGAGTACAGCGGGGTGAGCCACTCGAACACGTTCTCGACGAACGGCGTGTCGTCGGGGACGTAGCCGCGCGTCAACGGTTCGCCGGTGATGTGGATGTGGGTGTTCACCATGCCCGGCGTGACGACGAAGCGGGGCCCACCGATGGTGCGCTTCGGTGTGTAGCGCGTGCGCAGGTCGGCGGCCTTGCCGACGTCGATGATGGTGTCGCCGTCGATGGCCACGGCGCCATCGCGGATGATGTCGCGGGCGTCGTTCATCGTGACGACCTGACAGCCTTCGACGAGCAGGTCGATGGGCCGGGGTTGCGCGGTGTCGCTCATGCGGGTGTGTCCTTCACAGGGTCGTGGGGGCGGGTCGAAACGTAGACGAAGGTGAACCCGATGGGTTCGACGAGGCGGGTGTCGACGAACCCGGCGTCGCGCAGCCAGCCCGTGACCTGCGCGTTGGTGATCAGCGCGCCCTGACGGGTGTTGGCCATCATGGTCAGCCCCATCTGCACGCCGTACGGGTTGTACTTGCGGTCGTTGTCGGCGAAGTAGTCGGCGAGCAGCAACTGCCCGCCCGGACGCAACGCCCGCATCGCACGCTCGACGAGCGACCGGCCACCGGCGTCGCCCTCGGTGCGGCACACGTGGCCGAGCACGACGACGTCGTAGGCATCGGCCTCGATGTCGATCTGGTGGAAGTCACCCGGCCGGAACTCGACCCGGTCGCTGAAGCCACGCGCATTGATCTCGTCACGGGCACCGGCGAGCACACCGGTGAGGTCGTTGACGACGGCGCTGCTCCCCTCGCTCTGGTCGAGCACGGCGATCGCCCACGGGGCGCGCCCGGCACCCAGGTCGAGCACCCGCAGCCCCGGCCGGCGCTGCCAGCCCACGCGCCAACCGAGGCGTGTCGCAGCCCGGTGCTGAGTGACGAACGTGGCATCGACGAGCGGACCGTAGAAGGCAGCCGGGTCGTCCTCGATGGGCGTCGCGACGACGCCCGTACGCACCGTGTCGCCGAGCCGCTCCCAGTTCGCGTGCGGCCCAGGGGCCACCCGCACGAGCGAGGCCATCGAGGCGGGGCCGTCGGTGCACAGATAGCGCTCAGCTGTCTCGGTCAGCTCGTACCGGTCGGCGATCTGGTCGAGGAAGCCGAACGTGACCAGCGCGTCGCACACGTGGCGAAGGTGCGGCGCCGACACGGCGAGGTGATCAGCGAGGGCGTCGACGCTGCACGGCCCGAGCGTCTGCACGCCGTCGAACACACCGAGTTCGACGCCGGCGACCAACGTCCAGTACGACCCGAAGCCCTGGATGACGCCCCACACCGGACCGGACGGCGGTGGCTTGTAGTCGCGCCACGGCCGGCCACGGCGGGCCATCGTGTGGCCCTTCTTCAGCTCGGGGTACGGCGAGTCGGTGCTCACGGCTCGAGCAGAATCTTGCCGAAGAAGTCCGAGCGCATCATCTTGTCCTGCGCGACGGCACCCTCGGCGAGGGCGAACACACTGTCGACGACGGACGTGAACCCGGCGGTCGTGTACAGGTGCCACGCCTCCGCGAACTCGGCGTAGCTGTATGGGTCGGAGCCGAGGATCTGGATGCCCATGTGGAACATGAACCCGAGCGACGGGATGGTGGCGGTGTCGCCGCTGGTGTTGCCACAGTTGACGAGCCGGCCGCGCGGCTTCAGCGAGAACATCGACGGCGCCCACAGGGCGGTCCCGACGTGATCGAACACCATGTCGACGCCCACACCACCGGTCACCTCGCGAGCCCAGCCCGCGATGTCGCCGGTGCGGTTGTTGAGCACGTGGTCGGCACCCATGGCGAGCGCCTGCGCACACTTCTCGTCGGTGCCCGCGGTGGCGAGCACGGTGGCACCGGTGTGCTTGGCGAGCTGGATGCCGGCCATCGAGACGCCGCTGCCTGCGGCGTGCACCATCATCGTCTCGCCGGCGGCAAGGTTGCCGACGGGGAACAGGGCGTGGAACGCCGTGAGCCACGCCGTCGGGAAGCACACGGCCTGGTGCCAGTGCATGGCATCGGGGATGGCGTGCACGTGCGTCTCGGGCACGAGGCACCGCTCGGCGTACCCGCCGTCGGCGTTGGCACCGATGACACCGAGGTCACCGTAGAGGTCGCCCCGGCCCGCGAGGTGCGAACCAGTCGGCACCTCGGACAGCGACGGGTCGACGACCACACGATCGCCGACGGCGACCCGGGTGACGTCGCTGCCGATCTCGCTGACCGTGCCCACCACATCCATGCCCGCGATGTGCGGCAGGGTGAAGCCCGGCAGCGCGTACCAACCGTTGCGCTGCACCACGTCGAGGTGGTTCAGCGCCGTGGCGGCCACGTCGATGACCACGTCACGCGACCCTGGGGTGGGGTCGGGGACGTCGATGTGTTGCAGCACCTCGGGTCCGCCGGGCTGGTGGTAGATGAGCGCCTTCAACTGAGTTCTCCTGTATGGGTGTGGACGGGGCTGACGATCTGGGCCATGTCAGGCCAGGCCGCGCACGAAGGGCTGTGCGAGTGCCCTCGGCTGACGCGTGCGGGTGGCGAAGACGGCGGTGAAGAACAGGGCCACGAGATAGGGCAACGTCGCAGCGAGCTGAGCGTTCATGCGATAGCCGAGTACGGGCAGGGTCTGCTGCAGGGCGAAGAAGTACCCGAACAGCAGGCAGCCGAGGATGGTGCCGCGCAACGTCCAGCCACCGAAGATGACCGCAGCGATGGCGATGATGCCCTTCAGCCCGACGTGCCCCGACTCATAGCCTGCGATCGAGACCTGCCCGAGCACGAGCACGCCGCCCCCGAGCCCCGAGGTGAGCCCGGCGAACATGATCGCCTGACGGCGGCGACGGTTGACGTGGATGCCGCTGACGTCGGCCTCCTGCGGACTGTCGCCCACCGACCGCAGCTCGAGACCCCAGCGCGTGCGGAACATCAGCCACCACGCCAACGGCACGAGCGGCACCACCAGGTACATCGGCCAGGGTTGTCCGAACAGCGCCTCGCCGACGAGTGGGACGTCGACGAGGCCAGGGATGCGCGTGGGCTGCACCACCTGGGTGACCGCCTCCCACCGGCTGTCGAGGAAGAGCGCCAGGCCGAGCACGAAAATGTTGAGCGTGAGGCCGACCACGAACTGGTCGATCGCGAGCTGGTGCGAGAGGTGGGCTTGTACGAGCGAGACGACGAGCCCTGCGACCATGCCGGCCACCAGCGAGATCGGCACGTTGCCAGTGGCCGAGAACGTGACCGCCGAGGTGTAGGCGCCACCGATCATCATCGCCTCGAGCGAGATGTTCAGCGTGCCGCTGCGCTCGGCCACCCATTCGCCGATCGCCGCGAAGGCCAGCACGATCGCGAACCGAATCGCGGAGTTGTACATCGCCTCAGCCCCGAGGATGTCACCCACCGCGCCCACTGCCGAGGCGATCATGCCGTCACCACCGCGACGACGGGCTCGTTGTGCGCCGCTGCCGCAGGAGGCGGTGCCACACGTCGCGAGCGCATCATCGCGACCGCAGGGGGGACGAGGAGCGCGAGGACGAGCAGGGACCGAACGACGTCGACGATCGAGCGCTCGACGCCGGTGGCGGCCAGGAAGCCCGAGCCGGTGCGCAGCGCACCGAAGATGATGGCGATCGGGATGCACGCCAGTGGCCGGTTGCGTGCAACGAGCGCCACGAGAAGACCTTCCCATCCGACGTTGTTGGCAAAGCCGGGCGTGAATCGGTAGTTGGCGGTGCCGGCCGTCAGCATGACGGCGCCGGCAAGGCCGGCGAACGCCCCGCTGAGTGCCAGCGCAGTCGCACCGGCAATGACCACCGGCACACCGATGCGCTGGGCGGTACGTGCGTTGCGGCCGAGCACCGTGAGGCGGAACCCCCAGGTGGTGCGATGCAGCACCACCGACACGGCGAGGGCCAGGGCGAGGGCGGCCACCACGGACCAGGGGAACTCGTTACCAAAGATGCGGATGTACCCGATGCGCGTCGAGGTGTCGAGTTGCGCACTGGTCTGGACGCGGTTGGGCTTGTTCGGATCGTCGTCGAGCAGCAGGAACGTGCGCGTCAGCAGGTAGCCCGTTCCCTGCGAAGCGATGAACACGAGCAGCAGCGTCGTGATCACCTCGGGCACCTTGCGCCAGTACTTCAGCAGCGCCGCGATGCCCGCCCAGATCGCACCGCCGACGAAACCGGCGAGCAGTGCGCCGACGACAGCGATGGCGCCGGAGTTGTGCGTCGCCACGTAGGTCGCTGCCGCTGCACCGACGGCGAGCTGGCCCTCCTGGCCGATGTTCACGAGGCCCGCCCGCGCCGACACGATTGCGCCGAGCGCCACGATCAGCAGCGGCGTCGCCTCGGCGAGGGTGTCACCCCAGCGTCCGGGTTTGCGGATGGCACCGTCGAGCAGCGCGTTCAACACGCCGCGCCAGGGACCGCCGGTGATCGCGATCAGCATGGCCGAAAGCACGAGCGCCACGGTGACCGACAGGATGTAGAGCCCGATCAGCACCGCAGCGCGCCGCAGGGCGGCCCGGTCAGGACGAGCCATGGGAGCCTCCGGTTGGGTTCGGTTCCGCAGCGATGCCACCGAGCAGCAGGCCGAGCCGCTCGGAGGTGGCCTCGGACCTGAGCAGCTCGCCCATCACGCGGCCCCGGCTGAGCACGACGATGCGGTCGGACAGGTCGAGGATCTCCTCGAGCTCGGTCGAGATCAGCAGCACCGCAATGCCGGATTCGGCGGCGGCACGCAGGCGGCTGCTCATGTATTCGATCGCCCCGACGTCGAGACCACGGGTGGGCTGCGCGGCCACGAGCACCTTGGGACTGCTGCTCATCTCGCGGGCGAGGACGACGCGCTGCTGGTTGCCGCCCGACAGGCTGCCGAACAGCGAGTCGGGGCCGGCGCCCTGCACGTCGAACTCGCGCATCAGGTCGGTCGCGACCCGGCGCTGCTCGGCACGGCTGATGAGCCCGCCCCGGGCGACGCTGTCGATGCGATCGAGCAGCAGGTTGTCGGCGACCGACATGGTGAGCACGCAGCCCGAGTCGTGGCGGTCCTCGGGGATGACGGCGACACCGGCGCGGGCCATGGCTCCGGCGCGGCCGGTGCGGACCGCCGTGCCGCCGACGGTGACGGTGCCGTCGTCGAGGGTGACCAGGCTCGACATCACGTCGCCGAGCTCGCGCTGGCCGTTGCCTTCGACCCCGGCGACGCCGACGATCTCGCCGGCGCGCACGCGGATGCTGAGGTCGTGGAGCACCGTGACGCCGCCTCGGACGAGACAGGCGCTGTCGATGCGCAGCACTTCGGGTCGGTCGTCGAACGACCGTGTCACCGCGACAGGCGCATTCGTCAGCTCGTCGGTGGCGCCGAGCGCGGCGGCGCTCGTGCGCAGTGACACGTCACGGCCCACCATGGCGCGGGCCAACGACGATGCGGTGGTGCCGACGGTGCGCGCCTGCTCGACGACGCGACCCTGGCGCATGATCGTGACCGTGTCGGTGGCGTGCAGCACTTCGGCCAGTTTGTGGCTGACGAGGGCAACGGCGCGTTGTTCGCGAGCGACGACATCTCGCAACGTCGCGAAGAGCTGCTCGCTCTCGGCGGGCGTCAGCACCGACGTGGGCTCGTCGAGGATCAGGATGCGCGGGTCGCGACGAAGGCACTTGATCAGCTCGACACGCTGGCGCAGCCCAGCCGAGAGGTCGGACACGTGCGCATCGGGGTCGATGTCGAGGCCGTAGTGCTCGGCGGTGGCGGCCACCTGATCACGTGCGGCCCTGCGGTCAAAGCGACGGTGGTCGCCAAGCAGGACGTTCTCCCACACGGTGAGCGACTCGACGAGGCTGAGATGCTGGTGCACCATGCCCACGCCGAGGTCGGCAGCCGTCTGGGGGTCGTGGATGACCGTGTCGCTGCCCGCGATGGTGATGGTCCCGTCATCGGGCTGCACGAGCCCGATCAGGATCTTCATGAGGGTCGACTTGCCGGCGCCGTTCTCTCCGAGGACGCCGTGGATCTCGCCTGCGATCAGCTCGAGGTCGACGTCGGCACACGCCGTCACCGGCCCGTACCGCTTCGTGATCGAGGAGAGGCGCACCGCGGGGGCGGACGCCGTGGCGTCCGCCCCCTGCAGTGCATCGTCAGGATGAGACAAGCTCAGCCGCCCGAGTACGCCTGGCCCTTGATGGCGCCGAAGTCGGCAGCGAAGTCGCCGGCGGCGATCTTCGCGTAGACCTCATCCATCGCAGCCTGCTGCTCGGCGGTCGCATCGCAGATCTGAGCGCCCGGCTCGGGATCGACGCCGACGTGGAAGACGCGGGTGTCGCCTTCTTTGAACGTGCCCGCCACGATCTCGTCCAAGATCGTGCCGAGGTAGTCACCACCGTCGAAGCGGACCTGGATCTGGTAGTCGAGCTCGGTGCTCTCGCACGCCTTCGACGAACCGGCCGACATCGTGATGATGCCCTTTTCGTTCGCCAGCTTCACGACGGGCTCGAGTGCGCCACCAAGGTACGGGTAGACGGCGTCGACACCGTTGGTGATCGCACCGTTCAGCGCCTCGGTGGCGCCGGCGGTGTTGTCGAAGTCGAACGGGAAGTTGCCGGTGGGGATGTACGTCATCGTGTACGCCGGATCGACGGCCTTGAGACCCATCTCGAAGCCGAGGTACGCCTCCTTTTCGAAGTTCAGGTCGCAGCACCCGATGAACGCTGCGCTGTCGCCGCCCGCCACCTGCATCAGCAGGCCCGTGGCGTAGCCGGCGGTGTAGCTGATCTCGGACGAGTCGTCCTGGCTCTGGGCGAGGCCCGGGTCGGACGGGTAGCCGGCGCCGCAGTTGCAGTACCAGAAGATGTCGGGGTACTCAGCGATCAGGTCGATCAGCGGGTCGGCGATCTCGCTGGCCCCCACGAAGATCGCGTCGACGCCCTGTTCGGCGAGGTTGGCCAGCTCGGTGGCGGCGTCCTCGGTGGTGACGTTGTCGACGACGATCGGCTCCTCGAAGCCCTCTTCGGCAGAGACCTCGGTGGCCTTGTCGACGAGCGCCTGGTAGTAGCCGCCGTCGTCACGGGGGCCGGCCGCGGCGATGCCGAACTGGACCTTGCCGTCACCGTTGGTGTCGAGGTCGAGCGAGCCGGTCGGTGCGGTGGTGTCGGCGGTGGTCGCCGCCGTGGTGTCTGCCGTCGTGGCTGCGGTGGTGTCCACCGGTGCAGCCGTCTCGGTGGGTGCTGCCGTGTCGCTGGTGGTGCTGTCGTCGCTGCCGCACGATGCGGCCACGATGCTCAGCACAGCGAGCGCTGCGATGGCGATGCTGGACTTTCTCATGGTCTGGTCTCCCCCTGGAGTTGGTGTTGGTGTTGGGTGTGCTGGTGTGCTGGTCACGACGGCGCTGTCGTCCCGCTGCTTCATCTCGATGGGCTCAGGGCGTCACACGATGTGCGCAGAGCGGCCGGTGGATCCGTGGTCGGCTCCGGTCACCTCCTCCTCAACTCGTCGACGACGGCCTTCTTGTGGCGGTAGGCGCTGCTGAGCGGTTCGCCCGCTGCCAGCGCCTCGGCCACGAGTGCTTCGCCTGCCGCGTAGCGTCGTGCCGCATCGAGCACCTCGTCGAGATGCCCGTCGCGCACGCGCACCACGCCGGTGATGTCAGCCACGATGTGATCGGTGGATGCAACAGCGGTGTCGGCCACACGCACGTCGATCTCGACGCCGCGCACTTGGGCCCAGCCGTTCGGCCCGGCCACCTGCTCGCCGCTCGCGTACACCGGCACGCCCAGGCGCTCGAGGTCGGGGCGGTCGCGCACCCAGCCGTGCACCAGGACGCCGGCCACGCCCTGCTGCTTGGCGGCGGTGCAGAGGATCTCACCGAACATCGCGCCGGGCAGGCCCTCGGCGCCCGCCACGACGACGACCCGACCGCTGAGGTCGTTCGAGAGCACGTCGTACATCGCGCCGAAGCCCTCGCCCTGCGGCGCTGCGTTGATCGAGACGGTGAGCGCGCGGCCGATGATCGGCTCGGGCGCGCCGACCACGGGCCGCAACGGTGGCGTGAGCCAGCCGTCGTCGTCCCACAGGGCGAGCACGTCGGCAATGGCCGACACAGCGGGGATCGTCATGATGACGGCCATGCCCGGCGGTAGCGCTCGACGAGCCAGCGGTTGAACTGCACGTGGCTGGCCTCCTGCCACGAGTAGCGGCCACGCGTCGCGAAGCGGCTGTGCATGCCACGCTGGACCTTGGTGGTGGCGTCCTGATCCTGGCGCACGAACACCTGCACGCCCGCATCGCTCATCTGGTAGAGGTGGCCGAACATCGGGTGGTCGAGTGCCGACGGATGGAACAGGTAGCCGATCTCGAGGTCGATGGTGTCGGCGGTCTTCGGCCGGACGATGAAGAAGAACGCCTGGTCGGGTGCGGTACCGAAGCACAGCGTGGGCGGCATCAGCGCAAACGTCGAGCGGGTCCGCTCTTCGTCGGTCAGCAGCGGGAACACCGGCATCAGGGCCTTCGTGGTCGCGTTGAAGCCACCGTCGATGTGGGTGTAGCCGTTGGTGCGGAAGATGACGTTCGACCCGGACTCCCACTCGACGGGGAACGCCGCGAGCTCGCTCGGGCAGAAATCCTGGATCGTGTGGTGGAGCTTGTTGGCGTGGTAGCCGTCGTTGAAGTTCTCGAACATCACCTTCCAGTTCCACGGGAGGTCGGTGAGCGTGAACGTGCCGGGGCACACCGTGTGCTCGAGGTCGTAGTGCTCGAGGTACGGCTCGTAGGTGGCGAGGGTCGGGCCGAGCGGAGCGGCGTCCGGATCGAGGTGGACGAACACGAAGCCCAGCCACAGCTCGACCTTCAGAGACGGCAGCGGGTGCTCTTTCTTGTCGAACCCCTCGGTGCGTTCCATGGCCGGCGCACCGAGCAGGCGGCCGGTGAGGTCGTAGCTCCACAGGTGGTACGGACAGGTGAACTTCGTACAGGTGCCGCTGTCGGTGTCGTCGACGACCTGCATGCCACGGTGCTGGCACACCGACGAGAACGCGTGCACCTCGCCGTCCTTCGCGCGGGTGACGATGATGTGCTCGCCGCTGGCGATGGTGGTGGCGAAGTAGTTGCCCGGCTCGGGAATGCGGTCGGCGCGTCCGACGCACTGCCACTCGGTGGCGAACACGGCCTCGCGTTCGAATGCGAGGAACTCCTCGGTGATGTAGATCTCGGGCGGCAGCGTGATCGCTGTGGCGACGTCGGTGATCGACGCGTCGAACGACGCGAGGAGTTCGGGTGTGATGGTCATGTGGTCACCTCGTGCTGGGGACGGACGGTCTCGGCGCCGGGGTCGCGGAGGAGGAACGTGCGGATCTTGCCGACGCTGGTGCGGGGCAACTCGGCCACGAACGTGATGTCGCGAGGCCGCTTCGACTTGGTGAGGTGCGCCTCGCACCACGCATGCAGCTCGTCGGCCGAGGGCCCGGCCTCGGCATCGCGGGCGACGACGAAGGCCACCGGCACCTCGTCGCGCACCTCGTCGGCGCGGCCGACGACGGCGGCCTCGAGCACACCGGGGTGCGACGTCAGAACCTGCTCGACCTCGACCGTCGACACGTTCTCGCCGGCCACCTTCAGCACGTCGGAGCGACGTCCGTCGAAGAAGAACCGGCCGGCGGCGTCGCGGTGGGCACGGTCGCCGGTGATGAACCATCCGTCGCGGAACGAGCTCGCGGTGGTCGTCGGGTCGTCGAGGTATCCGGCGAACAGGGTGATGCCTGGCGTGCCGCGCACGACGAGCTCGCCCACCTCGCCCGGGCCTGCAGGCGAGCCGTCGGCGCGCTGCACGTCGACCTCGCAGCCCGGTGTGACGTACCCCATCGCCGACGGCATCGGTGCCGCTGCCTCGTCCGTGAGCACGGCAGGAATCGTCTCGGTCATGCCGTACAGCTGACGCGGCGCGCAGCCGAGCAGCGACGCGAGCTCGGCGTGCTGGGCGTCGCTGATGTTGATCGCGTACCAGCAGTGCTGCAGCGCCACCCCGGCCACTGGCGTTGCACCGCGAGCGAGGATCATGCGAATGGGGGCGGCGAACAGGCTGGCATGCGTGGCGCCGTGCTGGGCTGCCTGGGTGAGGAAGCGGCTCGCGGAGAATGTGTGCATGAGCGCCACCGATGCGCCGACCCACACGGCCGAGGTGACGCTGTAGTACTGGGCGTTGGCGTGGAAGAGCGGGAGCACGACGAGCTGACGGTGGTGCGGCCCCAGCCCGGCGGCCGCGGCCATGGTGGCACCGGTGAACGCGTAGTTGGCCTGGGTGATCTCGACGCCTTTGGGTGCACCGGTGGTGCCGGACGTGAACATGACGGCAGCCCGGTCGGTCGGTGCAGGGTCGGCCCATGCGATAGCCGCGTCGGTGCCGAACCGCGCCAGCAAGACGTCGGCCTCGTCGACCTCGACGACGACGGTGGTCGAACCCGCGGCCGCCTCCCGGTAGGCGGTGGCACGAGCAGTGGAACAGAAGCCGACGGTGGGCCGTGTACGGCGCAGGTGGCCGTTCAGCTCTGCGGTCGTGGCCATCGGGTCCGACGGCACGATCCATGCGCCAAGACCGGAGGTGGCGAACCACACGGCGATGAAGGCCGGCGAGTTCGTCAGTGCGAGCTGTACCGACGAGCCGGCCACCACACCGTGGTCGGCGAGGAACGCGCCGGCCCGGGCGACGGTTTCGTCGAACTCGGCATACGACCACGTCGCCACCTCGCCGTCGGGTCGCTCGAAGACCAGGAAGGTGGCGTCGGGCGCGGACGCGACAGCACGCCGCCAGGCATGCCAGAACGTCACCGCGCCGGACCAGTCCATGTCAGCCGACCGCCTCCGGCACAGCGCCGTATCCGCCGCCACCAGGGAGGTCGAGGCGCACGTGATCGCCCGGCTGCAGGGTGATGCGGGCCTGGGTGCGAACGGGCTCACCGTTCACCGTGAACGACCCGGCCGAACCGGCCTCGCCACCGAAGATGCCCTCAGGGGCCTTGTCGAGTCGGGACGTGACGGCGTTGAGCTGCCACGCCTTCTCGGTGTCGACCGTGAACTCGATGGTCTGGCCGAGGCCGCCCACCTGGTTCCCCTGCCCGCCGCTGTCGAGACGGAGTTCCTTGCGCAGGAACCGGATCGGGGCCGATGCTTCGACGACCTCGACCGGCACGGCCGAGATCCCCGTGGGGTACGAGCAGGCCGACAGGCCCGGCTTCGTCGAACGGGCACCGACACCACCGGCGTAGGTGAACATCGCAGTGATGAACGGGCGGCCGTCGTCGTGGTTGCCACTGACCTGCATGGTCCACACCGCTCCCGAGCCCTCGGCCATCGAGTTGGCCGGGCGGATCTGGGCAAGGGCCTTCAGCAGCGCATTCGGCAGGAACATGCCCACCACGTGACGAGCGGTGCCCGGCATCGGCGACACCGCGTTCACGATCGACCCGACCGGTGCCTCGACCTTGATCGGCTCGAGACTGCCGTGGTTGTTCGGCAGCTCGGGGTTCAGCACCGACCGCACCGTGAACGTGGTGTAGGCGTGGGTGTAGTTCTTGACGACGTTGATGCCGGACGGGTTGGCGCCCGACGAGCCTTCGTAGTCGACGGTGATCTCGCCGGCCACCGGATCGACTGTGATCGCGCAGACGATGTCGATGATGCTGCCGTCGGCGAGGTCGAGGATGGCGCTGCCCCGGTAGGTGCCGGCGGGCAGCTCGCGGATGCTGGCCCGGGTGGCGGCCTCGGACCGCGTGATGATCTCCTCGGCGAGGTCCTCGATGTCATCGAGACCATGGCGCTCGCACAGCGCCAGCAACCGTTGGGCCCCGACCTCACCACTCGCCATCTGCGCGTGCAGGTCGCCCGCCATGTGATCGGGCTGGCGGACGTTGCTGAGGATGAACTTCCACACGTCGTGGTTGCGCTCCCCCGCGATCATGAGGCGGCAGATGGGAATCCACAGGCCTTCCTCGAACACGTCGCGGCCGCCGGCACCGATGCCGTACCCGCCGACGTCGGTGTGGTGAATGGTGGAACCGAAGAAGGCGATGACCCGGCCCTTGTTGAACACGGGGTAGAGAACGGTGACGTCGAGGAGCTGGCCCGCCGTCTTGTAGGGGTCGTTGGTGATGAGCACGTCACCCTCGACGAAGGAGTCGGTGGGGTACTCGGCGAGCATCGCCGACGCGGCGCGGGCGAGGGAGTTGATGTGCCCGGGCGTGCCGGTGACGGCCTGGGCGACCATGCGGCCGCTGCGGTCGAAGACCGCATTGGCGAGGTCGCCGGCCTCGCGCACGATCGGCGAGAACGCCGCTCGCTGCAGGGCGCGGGCCTGCTCGTTGACCGTGGCGATGAGGCTCTGCCACAGCACCTCGAGCTCGATCGGATCGAACGTCCTCATCGTGCACCTCCCTCGGTGTTCGCGGTGTGACCTGCAGCCACGCGGTCGGCGACGAGCGAGCCGTCAGCCACGATCGTCGCGGTCCAACCCGGCCGGATGACCGCTGTCGTCTCGCGCTCTTCGACGATGGCCGGCCCCTCGATGACCTGCCCGAGGCCGAGCTCGTGCCGTCGGTAGACGGGTGTGTCGACCACACCGCTCGTGCGTGAGAAGCGGACAGGCCGCGTGCGATGCGGTGCACCGTGGGTCGTGCCGACCTCGTACTGCGGCTCGACGGTGGCCGATGGCGCGAACGCCGACAACCGCCAGGTGACGGCCTCGACGCCCACGTCGGGGATGGTGAGGCCGTAGATCCGCCGGTAGTCGGTCTCGAACCGGTCGAGCACGTCGGCATAGGTGACGGGCCAGTGCTCGCCCTCGCCGACCCAGATCGTGATCTCGTTGCCCTGGCCGATGTAGCGGGTGTCGACGCCGTAGCGGAACCGGATGTCCTCGGCGGCGACGCCAGCCGCCGCGAGTACCCGGCGGCCCTCGTCGCGCAGCTCGTCGAGCATCGCGTCGCGCCGTTCGAGCGACTCGCCCGGCTGGTCAAAATCGGCCATCGGCCGGACCATGCTGCGGGCGAGGTCGATGCGCACCGGCGTCACGAGCGTGCCGAACGCCGACAGCACACTCGCGTTCACGGGGAACACGACGCGTGGCGACTCGAGCAGGTCGGCCACACCGCAGGCGTGGACCGGGCCGGCACCACCGAAGGCCAGCACGGTGATGCCGCGCAGGTCGGCACCCTGCTCGACCGCGTGCATCCGTGACGCAGCGGCCATGTTCTGATCGACGAGCTCCTGGATGCCGGCAGCGGTGTCGGCGGCCGTGAGGCCGAGTTGGTCGGCCACTGACTGGAGCGCGGCGTTGCAGGCGTCCATGTCGAGCGGCATGTCGCCGCCCAGGAAGAACGACGCGTCGAGCAGGCCGAGCGCGAGGTCGGAGTCGGTGACCGCGGGCTTCGTGCCGCCCCGGCCGTAGCAAGCGGGACCCGGGTCGGCACCGGCCGACTCGGGACCGACCTTCAGCAGGCCCAACTCGTCGACGCGGGCCTGGCTGCCGCCACCCGCACCGATCTCGACAAGATCGACCGACGGCACCGAGACCGGGAAGCCAGAGCCCTTCTTGAACCGGTAGATCCGTGCCACTTCGAAGGTGTTCGTGAGCTCTGGCTCACCATGCTCGATGAGGCACGACTTCGCCGTGGTGCCGCCCATGTCGAAGCACAGCAAGCGGTCCTCGCCCATGCGCCGGGCGAACCAGCTGCCGGCGAGCGCACCCGCCGCGGGGCCGGACTCGACGAGGCGGATGGGGGCGCGGGCGGCGTCGTCGGCCGACACCACACCGCCGTTCGAGAG
The DNA here is from genome assembly GCA_040878255.1 of Ilumatobacteraceae bacterium. Taxonomy (GTDB): domain Bacteria; phylum Actinomycetota; class Acidimicrobiia; order Acidimicrobiales; family Ilumatobacteraceae; genus VFMC01. The sequence continues at coordinate 27,569 of JBBDMO010000063.1, forward strand.
CATCATCAGTACCGAACCGCCGAAGCCCTCGGCGGCCAGCCACTTCTGGAGCTCGTCGAGGTACGGCCCGATGACGGGCATGGTGGCGGCGTTGCACGCCGTGGTGATCATGCGCGGGTACTCGCGGATCTGCGGCGAGATGTCGGCCGAGATGCACACGGGCACGCCGAGCTCGCGACGCAGGTGTTCGGCGATGATGCGCTCGTTGGCCGGGTTGGCGTACGAGTTGATCAGGCACACGCCAACGGCCTCGACCTTCGCGGCACGGAGCTGCTCGGTGATCGCAGCCAGCCCTGCGGCGGTGGGCTGCTCACTGACGACGCCGTACGGGTTGGTGCGCTCGCTGATCTCGACGACGCGATCGCGCGGCACCGGCGGCGCCGGGAACTCGATCTGCAGGTCGTACATGTCGTAGCGGTGCTCGTTGCGGATGAGCAGCGTGTCGCCGAAGCCAGTGGTGGTGACCACTGCGGCCCGGCCGATCTTGCCCTCGATCAGCGCGTTCGTGATGAGCGTGGTCGCGTGCACGATGGGCGCCGTGATGTCTGACGGCGACACCCCAGCCTTGGCCAGCAGGGCGCGCACACCGATGCGCACCCCGTCGAGTGGGGCCGACGGCGTGGTGAGGGTCTTGTCGACCACCACGCGGCCCGACGTGCCGTCGAACAGCACCACGTCGGTGAACGTTCCGCCGATGTCGACGGCCAGGCGCCAATCAGCAGTCACAGCGCCACCTCCTCTGCACTCGTGGTGTCTGCGGCGTCGGGACGCAGCGTGATCTTGTCCTGCCGCGGTGGCGAGAAGATGTCGAGGATCCAGACCTCGTTCATCTCGTCGTCGCCCACGAAGAGGCTGTCGCCGTGCCACACCGCGGGGTGGGCAAGGTACATGTCGCCGGCGCCGAGGCTGTGGCGTGTGTCGTCGTCGGGGTCCCCGATGCGGAAGTCGAGCGTGCCGCGCATGATGATCCCGAGTTGTTCGTTGGTGTCGTGCTTGTGCATGAACGAGCCGACGGAACCGCCCGCGATGCGCCAGAACCACAGCTCGAGATGTTCACCCGTGACCACGCGGCGGCGGAAGCCGTCGCGATCGGTTGGGAGGAACTCGACGTCGTCGAAGAAGTAGAGGTAACGGGGGTCACCCTTGGCGGAGGGGGTCATGGGGGCAGTCACAGCAGGCGCTCCACCATGCGGCGCTCGACGTCGTCGAGGTGGGCCACCACGGCAGCGTGAGCCTTGCGCGTGTAGCCCTTGACGACCGCCTCGGCGATTGCCCGGTGGGCATCGCACGACGACTCGATGATCTCGCTGACCTCGGAACGGTTGGCCTCGGCGTAGAGCAGCGACGAGAACTCGCCCGAGCCGAACAGCGACGCCAGGGCCTTGGCGTGCACCTCGTGCAGCAGCGGGTTGCCACAGGCGCGGGCGAGAGCGGCATGGAACGCGCGGTCGGTCTCGCGGAACTCCTCGAGCACGTCGGTCTCACGGGCGGCGAGTGTGGCGATGAGGAGGCGCTCGGACTCGGTGGCCCGGCGAGCGGCGAGCTCGGCAATGGCCGGCTCGATCACCTGGCGCACCTCGAACAGTTGGCTGACCATGGCCTTGCGGTCGTCCCCGGTGAAGTTGAACGCCGGCAGTTGTTCGGCCACGACCGAGCGGTTGCCACGGCGCTCGACGTAGCCGGCGATGACCAGACCCTGGATCGCCTCGCGCACCGAGGTGCGCGCAACACCGAACTCCTGACAGAGCAGGCGCTCAGCAGGCAGCGGCATGCCGGGTGCGAGCTGGCCGTTCTGGATCGCATCGGCGAGGCGTTGACGGATCTCGGCCGAGACCGTGCGACGCGTGACCGGATCGAAGCTGGTTGCGGTCATCGGAGCCCCACCGCAGCGAACCGGCTGATCTCGGCGTCGAGATCGAGGGGATCGACGATCGCCTGGCTTTCGGCATCACCCCAGTACTCGGGTGGTACCAGCCACATCACCTCGAACTCGAGGCCATCAGGGTCCTTCGCGTAGAGGCTCTTGTTGCAACCGTGGTCGCTGGCGCCGACGAACGCACCGGCGGCCATGAGGCGCTGCTGCATCTCGGCGAGCTCGGCCAGCGTCGGCACCTCCCACGCGAGGTGGTACATGCCCACCGTGCGCGCACCCGCTTCGCTGGCCGCCGCAGCGGCACCGAGCGAGAAGAACGCGATGTCGTGATGATTCGTGGAGCCTGGTGCCCTCATGAAGACGAAGCCACCCTGTGGGTGCTCGATCACCGGGATGAACCCCAGCAGGTCGGCGTAGAACTGCTTGTGACGCTGTGCGTCGCGGACGTAGAGAACCGCATGGTTCATCCTCGTGATCGGCATCGTGACCCCCTGGACGTCACTCGGCGCGCCCCGCGCGCCTTGGACTGATGGTCAGACCATAGTCCCATGTCGAGGTCGCCACAAGCACACTGCGAACGCGGTCGCCGAAGGTACGGGTCACGACAGGATGTCCCGAGCGATGGCGGCGTGACAGCCGAGCGTGCCGTCGACCACCTGCGTGACGCCGAGGTCGATCGCGACCGACGCCAACGAGTACGCCTCGTCGGCCGAGAGCCCGAGGTGACGGCGCATCAGCCACAGCATCTGTTCGGCGGCCATGCGCATCGCCGCGTCGAGGTCGGCTCCGAAGCCGTGGGTGAACCAGTGGGTGTCGGTCTCGAGCAGCGGCGACGTCGCTTCGATGCCCTTCAGCACGGACACCTGGATCACGGCGTCGAGTGACGCCTCGATGGCCGTGCCGCAGATCTCACCATCGCCCTGAGCGAAGTGCGGATCACCGACATAGAGGTTCCCGCCTGGCACCGCGACCGGGTAGCACATCGTGGCTCCGGGGCCCACCCGCCAGTTGTCGACGTTGCCGCCGAACGTGCCCGGAGGGATCGATGACAGGCGGCCGGCCTCGGCCGGCGCCACGCCCATCACGCCGAAGTGCGGTCGCACCGGCACCGTGACCGGCCGGCCGAACGGCTGACGCGCAGCGGGATCCGGCAGCGAGATCACACCCGGCTGGTCGTAGATCGGCCGGGCAGTGAAGTCGAAGCCGAACATCGGGCTGGCGGTGGTGGTGAACCCACCGCCGTCCTCGTGACCGTCGAGCCCGTAGATCGTGATGCGCTCCTTCTGGTACGTGTCGTACAGCAGGCCCCAGTTGGCGGCAGGGTTCGACCCG
>JBBDMO010000064.1:0-5707 GCA_040878255.1 Ilumatobacteraceae bacterium
AGCGATTGTTCGCTGCGCCGCTGGTCGAGGCCGCGCGCAGCCTCGACCGGCTCGACTTCAAGACGTTGCTGCAGGAGCGAACGGCGCGCCTGTTCGACGTCGCGCCGGTGTACGTCATCAGTGAGAGCGGCCCCGATCATGCCAAGACCTTCGTGGCGACCGTGCTCGTGAACGGCCGCACGCTTGGCAACGGCACCGGCAAGTCGAAGAAGACGGCCGAGCAGGTCGCCGCTCGCACCGCCTTCGACGCGCTCGCCACCGAACTGCTGGCGTAGGCGGGCCGTGCCCGAGTTGCCCGAGGTCGAGACCGTGCGTCGGGGCCTCGACGCGCGCCTCGTCGGTCGTACCATCGAACACGTCGAGGTCGGTCGCGAACGCACGGTGCGGCGCACATCGCGCCAGGCCCTCATCGACGGCCTCACCGGCGCCACCGTCGTCGACACGCGTCGGCGGGGGAAGTACCTGCTGCTCGGTCTCGACACCGGCGACGACGTCATGATCCATCTGCGTATGAGCGGCCGGGTGCTCATCTCGCCGGCAGACGAGCCGCGGCCGCCGCACACGCACGTCGCCGCCCGGCTGTCGGGTGAGCCGATTCTCGAGCTGCGCTTCGTCGATCCCCGCACCTTCGGCGAGGTCGTAGTGTTCGACCCGGACCACATCGCTGTCGAGATGCCGGACCTCGCTTCCCTCGGCGTCGATCCGATCACCGATGGCATGAGCCGCGGCCAGCTTCGCACCATCGTGCTCGGGCGCAGCCGCCAGCTCAAGGCGTTGCTGCTCGACCAGCACGTCGTCGCCGGCATCGGCAACATCTACTGCGACGAGATCCTGCACGCCTCCCGGCTGCGTCCTGACCGGATCTCGTCGTCACTCACCGGGCACGAGATCACTCGCCTCCACGCCAGCATCCACCGGATCCTCGGTGAGGCGATCGAGGCCGGCGGGTCGACGCTCGCCGACACCCAGTACGTCGACGTCGAGGGCAACGGCGGGCAGTTCCAGCTCTCGCACCGGGTGTACGACCGGGCCGGTTTGCCCTGCCTCACCTGCGGCAAGGCGCTGGTCCAGCGGGTCGTGAGCGCCGGCCGCTCCACCTGCTTCTGCCCCCGCTGCCAACGCTGACCCCCGCGGTGAGCGGTGAGGGCCGCTCGGCCGCTCACCGCTCACCGCACGGGGCGAGGACCGTGGGGCGGGCGCGCGCTGACTAGGCTCGGTCAGCCGTGTTCCTCAAGTCCCTCACCCTCAAAGGCTTCAAGAGCTTCGCCGACTCGACGACGATGCTGCTCGAACCGGGCGTCACCGTCGTGGTGGGCCCCAACGGCTCGGGCAAGTCGAACGTCGTCGACGCCATTGCCTGGGTGCTGGGTGCCCAGGCCCCGAGCTCGGTGCGCAGCCAGAAGATGGACGACGTCATCTTCGCCGGCACGGCGAAACGTGCGGCACTCGGCCGGGCCGAGGTCACCCTCACGCTCGACAACTCGGCTGGCCTGCTGCCGATCGAGTTCACCGAGGTCACCATCACCCGCACGCTGTTCCGTACCGGTGAGAGCGAGTACGCGATCAACGGCGTGAACTGCCGTCTCCTCGACGTGCAGGAACTGCTCAGCGATGCCGGTGTCGGCCGCCAACAGCACGTCATCGTCAGCCAGGGCCAGATCGACGCCGTCCTGAACGCCCGGCCCGAGGACCGCCGGTCGATCATCGAAGAGGCCGCCGGCGTGCTGAAGTACCGCCGGCGCAAGGAGAAGTCCGAGCGTCGCCTCGACGCCACCGAGGCCAGCTTGCTCCGCGTGCAGGACTTGCTGCGCGAGGTGCGCCGCCAGCTCCGCCCGCTCGAGCGCCAGGCCGACGCCGCCCGCCGTCATGGCGACCTCGTCGCCGAGCTGTCAGCCCTGCAGCGGTTCCTCGCCGGACGCGAGATCGCCGGACTGCGGACGCGGCTCACGGCGCTGGCCACCGAGAAGGTCCAGCTCAGTACCGGCGAGCAGGCGCTCCGCTCCGAGCTCGCTGCCCTCGACACCGCAGTGCTCGCCGCCGAGGCCGAGCTCACGGCTCGAGGCGACACCGACCTCAGCGACGAGATGGTGCGCGTCGAGCAGTTGCGCGAGCGGGCCCGCGGCATCTCGGCCGTCATGGTCGAGCGTCGCCGCTCACTCGAACGTGACCGTGGTCAGCTGATGGATGGGGGAGTGGTCGCCAACCTCGAGAACGACGCCGCCCGCCTCCGCGACGAGCTCGCCGGTGTGGCCGACGACCTGCTGGCGCTCGGCCCCGAGGCCGATGACCTTGCCGCCGAGGAGGAGGCATTCGCCGCGCAGCGACGCGAGACGCTGGCCACCCTCGACACTGTCGTTGCCAGCACGTCTGCGGCCAGTGCGGCCGCCGAGGTGCGCGGTGAGCTGCGCTCGATGCAGGGCAACCTCGGCCGGGCCGAGGGTGAGGCCAAGCGCCTCGAGACCCGTCTCGACTCGCTGCGCCAGCGAGCCGAACGGTTCGAGAGCGAGATCGTCCGGCTGAAGCTGCTGTGCCAGAACGCGAACGAGTCGGAGGAGCCGCTCGTCGCCGAGGTCGAGGCCGCAGAAGCTCGACGGCTCACCGCCGAGGCAGCGGCCGAGGTCGCCACGCTCCGCCGGCAAGAGGCCGCCGAGGAGCTGTCTCGCTGGAAGGCGCGGGCCGAGGCACTGTCGATGGCGCTCGAGGCGGCACGCGCCAAGGCGGGTGCTGAGCACCTCGCCGGAGTCGAGGGAGCGCTCGGTACGTTGCTCGACCTCATCGAGATCGATGCCGGGTGGGAGTCGTCGGTCGAGGCCGCCCTCGGCGACGCGCTGCTCGCCGTCGTGGTGGCCGATCCCTCCGCTGGCAAGCGTGCACTCGAGTCGCTCCGCAGGTCGAACGTCCACGGTGCGGTGCTGGCGCTCGGCGTCGCACCATCGGCGACCGTCAGCGTGCCCGCCGGGGCCGACGCGGTCCGCCCCCACGTGCGCAGCCGGAACGCGGCGGTCGAGCGTCTGCTCGACGCGGTCCTCGCATCGGCAGCTCGTGCCAACGACTTCGAGGACGCGCTCGACATCGCGATGGCGAACCCGGCTGCCGTGGTGGTCACTGCCGACGGCGACCGCTTCGGGCCGTCGGGCTGGCGACTCGGTGCATCAGGCGGCGGCGCGACGGCTGCGGCGCTCGACGAGGCCACCGAGCGCCTCACTGCAGCGCGAGCGGAATCCGCTGCTGCCGAGCAGGCCACACAGGCCGCGCGCGCCGAGCAGCAGGCTGCCCGCAACGCCGAAGCCGAGCTGACCCGCCGGCTCGATCAGCACGACGCCCAGTTCACCGCGAGCTCCGAGGCGCTCGCCCGAACGCAGGGCGAACGCCGCGAGGTGGCCGCCGAGCTCGAGGCGCTCGAGCGAACGGTCGCCGAGGCGCAGGAGCGAATCGCCCGCGAGCGTGCCCGCATCACCGATCTCGAGGTGCTCGTGCCGGCCCTCGAGGCCGACGAGGCAGCAGAGGCCGCAGCCGCAAAGGCCCGGGGCGAGATGCGCGCCCAGCTCGACGCCCGCACCGCCGGCATCGCGTCAAAGCGTCAGGGCATCGAGGTTCGCAATGCGGGCCTCCACGAGCGCCAGACCTTCCTCGAGCGTCGCCTCGAGGAGACCGAGCGCCGGCTGGCCGCCGATGCCGAGGCGCGTGCACTCGCGGCCGAGCGTCGCGTCGCGGTCGAGCGAGCGCTCGAGGCGCTCGAGCGGCTCATGTCGCTCGTCGACGCGCATCGCAGCGTCATCGAGACGCGCCACGAGGAGCTCCTCGACATCCGCCGCCGCCAGAGCGACGAGGTGCGCGCCATCGCATCGCGCCTCGACGAGGTCCGTCGTCGCCGCACCGCCGCCGAACGAGAGCTCGACGAGGCGCGCCAGCGCATGCGCCGGGTCGAGATCGACGAGGCCGAGGTGAAGCTGCGGCTCGAGACAGCGGTCGAGGCCCTGCGGCGCGATCACGACATCGAACCCGAGGCTGCCGAGGCGTGCGAGATGCCGCCGCTGCCCGAGGGGATCAACGCGCCGGCCCGCGTGCGCGACCTCGACCGCGAGCTGCGCCTGCTCGGGCCGATCAACCCGCTCGCGCTCGAGGAGTTCAACGAGTTGCAGGAACGCCACACGTTCCTCGAGGCCCAGCTCGACGACGTTCGTGAGACTCGACGCGAACTCCTCCGCGTCATCAAGGCGGTCGATCTCGAGATCCAGACAGTCTTCGCCGGTGCCTTCGCCGATGTGAGCAGCCATTTCACGCAACTGTTCGACAACCTCTTCCCCGGCGGCACGGGCAGGCTCGTGCTCACGCAGCCCGACGACCTGCTGAACACCGGCATCGAGGTCGAGGCCAAGCCCAGCGGGAAGAACGTCAAGAAGCTGTCGCTGCTGTCGGGCGGTGAGCGCAGCCTGACCGCGCTGGCGTTCCTGTTCGCCGTGTTCCGCAGCCGGCCGTCGCCGTTCTACGTGATGGACGAGGTCGAGGCAGCGCTCGACGACGTCAACCTCCACCGGTTCCTGGGGCTGATCTCCGAGTTCCGCCAGGAGGCGCAACTCCTCATCGTGAGCCACCAGAAGCGCACGATGGAGGCCGGCGACTGCCTGCTCGGTGTCACGATGCAGCCGGGTGGCTCGTCGAAGGTCGTCACCGAGCGCGTCTCCAGTAGCGCCTGATGCGCGCGGCGCCTTGCGGGCGCAGCGACGGACCTGCGGCCCTGCGCCGCGGGTAGCGTTGGCGTGACCATGGAGTGGATCTTTCTCGTCCTCATCGCCGTCGTCCTGCTGTTCGGGATCGGCGTCGTCGTCGTCAACCGCCGCCGCGTCGTCGAGCTGCAGCCCGACCGCACGTCCGAGATCGTCAGGCCGCCGCGCCCGCTGGTCGAGCCGCAGAAGATCGACGACGACACCTGGGACTCCACGGGCGAGGTCCTCATCGACGACGACCGTGCAGACACCGCCACCGGAATGGACCTCCACGATGCCGTCGAGGTCGGCGAACCGGTTTCGGTCGATGAGATCATCGAACGGCCCACGTTCCGTTCCCGTATGGGCAAGGCGCGCAGTGTGCTGTCGGGTGCGTTCCTCGGCATCCGCGGTCGTGCCGGCATCACCGACGACACGTGGGAGGACCTCGAAGAGGCGCTCCTGCGTGCCGACGTCGGCGTACGGGTGACCGACGAACTCCTCAGCGGACTGCGGGCGCGTGTGAAGTCGAAGGAGATCACCGACCCCGACGCGCTCCTCGACGCCCTGCGGGTCGAGATGACGACCCGCCTCATCGGTGCCGATCGCGAGATGCACCTGCTCGCAGCGACGCCGGGTTCGCCGAACGTGTGGCTCTTCGTCGGCGTGAACGGCGTTGGAAAGACCACCACCATCGGCAAGGTTGGGGCGCTGCAACGCGCCGAGGGCCAATCCGTCCTCATGGCCGCCGGCGACACCTTCCGTGCAGCCGCAGCCGAGCAACTCCTCACGTGGGCCGAGCGCAGCGGATCCGAGTTCGTTCGCGGCAGCGAGGGCGGTGACCCGAGCTCGGTCATCTTCGACGGCATCGAGCGCGCCGCCGCTCGCGACATCGACCTGGTGCTCGCCGACACCGCCGGCCGCCTGCACACCAAGACCAACCTGATGGACGAGCTCCGCAAGGTGCGTCGCGTGGCCGGCAAGGGCGCCGGCCGGGTCAC
>JBBDMO010000065.1:0-5664 GCA_040878255.1 Ilumatobacteraceae bacterium
GATGCGGCCGCCGACGACGGTGACGAACGCCGGCGAATCGGGTACGTGGTCGGCGAGCGGAGCGAACGGCACCTGCCCGGCATCGGCCGCGAACCACTGCGCGAACACCTCGTTGACCCACCGGATGATCGCGGGGCGTGAGCGGAAGTTCGTGCTGAGCTCGAGCTGGGTGAGGTCGGGGAGCGACCGCAGCTCCTCGAACAGCGCCACATCGGCCTCGCGAAAGCCGTAGATCGACTGCTTGGGGTCACCAACGGCGAACAGCACGGGCCGATGGTCGCCGGACGCGTCGACGGCGTCGGTGAGCATGCGGACGATGTCGTACTGGACGATGTCGGTGTCCTGGAACTCGTCGACGCACAGGTGGTCGATCTCGCCGCGCAAGCGAGCCCGGACCTCGGGCCGATCGGTGAGCAGCCGGCGGGTGAGCACCAGGATGTCGTCGAAGGACAGCTGACCCCGCTGGTACCGCAGCTCGGCCTCACCCAGCACGATGGGCACGAGTACGTGCAGGATGCTGCCGAGTGCGCACTCGTAGACCGAGGCGGCAATGGACGCGACGCGCGCCTTGACGTCGTCGCGCACCTCTTTCCACGCAGCCCCACCGTTCGTGCTGAGCTTCACCGGCGGGATCGACGCAAGAGCGGACACCATCGACTCCGACGCGCCGAGCGTTGTCAGGCCATCGCAGATCTCGGTGAAGAGCTCGCGCAGCCTCGCCGGCGTAGCAGGGTCGGCGGCGAGCATGGCGATGTGGTCCTCGATAGCTGCGCAGGCACTGTTCCACGGGCCCGGGGGGTCGAACGACACCTCGGCGAAGCGGTCCCACTGCTGGTCGACGAGGCGGATCAGATCGTGGAGCATGCCCAGGCGATACTTCGACACGTACAGCTCGATCGCCTGGCGGAGCACAGGGTCGCCCAGTTCGGCCACACGGTCGAAGAACGCATCGCGGATGCGGTTGATCCGGCCGGCCGCGTCGGCGCCGGACATCAGCTCGTCCTGCGTGGTGAACACCGGCGGCAGGCCCGCCTCGAGCGGGTGCCGGCGCAGGATACCGAGGCAGAACGAATGGATGGTGCCCACCCGCATGAGCTCGATGTGGGGGATGAGGGGCGCGGGCAGCTTGGTGCGCAGCTTGTTGACGAGGTCTCTGGCTGCCCGTTCGGTGAAGGTGATCGCGACGATGCGGTCGGGGTCGGGTGCCTCGGCGCCGAGCACCGTCTCGAGGCGTCGGATGAGCGCCTCGGTCTTTCCTGCCCCGGCGCCCGCGGCAACGACGACGGGCGAATCGACGAGCGTGCGCGCCGTATCGCGTGCGGCCTGATCGATGAGGGTGGGCCGGGGGGTGAAGTCGAGGGTGATCTGCTCGGTGGTCATCAGAGAGCCAACTGCTCGGGGGCCGCGGTCGCCACGTCGGTGTCGTTGTCGTCCGACACATCGTCGTCGACGGCCCACTCGATGCGGCGCTGGTTGATCTCGGTGAGGCCGAGCTGATCGGGGGTGCATACCGGGCACCCGAAGTTGCCGACCTCGCCGGGAACGAACCGGCCGTCGGCGATGGCAGCGGTGATCTCGTCGATGCGCTCGTGCAGCGTGTGCATGACCGCATCGTCGAGCTCGAGCACGACATCGCGTTGCACGTCCTGATGCCCGGTGAACCGGTAGGTGGCTCCGGTGACCGGTTCGCCCAGCAACTGCTCGGCCGCCCAGCCGTAGAACGCGAGCTGCAACTTGTCGGCTGCGTCACCGAGCGGCAGCAACGGGGTGATCGTGGTGTAGCTGTCGCGCTTGCCGCTCTTGACGTCGAGCACGCGCAGCGTGCCGTCGGGTCGGCGGTCGAGCCGGTCGATCGCCCCGCTGAAGTGGAGTCGGCGCTCGCCGTCGGGCGACGTCCACACCACGGCCGGGCGCCTGCCGTCGCTGCGCGATCCGAACGCGAACTCGGGCTCGACCGGTGTGACCGCGTCGGTGCGTTCGTCCTCGATGCCGCGACGCAGAGCGGCGAGCAACTGTGCCCGGCGGGCGCGCCACATCTCGGGGTGACCGAGCCGGTGCGCGGCGAGCGGGCCGGCAGCCTCGTCGTCGAGGATGCGGGTGGCGGTCATGAAGACGGCATCGACATCGGCCTGGGTCGCGATCCACGGCCCCGGATCGCCGGGGTGGGTGTCGAGCCACTCGGCAACGAGACGCTCGGCAACGGTGTGCACGAGCGTGCCCTTCTCCATCGGCTCGACGTCGGCGATGTCGGTGGCGTCGACGTCGTCCGGCGGGGCGTCGAGTACCCGGTGGACGAAGTACTCGAGCCCGCACTGCACCCAACGCTCGAGCGAGGTGATACCGATCTGCTTCGGGTCACCATCGGGGCCGGTGCGCAGAAACGGCGTGAGGTCGCCGAGCGGGCCGACCTGGCCGTCGTACGGGCCCGGTTGGTCCTGCAGGCGCGCCGTGACCGAACGACGGCGACGCGACAGCCGTGGCGTGCTGCGCTGGGGTTCTCGGGTGAGCCATTCGTCGGCGGACAGCCACGGCGCATCGGGCGACATCACCTGCGCTGCGTGCGATGCCACGTGCACGGGCGTGATGCCCTCGGTGGGAACCAGGCGCGAGACGTACAGGTCGCCGCCCGAGCGGACGTCCCAGCGCGCGTGGGTGATGGTGACGGCGACACCGGCACCGTCGAGCGCGGCGAGCAGGCCACGCCGGTCGCGCAGCGGCCGGTTGGCCGGGCCGGTGAGCACACCGAACGGCTCGGGCCCGTGCTGACGGGTGATGACGAGGTCGTCGACGACGCGGCCGGGCAGCAGGTGATCGTTGGCACCGACAACGAAGACATGATCGACCACGATGCCGGCACCCCCGACGACCTGGTCGACGACCACACCAGCACCCTTGCTCTCGGCGGTGACGACATCGAGGTCGAGCCCGGCCGAGACCAGCGACTGCAGTGTTCGCACCGTGAACGGCAGGCCCACCACGTCGATGTCGGACAGCTCGGTGATGAGCGCTTCGAGCTGTTCGGCTGCCTCGTGCTGCCACGAGGCATGGCCCAACCAGTGCGAGCGCCGCCAGTCGACGGTGCCGCAGTGGGCGGTGAACCACCGTTCGAGTGCCTGCCCTGCGCTCGCCCAGGACGTGGCTGCCCGCACCGCGTTGCGGTGGCGCCGCTGGCTCTGCAGGAAGTGGCACAGACCTGCATGGTCGCGGGCATCGCGGTCGTCGTCGGCGAGCTCGAGCGCTTCGAACGCCGGCCAGTCGTCCTCGCCCAACACGCCATTGCGTGATGCCAGGCGGTTCCAGCTGTCGGCGTATCGCATCGCTGCGCGTGCGGGTGCCCCGGGCGGATCGTCTGGTGCCGACACGGCACCGAGCGGGGCGAGCCTGGCGACCTCGATGAGCACGTTGCGGTCGAGGCCGTCGGTGACGAGCGTGAGCAGCAGGCGGAGCACCTGGCCGGCGGCGGCACCACCGAGGCGCGGCGCGACCTCGCCGCGCGCAGCGATGCCTGCGGCCGACAGCGATGAACCGATGGCGGCCCGGTGCGGGCCCTGCGGCGGGTACAGAACAGCGATCCGGTCGGCCGGCACACCCTGGTCGAGCAGGGCCACGACCCGGCGGGTGACCTCGCGCACCTCTTCGTCGTGGTCGGGGCACGACACGACCGTGGTGGCCATCGACGTGGGCTCGTGCACGACGACCTCCGGTTCGGTGCCGGTGAGCCGCGCGACGTGATGAGCAACCGACACGGTTGCGTCTCGGGTGCTCGCCGCAACCACCACGGCGCGAGGTGAGTGCGCACACAGCACCCGCAGGAAGGCGACGTGTGCGGGAGGGAACTGCTGGGTGACCACCAGCACCAGCGGCGTGTCGGCCGACTGCGCGAGCCCGGCGGCCACCCGCTCGGTGGCGGTGGTGAGGACCAGTGCGTCGTCGACGGCGCCCCCGTCGATGAGCCGTGTCCGAACAGCGCCGACCACCTCGCACAACGCCGACGCGCTCTCGCGCCCGCCGGCGAGCTCGCGCAGCGCCTGGCGCGGGTCGGGCAGCGTGAAGGCACCGGTGAGCGAACGGGCCGACCGGACCAGTGCATCGTGGGTGGCAGGGTGCGACGCACACGACGCGAACGCAGCGGGGCAGGTTGTCGGGTCGGCGAGCACCTGCTGCACAGCTGCGAGGACGGCGACGGGCGAGGCGGATCGCCGCGCCCCGAGCACCGGTGCCGCGATGGTGCGCGCGAGGCGCAGCGTGCCGCCGATCTCGACGCCGCACGCGCCGCCCGTCAGCGGCAGCGCCCGGCGCAGGCCGTCGACCGTGGCCGCATCGGCGGCGACGACCCGGACCAACTGCAGCGGATCGTCGCCCTGCAGTTCGCGCACGATGGCCGACACCGTGCGCGCGAGATCTGCGCCCGGACGGGCCCAGCGGACATCGACCGTCACGACGGGTCGCGGCCGACGTAGTAGCGCGAGTGCCAGATGCCGGTGGGGTCTTCACCGGCGACCGGCATGCGCCAGGTCTGCAACCGGGTGGTGGCGGCATCGAGCCGCACGGCGCACAGCGCGCGTGGCTGGTCTGAGGTGCCGTCGACGTAGGCGTCTGCCCAGTCGTCGCGCTGGTACCGCTTGGCGATCTGCCGGTAGAGCGGCCTCCACGCATCGTCGTCGCCTGGCTGGTGCAGCACCTCGACGATGCCCTGGACGACGATCTTGCGGTACGGGCCGGCCTCTTCGTCGATGCAGATGCCGACCCGCGGGTCACGCACGAGGTTCTGCCAGATGACGGCCGGCTGACGAGGCGTGAAGCAGATGGCACCGTCGTGCAGGACAAACCACAGGGGCAGCACGCGCGGCATGCCGTCGGCGTCGGTGGTGGCGATCCGGGCCAGGTGGCCGGGCTCGGACAGGAAGGTCTCGACGTCGTGATCGGTCAGCTTGGGCACGGGTCGAACCTACCGCGCAGGTGTGACACGGTGAGGTGGCCGGGGCTGCCTCAGAGGGCGGGCAGATCGAGGAGCAGGCTCTGGAGCAGCAGCACCTCGTTGGGGTTCCGCTCGAGGGCCTCGAGGCTCTCGTGGATCCGAGCAACCGCCCTGATGGCGGCATCGGGTCGCTGTGCCGTGCCCGCCACCAACGCGTCGCGGTAGGCCCCGGCCATGACAGCCAGGCCGCTGCGCAACTCGTCGGTCCGGTAGCGACGGACCTCGCGCTTGTGCCGCTCTTCGAGCGCCTTTCGCCCACTCCCGCGCTCTCCGCCGGCGGCGACCCGCGCCTCGAGCTCGGCCAACTGGTCGGCGTGCACCGGCTCCAGGAACGCTGCGGCGTCATCGGCGAGACGGACCATCTCGCCGGTGAGCGCAACGACGGTGAACCCGCTGCCGTCGAGCCGCCGGGGTACCGAGACGAACGACTCGCGTCGCGCCGCGAGCCCGCTGTCGCTGACGAGCACCCGGGCACGGTCGAGGTTGCCCGCCGACGCGGCCGCGGCGATGTGCGCGACGTCGGCCGGGTGCCCCTCCGCCATCAGCACCGCCTCGACCGTCGCGGGGTCGATGGGGCCGAACTCGACCCTGACGCAACGCGACGCGATGGTGACGAGCTCGGTCGGGACGTAGTCGGCGAGGACGATGAAGATCGTGCTGGGTGACGGCTCTTCGAGTGTCTTCAG
>JBBDMO010000066.1:0-5633 GCA_040878255.1 Ilumatobacteraceae bacterium
CTGGCGCACAGCTGCTGTGCAGCACCACGGTCACCGGTCTCCTGCGCGACGCATCCGGCACGGTCACCGGTGTGCGCACCGACCGTCCCGACGGCGACCTCACTGCACGCCTCGTCATCGCGTGCGACGGGGTGAACAGCTTTCTCGCCAAGGAAGCCGGCCTGTACGGACCCGTCGATGCGGCCAACTACACGCTCGGCGTGAAGGAGACCATCGCCCTGCCGAAGGACGTCATCGACGACCGTTTCGGCGTGCGTGGCCGCGAGGGGGTCGACATCGAGATCCTCGGTGGCACCAGCGACGTCAGCGGCGGCGGCTTCATCTACACGAACCTCGACACGATCGCGGTCGGCGTGGTGCTGAAGCTGCCGAAGCTCGCCGCCCAGCAACGCCGCCCCGAGGAGATCATCGCCCGACTCAAGGCGCACTCGGCCATCGCTCCGCTCGTCGAGGGTGGCGAGATCAAGGAGTACTCGGCGCATCTCATCCCCGAGGCCGGACTCGCGATGATGCCGAAGCTCGCCGGCGACGGCCTGCTCGTGGCCGGCGATGCCGCGGCGATGTGCCTGGCTGCCGGCATCTGGCTCGAAGGGGTCAACTTCGCGATGGCGAGCGGCATGTACGCCGGTCAGGCCGCCGTCGAAGCGATCAGCCGCGGCAACACGTCACTCGCCGGCCTTGCCGGGTACGAGCGGCGCCTCGCCGACACCTTCGTCCTGAAGGACCATCGCAAGCTGAAGCGTGCCCCGCACCTGGTGCTCAGCGACCGGGTGCAGCACCTGTACCCGCAGTTCGTGGCGAACGTCGTCGAGGGGATGTTCCGGGTCGAGAACCCGAAGCCGAAGCCGGGCCTACGCCGCATCGTGATGCGCGAACGCAAGGCGGCCGGCATCCGCATGCGTGACCTGGCGCGCGACGCCATCGACGGAGCGAGGACCTTCGGATGAGCAACCAGCAGCAGCCCTGGCCCGAGATCTCGTTCCAGGACCGGATGGCCACCGCCCGGTTCGACGTCGGCGAGCGCGCCCACATCGTCGTCGACGGTGCGGCCTGTGCCGACTGCAGCACCAAGGCGTGCGTGGTCGCCTGCCCGGCGAACCTGTTCGTGCCCACCAGCGATGGTGGCATCGTCTTCAACTACGAGCAGTGCTTCGAGTGCGGCACGTGCTACCTCGTGTGCAATCACGAGGGCGCGATCACCTGGACCTACCCCGATGGCGGCCATGGTGTCGTCTTCCGCCGCACGTGATCGCTGCCTGCCTGAAGTGGACCGCGCCGCCGGGCGACGAGTCCGACGACCGCTTCGCCGGTGTGTCGGCGGCCGATCTGGCCGCGCTCGAGGTCGCGTTGCGCCTCGGCGAGTCACTCGACGTGCCCGTGGTTGCCGTCGCATCCGGGCCGGTGGGCGCCGAGCGCGCCCTGCGCGACGCACTCGCGTGTGGCGCGTCGCGAGCGGTCCGCATCGAGGCACCGGCGGACGCTGACTCGCGCGACGTCGCATTCGAGCTCGCCCAGGCGACGGCCGACGCCTCGATCGTGGTGTGCGGCGACTATTCGCTCGACCGTGGCAGCGGCTCGGTACCGGCGTTCGTCGCCCATCACCGACGGGCTGCACAGGCGCTCGGCCTCGTGCAGATCGACTTCGACCGCTGCCACCTGGGTGCCGTCCATGCGCTGCGCCGGCTCGATGGCGGCCGCCGCGAGGTGCTCACCGTGCCCACCCCGTGCGTGCTGTCGGTCGAGGGCTCCGTCGCCAGCCTTCGCCGTGCTGGGCTGAAGCAGTCGCTCGCTGCCCGCACCGCTGCGGTCGAGGTGCGCGTCAGCCCACCGCCGCACCACCACACGGTCGCCGCCATCATCACCCCCTATCGACCGCGGGCTCGTGTGCTGCCCTCACCGCACGGCGACGACGCGCTCTCGCGCCTCCGGGCGATCACCGACCTCGGGGCCGCCCCCGCTCGCGGCGAGACGATCGAGCTCGAACCCCGCGCCGCAGCCGAGCGCATCGCCGCCGCCCTGCGCGACTGGGGCTACCTCCCCTGAACCGAGGGTTTCGGCGCACCCGTGGTCGACGGTGACCCTCGGGTGTGCTTGAAACCCTCGATCAGGCGGCTGTGACTCGCACCGGTGGGGGTTCGCGGGGTTGGGCGCCGCCGCCGCCGACTCGGTGCGCTTGGCACCCAACTTTGCCGCAACCGTGTCGTGGACGACGCAATCACGGCAAAGGTCGGGTGGGGGCAGCACTAGGGTGAGGGCGTGCTGACGACCACGCCCGGCAGCCGGCTCGGCGAGCTCACCTGGCCCGATCTCGACACACCGCAGCGCCGACTCCTGGCCGTGCCGGTCGGATCGTGCGAGCAGCACGGCCCACACCTGCCGATCGACACCGACACCCGCATCGCGACCGCGCTGGCCGACGGACTCGTCGGATCGTTCGAACCCGGCCAGATCATCGTGACGCCCGCCATCACGATCTCGGCGAGCGGCGAGCACGCCGCTTTCCCCGGCACGTTGTCGTTCGGTAGCGACGTCGTCGAGTCGATGATCGTCGAGCTCTGCCGGTCGGCCGACTGGAGTGCCGGCGTGGTGCTGGTCAATGGTCACGGCGGCAACGCCGAGTCCGTACGCCGAGCGGTGGCCACCGTCACCAACGAGGGCAGGCGGGTGCTGTCGTGGTGGCCGCACGTCAGCGGCGGCGACGCCCACGCCGGCAGCACCGAGACGTCCCTGATGCTCGCGATCGCACCCGAACTCGTGCGCACGCACGCAGCTCGGCCGGGTCGAACCGAACACGTCACCGACCTCATCGACGAGCTGCGCGCGGGTGGTGTCCGAGCCGTCAGCCCCAGTGGCGTGCTCGGCGACCCGCGCACCGCCACGGTCGCCCACGGGCGTTCGCTCCTCACTCGGCTCACCATCGACCTCGTCGCCGCGGTCGACGCCTGGTGGGCGCGGTGACGCAGCGCTTCGCGCTGGACCGCTCGTACCGACGTCCGAACCGCGGGCCCGTGGTCATCGGCGGTTCTCCGCTTCGGCTCTTCCGCCTCGGGGCCGGTGGCGTACGGGTCGCCGAAGCACTCGAGGCCGGCCTGGGCAACCTGCCGACGGGCCACGACCCGCTCACGGCTCGCTTCACCGATGCCGGCGTCATCCATCCCGTTCCCGACCTGGTCGAACACGACCCCTTGGTACTCACCGTCGTCGTACCCAGCGGGGGTGCGGTCCCACTCTCGATCGTCGCGGCCCCGCGCTGCCGTCTGATCGTCGTCGACGATGGCGCAGACCCACCGATGGCACCGATCGACGGTGCCGAAATGGTGCGACTCGACCGCAACGCGGGCCCTGGCGCGGCACGCAACGCCGGCCTCGCCCTGGTCACCACGCCGTTCGTTGCCTTCGTCGACACCGACGTCGACGTCGACGAGTCCGTCCTGCTGCGCTTGCTCACCCTCCTCGACGACCCGGGCGTCGCACTGGTCGCGCCGCGGATCACCGCAGCCGACGGCCTCGACGTGCTGACGCGATTCGAACGGCGCCACTCACCGCTCGACATGGGCAGTGCGCCGGCCCGCATTGCGGCAACGACCCGTGTCTCGTACGTGCCGGCGGCGGTGCTGGTCTGCCGTACCGACGCGTTGCGCGAGGTGGGCGGCTTCGACACGGGGCTCCGGTACGGCGAGGACGTCGACCTCGTGTGGCGGCTCACTGCGGCCGGGCACCGATGTCGCTACGAGCCACGCTGCACGGCACGGCACCGCACCCGTCCATCGCTGCCCAGCTGGGTGACGCAGCGCTTCCGATACGGCACGTCGGCCGCACCGCTCGCCGTGCGGCATCCCGTCGGCACGCTCGCCCCCATGCGCATGAGCCCGTGGAGTGCGGCCACCTGGCTCCCCGTCCTGCTCGGGCTACCCGTGGTGGGTGCGCTCGTCGGCGCGGGCACCGCCGTGGCGCTGGCTCGCAAGCTGCGCGACGTGCCGGTCGGCGAGTCGCTGCGACTCGCCGGACTCGGCAACCTCTTCGCCGGTCGACTCGTGGCGGCCACGCTGACGCGAGCGTGGTGGCCGGTCACAGTGGTTCTGGCGCTGGTGTCGAGGCGGGCACGTGTGGTGCTCGCGCTGGCAGTGGTGGTACCCGCCGCAGTCGACTGGTGCGTCGATCGGCCCGAACTCGACCCCGTCCGCTACCTGGCGCTTCGGGTGCTCGACGACGCTGCGTACGGAGCGGGCGTGTGGGCCGGCGCGATCCGTACCCGCAGCGCGGCGGCGCTGCTGCCGTCGTTCGAGGCCTGGCCGCCCAGCGGCGACCGCTCGGCCGGCTGAGTCAGCCGCGCTGCGCCTCGAGGCGGCGGGAGAGGTGCAGGCTGATGTCGGCACACGATTCGCACACCGACTCGGGGATGACACCCCATGCCATGAGTCGGCTGAACGCGATGCAGCCGAGGCAGAGGGCAAGCATCGCCTCGAGTGAGGCTGCCATCACCAGGCCGACGATCAGCACGACGGCGACGGCCTGCGCGCCCGCCAGTTCGGCGGCCAGCGCGCCGGCACTGAACACAAGGCCGACGCCCTGGGCGAAGCGTTTCGGAGCGCCCGGCACCATGGCATGCGGGCCGGCGAGCCGGGGCGTGATGACCTGGGTGACGAGGCGACCGAGGGGGCTGAACCGGGGGCCGGCAAGCACACGGAGGAGGAAGCCGACGGCCAGGATGGCGAGCACCCACCACTGCCGGACGACGAGGAACAGCAGGCTCTGCAGCACGACACCGGTGGCCACGAGGCGCGCCGAGGTTTCGTTGACGACCTCGGGGAACGAGAACAGGCTGCGGCGAACGTCGGGGAGACTGGTGTACCCGGTGCGTTCGGTGCTGGTGTGCTGGGCCATGCCGAAAGGCTAGAGCGCGAATCCCGACTACACAAGTCGGAATTGTCGGATATCCCCATCCGCTACGGTGACGACCCGATGACCCTGCGGCTCACCATCGACGAACACGCGTGGCGCACCCACGTCGACGCCGTGCGGGCACAGGTCGACCGGCTGGTGCCGGTCATCAAGGGCAACGGGTACGGCATCGGCCGCGCGACGCTCGTCAGCGAGGCCTCGACGTGGGCACACACCATCGCTGTGGGCACTGTCCGCGAGGCACGCGACGTGTCGCCCGCCGACGGGGTCGATGTGCTGTGCCTCACGCCCGCCATCGAATTGCCCGACGTCTTGAGTTCGCACGTGATCCCCACCGTCGGCCGTGCCGAGCACGTCGCCGCACTGCGCGACGTTGGACGACGTGGCCGCGTGGCTGTGAAGTTGGCATCGTCGATGCGGCGCTACGGCGTGTCGCCCGACGGACTCGACGATCTGCTCCGCGATGTGCGCGGGGCCGGGTGCGAGCCGCACTCGTTCATGTTCCACCCGCCGCTCGCGACGGGCGGTCGCACCGACGACGACGTGCTCGCCGAGCTGGTGTCGTGGTTGCCTCATCTCGATCCGGCGATCCCGCTGTCGGTCAGCCACCTCTCGGTCGACGGGTGGGCGCGGTTCGCCGGCGATCATCCCGAGCGAACCGTGTCGTTGCGACTCGGCACGGCGCTGTGGCACGGCGACAAGTCGGCCATGCACCTCGATGCCGAGGTGCT
>JBBDMO010000067.1:0-5561 GCA_040878255.1 Ilumatobacteraceae bacterium
CCTGCCTGCAGATCGACGTCGTGGGTGAGTTCGGCGATGTTGTGCGACAGACCTCGAACGCTCGGCACGAAGATCATCGAGGTGGGACACACACGCGCCAACATCTGCGCATCGTGACCGGCACCGGACGGCATGTGCCTGGTGCTGTGACCGAGCCGCTGCGCTGTCGTATGCACCCGCTCGACCATGTCGGTGTCGAACTCGACCGGTTCGAATCGGGCAAGGGCGCGCCGCTCGATCACGACGGACTCGTCGGCCGCCACGGTGCCGCACAGCGTCTCGAATCGGTGCTCTGCCTGCTGCAGCAGGTGTTCGTCGGTGTTGCGCAGGTCGACCGTCATCGTGACCTTCGACGGCACCACGTTCACCAGGTTCGGCGTGAACTCGCAGCGGCCAACGGTTGCCACCTGCGTCCCGCCCATCTGCCGTGCGATCGCCCGCACACCGGTGATGATCTCGGCAGCCACGTACCCCGGATCCTTGCGGAGACGCATCGGGGTGGTGCCCGCATGGGCCGACTGGCCGGTGATGGTGAGCTCGGTCCACGAGATGCCCTGCACTCCGGTGACGACACCGATGGTGATGCCCTCGTCCTCGAGCACCGGGCCCTGCTCGATGTGCAACTCGACGAACGCATGCGGTGCGCCGGCTGCAGGGCACGGCACAGGACCGGCGTACCCGATGCGCGCCAGTTCGTCGCCGAGCCGTGCACCGTCGTCAGCGGCACGCACGTCGAGTGCGTCCTCGAGCGGCATCCCGCCGACGTACACCAGGCTTCCGAGCATGTCCGGTTGGAAGCGGGCGCCCTCCTCGTCGGTGAAGATCGCGACCGCAATCGGGCGACGAGTGCGGATGCCCTGCTGTTCGAGCGTCTCGATCACTTCGAGACCGGCCAACACGCCCAGGTTCCCGTCGAAGCGTCCACCGGTACGCACGGTGTCGATGTGCGACCCGGTCATCACCGCGGCTGCGTGGGCATCGGTTCCGGCGCGGACACCCACCACGTTGCCGATCGCATCGATCGACACCGACAACCCAAGGTCGTGCATCCAGCCGACCACGAGGTCTCGGCCCTCGCGGTCGGCGTCGGTGAGCGCCAGGCGTGCGCAGCCGCGCTCGCCGGCTGAGCCGTGCACCGCACCGATCTCGCCCAGCGCTTCGATGCGACCGACGAGCCGGGCAATGTCGATTCGGAGGTTGCTGCTCGATGCGTCCATGTCAGCGCCCGAAGTCGAAGACGGCGATCTCGCGCAGCGCCTCGCCGAAGCCGCGTACGGCACCCTCGAAGAGCTGCTTGCCGTGCTCGGCGGTGGCAGGTGTCGGGTCGCCGACGTAGCCATCGTCGTTGAAGTCGTTCGAGAGCCAGCCGAAGCTGACCCGGCCGCCGAACTTCACGTACGTGTTCTGCGCGATCTTCTCGGGGACCCGCCGCTCGCCGAGATCCATGCGGACGAGCTCGGGTGCGAGGTGGAGCATGATCGACGTTTCGTCGGTGCCGCCGTGCACGCCCATCCCCAGCTCGTCTGCCGGCGAGGAGCCGCCCTGGTCCGGCGGGACACCGGGGTGTGCGAGGAAGGTCATCAGACCATGCTTCAAACGGAGCTCGCGGTTGGCAACGTTGACGAGCGCGCTGTTGCCGCCATGGCCGTTCAGGAACACGATCCGCTTCGCCGGTGTGGTCGCCACGCAACGACCGATGTCGTCGAGGACGGCGAGCAGGGTGGTGGCCGACAACCAGATGGTGCCCGGGCTCCAGGCGTGCTCGTTCGACTTCGTGTAGTCGAGCGTGGGCAGCAGCCAGGCGTCGACCTCGTCGCCGTACTCGGCCACCGCGGCCTCGGCCACGGCCGTTGCCACGACCGAATCGGTGCTGAGCGGCAGGTGCGGCCCGTGCTGCTCGATCGCGCCAAGCGGCTGGACGAGGATGCTGCGATCGGTGAGCACCCGGCCGATGTCGGGTCCACGCAGATCGATGAAACGACGGGATTGTGAATTCACAGGCACAAGGTACTCCTGCACCAACGGCACCGACCAGAATGGAACGATGCCCGCCGGATCGAGAACCACCGACGTCGACGCCATCGTGGTGGGGGGTGGACACAACGGCCTCGTCTGCGCCGCCTACCTCGCACGAGCGGGCCTCCGCACCCTCGTCGTCGAAGCACGCGGCAGCGTCGGTGGCACCGCCGCCAGCGAGCCCTTCGGTGGTGGCGTTGCGAACATCTGCAACTGCGACCACATCACCTTCCGCACCACACCGGTCATCGAGGAGTTGCGGCTCGCCGATCACGGACTGCGCTACCTCAACATCGACCCCGCCCAGACGAACATGGCGTGGGACGGTGCTCCTGCGTGGCCGCTGTACCACGACCTTGACCGCACACTCGACGCGATCGGCCGCATCTACCCGCGCGAAGTCGACGGTTACCGCCGGTACGCCAAGGCAGCGATGCCCGCCGTGAAGCTCGTCTTCGACGCCGCCAACGACCCGCCCGGCCTCGGTGGCATCACCCGCAAGGTGATCGCGAAACGTGGCGCCGGCGTCGCCACGCTCCTTCGCTGGAGCCGACGCAGCGCAGCCGACATCATGCGCGAATACTTCACCGCCGACGCGTTCCAGGGCCCAGCCATGGTGACCGGCCCGATGGTGTGGGGCATCTCCCCCGAACTGCCCGGCACCGGCCTCGGTGCGCTCACCTACGCGCTCCGGCACGCCGGCACACTCGGCCGTCCGATCGGCGGGAGCGGCATGGTGCCGGCCGCTATCGAGGCGGCACTCCTTGCCGCCGGTGGTCAGGTGCGCTTGAACACCCGCGTCACAGCGATCACCTGCGAGGGACCGGCCGTGCGTGGCGTCACCCTCGACGACGGCACCGAGGTGACAGCCCCCATCGTGGTGTCGGCCTGCAATCCGCACGACACGTTCCTCGCCTGGCTGAAGAACCCACCACCGCAGGCGCAACCACTGATCGAGCGCTGGCGCAACACGCCACACGACGAGGGCTACGAATCGAAGATCGACGCCGTGATCTCCGAGCTGCCCGTGATGCGTCCCTTCGAATCGATCGAGGGTCCAGAGAACCCCCTGCTCGGAACCGCCATCATCTCGCCGTCGCTGGCCGAGATCCACCGCGGTGCGGCGCTCATGCGCGAGGGCCGTGTGCTCGACCGCCCGGGCATGTTCCTCAACATCCCCTCACTCGCCGATCCGACGATGGCTCCCCCGGGCGGGCACATGCTCAGCCTCGAGGCGCTCTACACGCCGTACGGCTTCACGGGCGGATGGCCCGGCAGCCCCGAGCCTCGGCGTTGGCTCGAGCAGCTCGCCACACTCGCCCAGCCCGGCTTCCTCGACGGCCTCGGCGAATGGCGGGCGATGACACCCGACCGTTACGAGAGCGAGTTCCACCTGCCCGCAGGGCACGCCACGAGTTTCGCTGGTGGTCCGCTCGCAGCGCTGACCAACCGTCAGCCCGAGCTCACCCGGTACGAGACGCCGGTGACGGGCCTGTACCTCACCGGTGCGGCCACGTTCCCCGGAGCCGGCGTGTGGGGTGCCAGCGGCCGCAACGCCGCCCTCACGGTGCTGAAGCGCGGCTGACCTCGCTACAGTGAGCAGCGCCAACGGGGAGTAACCCCAACCACATGGCGGTCGTCAACACGATGAGCTCCGGCCCATCCGGGCGCCATGGCCCAGCCAGGGCGGGTGAGACCAGAGGCACCAGGCAGTCAGTCAGGTGTCGGAAGGATCCTCCATGTACACGACCAATGGTTCGTTCTCGCTCGGCACACTCGCCGGCATCCCGTTCCGGGTGCACTGGAGCGTGGTGCTCATCGCCGTGTTCTTCGGTACCGGCCTCGCCGGTCAGTACGGAGCCATCGGCGCCGTCGCCGCCATCGTCATGTTCCTCGGCTCCATTCTCGCCCACGAACTGGCGCACGCGCTCACCGCCCGCCGGTACGGCGTCCAGACCACTGCCATCCAACTCTGGGCCCTCGGCGGCGTGGCACAGCTCGACCGTGAGGCACCGACCGCTCGCGCCGAAGGTTGGATCGCCGTCGCCGGTCCCCTCGCCAGCCTCACCATCGGCCTCACGTCGGCAGCCGCTGTCGTCACCGCAGTTGCCCTCGACCACCGCAGCGTCGGCATCGACATCATCAGCTGGCTCGGCCTCGTGAACGTCGTCCTCGCCGTCTTCAACATGCTGCCGGGTTCACCGCTCGACGGCGGACGCGTCCTCAAGGCGTGGCGGTGGGGTCGTCACGGCGACAAGTTCCGGGCTGCCAAGGAGGCCGGCAACGCCGGCAAGGCCGTTGGTTTTTCGATGGCCGGTGTCGGTGCCGTCATGGTGTTCAACGGGCTGCCGGGCATCATGCTCATCGTCACCGGCGTCTTCATCGCGATCAGCGCCAACGCCGAGATCGCCGCATCCGACCTGGCGCACCGCCTGCAGGGCGTGCGGGTGCGTGACCTCACATGGTTCGGGGTGGCGCATGCCTCCACCGACACCGACGCCGACACCATGCTCTGGCAGCGCTCGCGCCTCGGTGGCGCAGGTGTAGTGGCCGTCGAGCGGGCCAACGGCGACCTCGCCGGCGTCGTCAGCGAGGAGCAGTTGCTGTCACTGCCCGTCGAACGGCGACCGTTCGTGCCGCTCGCAGCGCTCATGACACCGTTCGACCGTGTGGCGCAAGCCGACCCCGACGAAGAACTGTCTGCTGTGCTGTCCCGGCTCAATCCCGCGGCACCGTTCGTCACCGTGTGGCGAGAGGGCAAGCTGCTGGGTGTGGTGCCGCGGGCGCTGCTGTTGGCGAAGCTGAAGGCTGCGTCGACGAAGCCCTGACGGCCTCAGGCGTCCTTGACGCTCCAGTTGCGCTTCGCAACCGGGTCCTTGTCGCTCCAGGGGAAGTTGATCCACTGGTCGGTGCGCTTCCACACGTAATCGCAGCGGACGACCGAGTGGCTCTTTTCGTACAGCACCGCAGTGCGGACCTCAGCGACCTTGCCCTCGCAGAACTGCTGCACGCTGCGCAATGTGTGGCCGGTGTCGGCGACGTCGTCGGCGATGAGGATTCGGGCATCGCTGACGTCGACGAAATCGGGCGCCGGCGGCAGGATGCGGGGCACCTCGAGGCGCTCGTCGACCCCGGTGTAGAACTCGACGTTCATGGTGTAGACGTTCTTGACGCTGAGGGCGTAGCCGAGGGCACCACCGATCAGCAGGCCACCACGTGCGATCGACAGGATCATGTCGGGCTCGTAGTCGTCGGCCACCATCTGGGCCAGTACGCGAGACGCCTCGCCGAAGACCTCCCAGGTCATGATCTCTCGTTCGTTCGACACGACGACTCCACTCGTGACTCGGGGCGCCGATCGGCACCGATGGGCCAAACCTAGACGATGCCCCCCGGTTGCTCACCAATGCCGACGGGCGTCGGGCGACGCCCCCACACCATCACCATCACCATCACGATCACGATCACGATCACGATCAGAGAGCGATGTCGCTCGGGCGCACCGGCACCCGCAGCAGGTCCTTGCCGATCGCGTCGCGGATGGC
>JBBDMO010000068.1:0-5374 GCA_040878255.1 Ilumatobacteraceae bacterium
GCGTCGCGCGGCGCCGAGGCGCCCGCCACCCCGACCCCCGCGCCAACGGACACGACGGCAGGCACCGGCGAGCCGACCACCACGATCGGCACGACGGCCGAGCTGCCCGGCGCCGTACAGGTCGCCGCGATGAACGCCGCGCTGTCCGACACGCTCACCGTGAACGGCGCCGCCGCTGCCGTCACGACGCCCACCGTGGCCTGCACCACGTCGGCCGTCGAAGCATCGTCACTGACCGACATCTCGTCGCTCGCGGCTGCAGCCGGCGACGTCACGATCGGTGTGCCGGCCGACTTCGACATCGACCAGCTCGCCACGGCCTACGGGGCCACGTTCACCACGTCCGTGGTCGACGAGTCGGGTGCTGCCGATGCGATCGCAGCCGGCACCGACTGTGTCGTCGTCACGGCGGTGTCGCCCGTCATCGTCACAGCCGGTCTCCTGGCGCTCGACGATGACCTCGCTGCCATCCCGGTCAGCGTCGTGGCGCCGATCGCAGCGGTTTCGGTGTCGGCTCCCGACCTGATCGCCGTGCTGGCCCAGGTGAACAACGCGCTCACGACCAACGTGCTCCGTGCGCTGCTGGTGAAGGCCGAGGACGGAACGACGTCGTACGACGTCGTTGCGAAGCAGTTCCTGGCGACCCTGTCGAACGGGCAGTGAACGGATGATCCAGATCCAGGGGCTCACGAAGCGCTTCGGCGGCAAGGTTGCGGTTGCGAACCTCAGCTTCGACGTGCACGCCGGTCGCGTTACCGGGTTTCTCGGCCCGAACGGCTCCGGCAAGAGCACGACGATGCGATGCATGTTGGGGCTCGACCGCCCGCAGGCCGGCACCACCCTGTTCGATGGGAAGACCTACTCGCAGCTCGATCAGCCCCTGCACGCCGTCGGCGCGTTGCTCGATGCCGGCTACGTCCACCCCGGGCGCAGCGCCCGCAACCACCTGCGGTGGCTCGCGGCGTCGAACGGCCTGCCGGCCAAGCGCTGCGACGAGGTCCTCGACCTGGTCGGCCTCGGCGACGTGAAGGGCAAGCGGGTGAAGACCTACTCGCTCGGCATGCGCCAACGCCTCGGCCTCGCCGGCGTGCTGCTGGGCGATCCACAGACCGTCATCCTCGACGAACCCGGCAACGGCCTCGACCCCGAAGGCATCCGCTGGATCCGCGACGTGCTCGTGCACCTGGCCGGCCAGGGCAAGACCGTTCTCGTCAGCAGCCACCTCCTCAGTGAGATGGCGCTCATGGCGACGTCGCTCGTCGTCATCGGTAAGGGACAGCTCATTGAGCAATGCACCGTCGACCAGTTCGTCGAGCGCTTCGGTGATCACTGGGTGCGCGTCCGCAGCCCTCGGGTGGCCAACCTCGTCGAGCCGCTGCGCGCCGGCGGTGCGGTGGTCGAATACCTCGACGACACTGCGGTGTCGGTGCGCAATGCCACCGCCCCCCAGATCGGTGAGCTGGCCGCCCGTTACCAGATCGCCCTGTACGAGCTGTCTGACCAGTCGGGCTCGCTCGAGGACGCGTTCTTGAAGGCCACCGCATCGGTGCAGGAGTACCAGGGGGGTGCGTGGTGATCCGCACCATCCGGTCCGAGTGGATCAAGCTGCGCACGGTGCGGATGAACACCGTGCTGGCCGTCATCGCGGTGGGATTCCCGCTCATCGTCGTCGTCCTGACCGCAGCACTCGGGTCGATCGAATCGGTCGATGCCCGCACGCTCGTCGGTGTCACCACCGGCTCGTCCGTCATCACGGCGATGCTGCTCGGCGTCATCGGCGCCGCCGGCATCACCGGCGAGTTCGGCTTCAACACGATCCGTCCCACCTTCGCTGCCACACCGAACCGGTGGAAGGTGATCGGCGCCAAGGCCGTCGTCACGATGGTGGTCGCGCTGGTGGTCGAGGCGCTCGTCGTGATCCTGGCGTACTCGATCGGTGCTGCCGTGCTGCGCAACCGCGGCGCGGTCATCGACCTGGCTGCGTCGGGCGACGGGCTCGCGTCGGCGATGTACGGCATCGTGCTGTTCGCGGCCATCGTGTCGCTGCTCGGTTTCGGCCTCGGATTGGTGACGCGCAGTACGCCGGCGGCAGTCGCAATCCTCATCCTGTGGCCGCTGATTGCCGAGAGCATCGTCGCCGGACTGCTGTCGGTGGCAGGTGTCGACGGCGCATCGAAGTGGATGCCGTACCAGGCCGGCTTCAACCTCGGGAACCCCGACAGCGGTGGCACCGAGGCGCTGAGCCGGGTGGCAGGTGGCCTGTACTTCTTCGCCGTCACGGCTGCCGTGGTCGTCGTCGGCTCGATGCTCACCAGCAGCCGCGACGCCTGAGTGGCCACCCAGGGTCCCGGCTAGCGTCGCCGCCATGCGCAT
This sequence comes from Ilumatobacteraceae bacterium, assembly GCA_040878255.1. Taxonomy (GTDB): domain Bacteria; phylum Actinomycetota; class Acidimicrobiia; order Acidimicrobiales; family Ilumatobacteraceae; genus VFMC01. The sequence goes on from JBBDMO010000068.1 coordinate 2,374, forward strand.
CACCCTGCCCAGCGGCACGCCCGCCGAGATCGCCTCGCCCGCAGCCGGCTCGTCCACGATGGGCCTCGTGATCGCCCCCGACATCTTCGGCCTGCGACCCCTCTATGACGACCTCGCCGTGCGCCTGGCGAACGAGTGGCAGATGACGGTGTGCGCCGTCGAGCCGTTCCCTGGCCGCGAGCTCGGCCCCGAGATCGAGCCGCGCTTCGCCGCGGTGGCATCCATCGACGACGCGTCGCACCTGCGCGATCTCGAAGAGGGTGCCGACGCAGTGGCTGCGGCATCGGGTGCCGAGCGCATCGGCCTGCTCGGCTTCTGCCTCGGCGGGATGTACTGCCACAAGGCGTCGCGCAGCGATCGCTTCGCCCGCATCGTCAGCTTCTACGGCATGATCCGCGTGCCCGAGGCGTGGCGCAGTGCTGGCCAGGGCGAGCCGCTCGACCACCTGGCCGCCGGGCACCCCGACCGAGTGCTTGCGATCATCGGTGAACGCGATCACTACACGCCACCCGCCGATGTCGTGGCCCTCGAAGCCGCCGGCGTCGCAACGGTGCGCTACCCCGAGGCCGAGCACGGGTTCGCCCACGACGCCTCGCGTCCGGCACATCGTCCCGACGACGCAGTCGACGCCTACGCCCGCGCCGAGGCGTGGTTGCGCAGCTGACGCGCATCGCCCGCCTCAGCGGGCGCGGATCTCGAGGCTCTGACGCTTCAGGATCGTGTACTTGCGCTCGTGCTGGTCGATCCAGCCGAGGCGGATGAAGCTCGCGATCGCCTTGTTGACCCGCTCACGCGAGGCGCCCACCATGCCGGCGAGCTCTTCCTGGGTGACCGGGAGCATGAACTCGTCGGACCCTTCGGACAGCTCGAGCAAGCGCTTGGCCGTGCGGCCGGTGACATCGAGGAACACGCTGTCGGCGAGGGTCTCGTCCATGACGCGCAGACGCTGAGCGAGCAACCGGGTGACGCCCCACAGCAGTTCGGGCTGTTTGCGGAACACGTCGAGCACCGCGTCGTACGGGATCGCAAGGACGGTGGACGTCTCGAGCGCTCGGGCCATGGCCGACCTCGGGCCATCGTCGAGCATGGCCATCTCGCCGAACAGGTCGCCCGGCTCCATGAGCGACACGACGGTCTCGCGATGGTCGATCGGGTTCGCGATGGCGATGGCGAGGCGGCCCCGCACGACGACGTACAACGCGTCGGCGACGTCGCCTTCCTTGAACAGCACATCACCCCGGACGAGGTTGGACTCGGCTCCGCTGGCAGCGATCAACTCGAGCACTGCGGAATCGGCTGCGCCGAAGAATTCGGATGACGCAAGAAGATCCTCGTGAGCCATGCAGGAATCACCGTACTACCCTCGGTGCTCGTGCCCCTTGCCCAGCCCGAGATTGTGTGGACGGTGGTCGTGGCGGGCGGCACCGGGGCACGGTTCGGTCGCCCGAAGCAGTACGAGCACCTCGACGACCGCCGCATGATCGACCATGCGGTGGCGACGGCACAGGCGTCGAGCACCGGTGTGGTCGTGGTCGTGCCGGCCGACGACGTGGCGGCCGAGTCACGCGTGTTCGACCGCGTGGTGCCCGGCGGCGACACGCGCAGCGGGTCGGTGCGAGCCGGTCTGGCCGCCGTTCCCCCTGACGCCGAGATCATCTGCATCCACGACGCGGCGCGCCCGTTCGCCACGACGGCACTGTTCGAGGCGGTCATCGCGGCAGTGCGCGCTGGTGCCGACGGCGCGATCCCCGGTGTGGCCGTCACCGACACCATCAAGGTCGTCGGGTCCGACGGCATCGTGCAGCACACCCCCGACCGCTCCTCGCTCGTGGCAGTCCAGACACCACAGGCCTTCCGCGCCGACGTGTTGCGCGCCGCCCATTGCGGGGGCGGAGACGGCACCGACGATGCCGCACTGGTCGAGGCGGCAGGCGGCCGGGTGGTGGTCGTGTCCGGCGAGTCGGACAACCGCAAGGTCACGCACCCCGACGACCTCGACTGGGCGCGCGCGAAGGTCGGCGCACGATGAGCGTGCGGGTCGGTCAGGGATTCGACGTCCACCGCTTCAGCGACGATCCGGCGCGCCCGCTGGTGCTCGGTGGCGTCACGTTCGAGGGTGCCCGCGGGCTGGTGGGCCACAGCGACGCCGACGCCGCAGCGCACGCCGTCACCGACGCGCTGCTCGGTGCGGCCGGCCTCGGCGACATCGGCCAGCACTTCCCCGACACCGACCCCCAGTGGGCGGGTGCCGATTCGCTCGTGCTGCTCCGCCACGTCGCCGCAATGCTCCGCGACGGGGGATGGGCGATCGGCAACGTCGACTGCGCCGTCGTGTGTGAGGAACCGAAGCTCGCGCCGCACAAAGCAGAGATGGAACGCCGCCTCAGCGAAGCCGCGGGCGGTCCCGTGACCGTGAAGGGGCGACGGGCCGAGGGGCTCGGCGCCATCGGACGCCGGGAGGGCATCGCCTGCTGGGCGGTCGCCATCATCACCCGGCTCGAGACAGGAGCAAGCCAGTGAAGCCGTCGTCGTCCAAGGGAAGCAGCACCAAGCAGGGCGGGAAGGGCAAGGGTGGCAAGGCCGTCGCAGCCCGCGCCACGCGGTCGTCTGGTGGTGCCCGCACGGCGAAGTCGAGCGGCGACCGGCCCAGTGGCGACCGGCCGAGCGGCGGCGGCGGCACGGGATCTCGCGCCAAGGCCGGTGCCCGCACCCGCGTGAAGGGTGCGTCGTTCTCGTCGCACGGCGCTGCCCGAACCGGCAAGGTGTCACCCACGGGTGCGCCGGTGCGCAAGCCCACCAAGACGTTGGGCGGCGAGCAGATCGAGGGCCGTCAGGCCGTGCGCGAGTTGCTGCTCGCCGGTGTCCGTCGTACCCGCGAGATCTGGGTGGCGAGCGACCTCGACGACAACGAGACGGTGCAGGACATCCTTGACATCGCTGCGCACGAGCGGGTGCCCGTGCTGTACGTGGCTCGCAAACGGCTCGAGGCCGAGGCCCGCAG
>JBBDMO010000069.1:0-5360 GCA_040878255.1 Ilumatobacteraceae bacterium
CAACCTGCTCGACAGCACTGTCGAGTGGCGGTCATCGAGCACCGCTGAGGGCGTGTACGAACTGACCGACGGCGCCACCGGCGCGACCAGATGGACGGCGACCGCCGTCGATCTGGTCGTCGGTTCCAACGCACGGCTGCGCGCCATCGCCGAGGTGTACGGCGCCGACGACGCCGACGACCACTTCGTTCGCGACTTCGTCGCTGCCTGGACCAAGGTCATGAACCTCGATCGCTTCGACCTCGGCTGACAGCTCGACGCGTCCGCCGTTCGTCTCGTTCCATGCATCTCGTTTCGGGTCCGGCCGATCACTGGTGAGAACCCGCAAGATGCGAGGATTCCTCGGGTTCCCGCCGACCGGGTGCCCGCGGACCATGGGGAGTCAGCATGAAGCGACCAGTTCTCGTCACGGTGATCGGCATACTCACCGTCATCAACGGCATCGCCCAGGCGATCTTCGGGATCGTGTTGCTGAGCCTCCGCAATGATGCGGAATTCCTCAGCGACACTGATCTGACGACCTCGAACGTGAACAGCATCGCGGTCGCATGTTTCATCATGTCGGTCCTGCTGGTGGTGTTCGGCACGCGGTTGCTCAAGGGCAGCAACATCAGCCGCATGATCGTCGGCGTGGTCCAGGTGGCCAGCCTCGGGTTCGGCATCTACGCGCTCATCGCCCTCGATTCGTCGAACATCCCGTCGGCCGTCTCATCGATCGTGGGCAGCCTCGTGGTGCTGTACTTCCTGTTCGGCACCGAGAAGGCCAAGCAGTTCTTCGCCCAGTAGGCGCCGGCTCGTTCCGCAGTCAGATGTGACCGTCCGCCGCCGTTGGACGGTCACATCCTGGCGACGTAGCGGAACGACGTGAACGGCCAGGACGAGCCGAGCCATTCGGCCACCGCCAGCGCCAGCGGCGCGTCGAGTTCGGCGCGGCTCTGGCGCACCCACGACCGCACCTTGGCATCGGCCACGCCCGTGTGGTCCGGGTCGATGTACACGCAGCCCACCACGTCACCGTCGGGCGCGTCGAGGACGCTGTAGACGTAGGCCTCACCGCGACGGAACTCGTCAGCGTGCATGTACAGGTCGCCGAGGTTCTGGTCGAGGCTTCTCGGGAGCGGCCACTCGTCGGAATCCCAGTCACCGGCTGCGAAGCCGGGAAGCGACCGGATGAACGCGACGCTCGACATCCACGCCTCGTGGTCGCGAGCGTTGTGCTTGGGCTCCAGTGGCTCGAGCACGAAGGCATCCGTGACGATGGGCGCCGGCACATCAGCCGGATCGATGGTCGGCCAGGTCAACGGAGCCCCGCTGTGAACGCAACCGGTTCCATCATGCCTGTCTACTCCCGTGAGCGCGCGGGCAGCAGACCGTACGGTGCATTCACCAAGCAACGCCCGATTACCTCAACCAATGTTGAGTGAATATGATCCGCTTGATGCCGGTGAACCGTCTCGACCCTGAGCTCGTGGCACGAGCGGCCATGCATGCGGCCCTCGGTGAGCCGGCCCGGCTGGCGATGATCGACGACCTGTTCCGCAGCGACCGCTCGCCCACCGAGCTGGCGGAACGTCACGGCCTGGCGTCGAACCTCCTCGCGCATCACCTCGACGTGCTCGAGGCCGCCGGCCTCGTGGTGCGGTCCTCCTCGGCCGGTGACGGTCGCCGCAAGTACGTGCGCCTCGTGCGCCCTGCGCTCGGCCGCCTCGGTGGCCGGGGCACTTCGCACGCTCGCCCGTTCGTGTTCCTCTGCACACACAACTCGGCTCGGTCGCAGCTCGCTGCGGCACTGTGGACCGCACGCACCGGTGTGCCGGCCGAATCCGCCGGCACGCACCCGGCAGCGCACATCCATCCCGGTGCCGTCGCTGCCGCGCGGCGCGCCGGGCTCGACCTGGGCAGCGCCGTACCGAGGCTCGTCGGCACGCTGGCCACCGGCACGCAGGTGGTCACCGTGTGCGACCGTGCCCACGAGGAGCTCGAACCCGACCCGACCTGGTGGCACTGGTCAGTACCCGACCCGGTCGACATCGGCACCGCTGCCGCATTCGACGCCGCTGTCACCGACCTCGACGACCGCATCACCGCGCTCGTCCACCCCACGGAGGCCCAACCGACATGACGACACGAATCGGGATCAACGGCTTCGGCCGGATCGGACGCCTCGCCGTCCGCGCGCTGCACCGTCACCCCGACCTCGAGCTGGTCCACATCAACGAACATGCCGGCGGCGTGGCCGTGGCCGCCCACCTGCTCGAGTTCGACTCCGTGCACGGTCGTTTCGCCGGCAGCGTCTCCACCGATGGCGAGGCGCTCGTGGTCGACGGTCGGCCGGTCGGCTTCTCTGCGCACTCGACACCTGGCGCCGTGGCGTGGGACGAGATCGGCATCGATCTCGTGCTCGAGTGCACCGGCGCATTCAAGACCGTCGAGGTCCTCGAGCCGTACTTCGGGCGAGGCGTGCAGCGCGTGGTGGTCGCAGCACCCGTGAAGAGCCCCGACGTCCTGAACGTCGTGATGGGCTGCAACGACCACCTCTACGACCCGGCGACGCACCGCATCGTGACGGCCGCCTCGTGCACGACCAACTCGCTCGCACCCGTGGTCAAGGTGCTCCACGGATCCATCGGCATCGAGCGCGGTGCGATCACGACCATGCACGACGTCACCAACACCCAGGTGGTGGTCGACGCACCGCACAAGGACCTGCGGCGCGCCCGTTCGGCACTCATGTCGCTGATCCCCACCACCACTGGCTCGGCGACGGCGATCACCATGATCTACCCCGAGCTGGAGGGGAAGCTGAACGGCATGGCGGTGCGCGTGCCGCTGCTGAACGCATCGCTCACCGACGCGACCTTCACCATGTCGCGCAACGTCACCGTCGACGAGGTCAACGACCTGTTGCGAACGGCCGCCCACGGCGAACTCGCAGGCATCCTCGGCTTCGAGGATCGTCCGCTCGTCTCGTGCGACTACACCAACGACACCCGCTCGGGCATCGTCGACGGACCGTCCACGATGGTCATCGACGGCAGCCTGCTCAAGGTGCTGGTCTGGTACGACAACGAGTACGGCTACGCCTTCCGGCTCGTCGACCTCGCCGCGAAGGTCGCTGCGTCGTTGCAATGAAGGTCCGTACCTACGCCCTCGTCACAGCGGGGTACTGGGCGTTCACGCTCACCGATGGCGCCTTGCGAATGCTGGTGCTGTTGCACTTCCACGACCTCGGGTACTCGCCGGTCTCGATCGCGTTCCTCTTCCTCGCATACGAGCTGATGGGCATCGTCACGAACCTGTTCGGCGGTTGGGTCGGGTCGCGCACCGGGCTGAACCGCACCCTCGTCGCGGGCCTCGCCCTGCAGATCGTGGCCCTCGTGGCGCTCACCTTCCAGCAGGCCACCTGGCTCGAGTGGGTCTCGGTCGTGTTCGTGATGGCGGCGCAGGCGCTGTCGGGCATCGCGAAGGACCTCACCAAGATGAGCTCGAAGAGCGCAGTGAAGTCGATTGCGGGCACGGCCGACGGTGCGCTCTTCCGCATGGTTGCCCTGCTCACCGGATCGAAGAACGCACTGAAGGGAGTGGGGTTCTTCCTGGGGGCGGCACTCCTCGCATGGCTGGGGTACGACGCCTCGTTGTGGGCCATGGCGGGCATGCTCACCATCGCAGTCGTGCTGCTGGTGGTGCTTCTCGACGAAGACATCGGCCGCTCGACGAAGAAGGCGCCGCTGCGCTCGATCATGTCGAAGTCGGTCGCCGTGAACCGGTTGTCGGCGGCGCGCCTGTTCCTCTTCGGCTCACGCGACATCTGGTTCGTGGTGGCGCTACCGGTGTTCCTCGACGAGGAACTCCACTGGTCGTACCAGGGCATCGGCGGGTTCCTGGCGGTGTGGGTCATCGGGTACGGCGTCGTGCAATCGTTCGCCCCTCGCCTGCTGCAGCGTCGCGGTGGGGTGTCGTTCGACGAGATCCACGCGGCTCGACGCTGGGCGTTCGTCCTGGCCGTCGTGTCGGTCACCATGGCGGTCCTGGTGTCGTTCGACATTGCCGTCACGCTCGCCGTGGTCGGAGGCCTGGTCGTGTTCGGTGTCGTGTTCGCGCTGAACTCGTCGCTGCACTCGTTCCTGATCCTCGCCTACGCCGACGACGACACGGTGGCCCTCGACGTCGGCTTCTACTACTCGGCCAACGCTGCCGGGCGCCTGGTCGGCACGCTGCTGTCGGGCGTGCTGTACCTCTGGGGCGGACTCGACGCCGCGCTGTGGGGATCGGCCGGCTTCGTGGCGATCACCTGGCTGCTGTCGCTCCGCCTACCGCCGGTGCCTGCCTAGGCTCGCCCCGATGTCCATCTCGCTCAGCCCACCCGAGTCACCTCGGCTGTCGACCCTCGACCGGTTCCTCCCGGTGTGGATCGGCGCGGCGATGCTGCTGGGTCTCGCGCTCGGGCGGGTGTTCCCGGACCTCGGAGACACGCTCGGCCGTGTCGAGATCGCCACGGTCTCGCTCCCCATTGCGATCGGGCTCCTGGCGATGATGTATCCGGTCCTCGCGAAGGTGAAGTACCGCTCGATGGGTCGCGTGGTGGGTGACCGCCGCTCGCTGGTGATGTCGCTGGTGCTCAACTGGCTCGTCGGTCCGGCGCTCATGTTCGCCCTCGCCTGGCTGCTGCTCCCGGACCTCCCCGAGTACCGCACGGGCCTCATCATCGTGGGTCTCGCGCGTTGCATCGCGATGGTGCTGATCTGGAACGACCTGGCCTGCGGCGACAGCGAGCTCGCGGCCGTGCTCGTGGCGATCAACTCACTGTTCCAGATCGTCGCCTACTCGGTGCTCGGTTGGTTCTACCTCGAGGTGCTGCCCGGCTGGCTCGGCCTCGACAGCGACGGCATCGACGTCACCGTCTGGCAGATCGCCCGGTCGGTGCTGATCTTCCTCGGTATCCCGCTGCTCGCCGGGTTCCTCACCCGAATGCTCGGCGAGCGGGCGAAGGGCGTCGAGTGGTACGAGCAGCGCTTCCTGCCCCGCATCGGCCCGGTGGCGCTCTACGGGCTGCTGTTCACGATCGTCATCCTGTTCGCGCTGCAGGGCGACCGGATCACGAACCAGCCGCTCGACGTCGCTCGCATCGCGCTCCCACTGCTGATCTATTTCGCGGTCATGTGGTTCGGCAGCTTCTGGCTCGGCCGTCGCATGCACCTGCCGTACGAGCGGAACGCCTCGATCGCGTTCACAGCGGCCGGCAACAACTTCGAGCTTGCCATCGCCGTCGCGATCGGCGTGTTCGGCGTCTCGTCGGGCCAGGCGCTCGCCGGGGTGGTGGGCCCGCTCATCGAGGTGCCCGTGCTGGTCGGCCTGGTGTA
>JBBDMO010000070.1:0-5358 GCA_040878255.1 Ilumatobacteraceae bacterium
GGGGTCGGGGCCGTCGAGGGGCAGGCCGGTGAAGAACTTCGCCGCCATGCAGCCACCCTGGCACGCGTCGTAGCTGCCACAGCTGGCGCAGGCGCCCGCTGACTGCGGCTCGCGCAGCTCGAGGAACAACGGGCTCTGCTTCCACACCCGGCTGAAGCCGCCGTCGTCGCGCACTGAGCCGGCCTTGAACTGGTCGTGGATGACGAACGGGCAGGCGTACACGTCGCCGATCGGGTCGATCAGGCACACCACACGGCCGGCGCCGCACATGTTCAACCCGGGCAGCTGCTCGGGGCCGAGCGCGTTGAGGTGGAAGAACGAGTCACCCGTCAGCACGTTGTCACCGTGGGCGAGCAGCCACTCGTAGATCTGCCGCTGCTGGGCGTTGGTGGGGTGGAGCTCGTGCCACGAGTCGGCGCCGCGCCCACTGGGGCGCAGGCGGGTGACACGCAGCTGCGCCCCGAAGCGGTCGGCGAGCGCCTTGAACTCGTCGAGCTGGTCGACGTTGTGGCGGGTGATGACCACGCTGATCTTGAACGGCCCGTTCTTGGCGACGAAACCGGCATCGGCCAGGTGTTGCATCGCTCGGATCGCCGTGTCGTACGAACCCGCGCCGCGCACCGCGTCGTTCGTGGCGGCATCGGTGCCGTCGAGGCTGATCTGGATGTCGAGGTAGTCCATCGCCGTGAGGCGGCGGGCCTTGTCGGCATCGATGAACGCACCGTTGGTCGAGAACTTCACGCCGATGCCCCGGCCGATCGAGTACTCGAGCAGCTCGAAGAAGTCGCGGCGGATCATCGGCTCGCCGCCACCGATGTTGATGTAGAAGACCTGGAGGTCGTGCAGTTCGTCGAGCACCGCCTTGGCCTCGGCCGTGGTGAGCTCGCGCGGGTCGCGCTGCCCGCTCGACGACAGGCAGTGCACGCACTCGAGGTTGCACGCGTAGGTGATCTCCCAGGTGAGGCAGATGGGTGCGTCGAGGCCATGCTTCAGCTGGCTGACGAGGGATTCGACGCTCATGGACGATCACGCTCTCGGACGATGTCGGAGGACTGGAGGGAGGACAGCGCCTGCTCGAAGCTCGGCCACCTCGGCGAGGCGATGCCGCACGCCTCGAGCGTGGCCTGCAGAGAAGGGTGGTCGCCCAGGTGCTCGACGACCGTCACCACGTCGGGGTGCTTCAGGAACACGAGGCGACGGTTGCCGTAGTGGTAGGCGAGCGCGCCGAACGGTTCGGGCCTCAGCGCGACCTGGGGGTGCAGCTCGAGCGCCCGTTCCAGCAGCATGACGTCAGTAGACGCCGCACATGCCGTCGATCGAGATCTCCTCGACCAACAGCTCGTCGGTGACCTCGATGGCGTCGTCGGTGTCGTGCGTGTCGAGCGTGTCGACCGTCTGGTTCTCCATGCGGCGAGCGTAGCGGCCGAGGTTCCGGACGGTCGACGCCATGGTCACCGAGCTCGTCATGTTCGACTCGTGCCCGCTGTGCACGTCGGTGGGCATCGAGCCGCTCCGAACGGGTGACTGCTCGCGGCACCCCTCGTACCGCGAGTACCTCACGCGCACCATGCAGTGGATGCGGTGCACGTCCTGTGAGCACGTCTTCCGCGACGGCTACTACACCGACGAGGTCTGCGACGAGATCTTCGCATCGGTGCCGCCGGGCATGGACGTCGGTGCGACCGTCGAGAACCACCGGGTCGTGTCGGCCCGGATGGTGCAGCGAGTCGAGCCCTACGTGCGCAGCGGTTCGTGGCTCGACATCGGGTTCGGTACCGGGTCGCTGCTGTTCAGTGCCGACGAGGCCGGGTTCAGGGCGATCGGCTGCGACCTCCGGTCCGACAGCGTCGAGGCCTTGAAGTTCCTCGGCTTCGAGGCCTACTGCCAGGACATGGCCACGCTCGAGTTCGACCACGGCATGAGTGTGATCAGCATGGCCGACGTCATCGAGCACATGCCCTACCCCGCCGAGGGTCTCCGCCACGCCAGGCGCCTCCTGGCACCCGGCGGCGTGCTGATGGTGTCGATGCCGAACATGGACTGCACGCTGTGGCGATGCCTCGACATGGCGAACCAGAACCCGTACTGGAACGAGCTGGAGCACGTCCACAACTTCGGCCGCCGTCGGCTCTACGCACTCCTCGAGGAGGAGGGCTTCGAGGTCGTCTCCTACGGCGTCAGTGAGCGCTACCGGGCGTGCATGGAGGTCGTCGCCCGACGCAGCTAGCGACGAACGGCCCGTGAGCACCACCGACGCCTTCCCCGAGCTCGACCGCGAGCGCGACCGCCTCGCCTTCGCTCGCGCCTGCCGCGACGAGATGATCGAACGGTTCGCCACCGTCGACCCGAACGCATCGGCCGACGAGATCACCAAGGAGTACGTCGAGCTGACCGTCGCCGAGGCGCTCGACGACCTCCGCACGCCGGGCGCCGGCGACTTCTTCGGTCGCATCGAGGAAGGCCCCGACCGGTGGTACATCGGCCGTCGCCACATCGAAGACCGCGCCCACGACCCGGTGGTGGTCGATTGGCGTGCCCCCATCGCCGCCCCCTTCTACCGAGCCACCGGCATCGACCCGCTGGGACTGACCCACCGTCGCCGGTTCACGATGGCCGATGGCGACATCACCGCCTACCTCGACGAACAGCTCGACGACCCCGATGCAGCGCATGCGGCCACCGGTGTGCCCGACCCGGTGCTCGCCGAGATCGGCGCCGCCCGCACCGGTGAGATGCGCGAGATCGTGGCCACCATCCAGGCCGAGCAGGACGTCGTCATCCGCTCGTCGGTCGACCAGTGCCTGGTCGTGCAGGGTGGGCCGGGCACCGGCAAGACCGCCGTCGGCCTGCACCGCGCCGCGTACCTGCTGTTCGAGCACCGGCGTCGCCTCGTGCGTGACGGCGTGTTGGTGGTCGGCCCGAATGCCGTGTTCCTCGACTACATCGGCAACGTCCTGCCCTCGCTCGGCGAGCGCAGCGTGCAGCAGAGGACCGTGCTCGACCTGTGCATCCCGCGCCTGCCCACCTTGGCCGGCACCGACGACGTCGAGGCACGCCGCGTGAAGGGATCGCCCGAGATGCTCGCGGCGCTCGAGGCCGCAAGCACCGCGCATGTCACCGTTCCCACCGAGGCGGTGCGCCAGCCGTTCGGCGCGCGAACGCTGGTGTTCGAGGCCGACGAGATCAGCGAGTGGATCCGCCTCGCGCTCGACGCGAACCAGCCCGTGAACAAGCGCCGCGCATCGCTGAAGCCGATCATCGATCGCGTCCTCCTGCAGCGCACCGGCAAAGACGGCGCCTACTCGAAGATGGACGTGCTGCGCAGCGTGCTGCAGCGCTGCTGGCCGGCGATGCAGCCGGTGAAGCTGGTCGATCGCGTGCTCATGGCTCAGGGCTTCGGCCCCGGTGGCAGCAAGCGGCGGTGGACGGCCGCCGACCAACTGCTCGTCGACGAGGCGAACACGATGCTCGATGGCACCCCGTTCACCTTCGGCCACGTCGTGGTCGACGAGGCGCAGGACCACTCGGCGGTCGCGCTGCGGGTGATCGGCCGGCGCAGCCCGTCGGGCTCGATGACGATCCTCGGCGACCTCGCCCAGAGCACCACGCCCGCCGGCCAGACCGATTGGGACACAGCGCTCGGCCACCTCGCCTGCGGCCGCGACGCCACGGGCACCGTGGCCCACCTCACCATCGGCTACCGCGTGCCCGGCCCCATCCTCGACGTCGCGAACCGCCTCCTGCCGCTCACCGGCGTCAGCACGGCGGCGAGCACCAGCGTGCGCGTCGACGGCGAGCCACCGGCCGTGCGTGTCGCCACCGATCTGCGCGCCGCGGTCGCAGAGTCGGTGCGCGCCATGCGACACCGGCATCCGAACACCGGCGTGGTCGCGCCGGACCACCTCGCCGACCTGGTTGCCGAGGCGCTGGCTGCGGCAGGCCTCACCGCGGTGCAGCGCACCCAGCACCTGGCCCACGGAGAGGTGCCGGTATTCGGCCCCGAGGCGGTGAAGGGCCTCGAGTTCGACGGGGTCGTCATCGTGAACGCGCACGAGATCCTCGACGGCACCGCACGTGGCGCCCGTCTGCTGTACGTCTCGCTCACCCGTGCGGTGCAGGTGGTCGAACTGGTCGGCGACAGTCATCCACCGGCCGTGCTCGGCCTGCGCGCCTGATCGCCACCTGCGATATGGTCACGATTGTTCGTCGTCCGACCAGGGGGGTCACACGTTGAAGACCAAGGCAGCAATTCTGTGGGAGCGCGGGAAGCCGTGGAGCGTCGAGGAGATCGAGCTCGACGGCCCGAAGGCCGGCGAGGTGCTCGTCGAGATCCACGCCAGCGGCATGTGCCACAGCGACGAGCACCTGGTGACAGGTGACCTCGCCGGTGCGACACCCGAGCCGCCGCTGATCGGAGGCCACGAAGGCGCCGGTGTGGTGCTCGAGGTCGGCCCCGGTGTGTTCTCGGTCGTCCCCGGTGACCACGTCGTCTTCGGCTTCGTGCCCGCCTGCGGCCGTTGCCCCAGCTGTGCATCGGGCCACTCGAACCTGTGTGACCTGGGCGGCGCCACCGCCACCGGCATGCAGATCTCGGACGGCACCGCTCGTCACCACTCCTCCGGCGGCCAGGACCTGATGCTCGGCATCGGTGCGCTCGGCACCTTCGCCCACCACACCGTGGTGCACGAGGCGAGCTGCATCAAGATCGAGAAGGATCTCCCGCTCGACAAGGCGTGCCTGCTCGGTTGCGGCGTCGTCACCGGTTGGGGTTCGGCGGTCTATGCGGCCAAGGTCGAGCCGGGCGACACCGTCGCGGTGGTCGGCGTCGGTGGCATCGGTGCGAACGCCGTGCAGGGTGCGAAGCTCGCCGGTGCCCGCGTGGTCGCCGCCATCGACCCGGTCGAGTTCAAGCGTGAGAAGGCGATGGAGTTCGGTGCCACCCACGCGTACGGCTCGATTGCCGATGCGATGGGCGACCTCGAGAACAGCACCTGGAACCGTGGTTTCGACAAGGTCATCATGACCTGTGGTGTCGGCAACGGCGATGTGCTCGGCGAGGCGTTCTGGCTCGGCGGCAAGCGCTCGAAGATCGTCGTCACCAACATCCACCCGGTCGGTGAGGGCACCATTGCCATCCCCGCCGTGTTCCTGACGGTGTACGAAAAGCAGCTCATCGGCTCGCTGTTCGGTTCGGCCAACCCGCGCAAGGACATCCCGAAGCTCCTCGAGCTCTACACCCAGGGCCTCCTCGACCTCGACGGCCTCGTCACCAAGACGTACCCGCTCGAGGGGATCAACGAGGGGTACGCCGACATGAACGGTGGCAAGAACATCCGCGGCGTCCTGAAGTTCGTCTGA
>JBBDMO010000071.1:0-28106 GCA_040878255.1 Ilumatobacteraceae bacterium
GTCTCCGACATCGCCGCCCCGGTCGACTGGCGCACCACCCGCGAGGGCAACGGCTCAGGCCTTGCCGCCGATGCTCGGGTCGGCGTCCTCAAGCGCCGGCTCGGCTCGGCCGGTGCGCTCGGCAGCGACCACCTGGTGCACGCCACCCTCGTCGCCGTCATCGACGACCGGTTGCTCGCCGAGCATCTGGTCGATCGAGTCGCGCAGCCCGCGCAGGCGGCAGCGCTGCTGGGGGCCGACCTCCACGACTTCGTCGAGAGCCCGCCGTCTCGTCAGCAGTGGGCCGACCCCCGATTCCTGCCCTCCATCCTGTCCCGTATCGAAGCCCTCTGAAACGAGCACGATCATGTCGTCCCACCACCCCCTCGACCTTGCCGACGCGTCACGCCTCGCACACGAGGTGCTCGATGAGGTCGGCCGCGCCGTGGTCGGCAAACGCGACGCGCTGACCCTTGTCCTCAGCGGCATCCTCGCCGGCGGACACGTCCTCATCGAAGACCTGCCCGGCCTCGGCAAGACGCTGGCGGCTCGATCGTTCGCGCAGACGCTGGGCCTGTCGTTCACGCGTGCGCAGTTCACCCCCGACCTCCTCCCTGCCGATCTCACGGGATCGTTCGTCTACGACCAGCGCAGTGCCGAGTTCGCGTTCCGTCACGGTCCGCTGTTCACCGGACTGCTGCTGGCCGACGAGATCAACCGGACGCCGCCGAAGACGCAGGCCGCCCTGCTCGAGGCGATGCAGGAACGGCAGGTGACCGTCGAGGGCCAGACCTTTCCGCTGACGCCGCCGTTCCACGTGCTCGCCACGGCCAACCCCGTCGAATACGAGGGGACGTACCCCCTGCCCGAGGCGCAACTCGACCGCTTCCTCCTGCGGATCAGCTTCGGTTACCCGACGCTCGACCAGGAGGTCGAGGTGCTCGACCGGCGTGTGGGCCGGCGCCAGGAGGCCCAGGAGCTCCGCGCCATCACCGATGCCCCGACGGTCCTCGCGATGCAGGCTGCGGTCGAGACGGTGGTGGTCGATCCGACCATCAGCCGCTACTGCGTCGACCTCACCGCCGCCACCCGTACCCACCCGCACGTCCTGATGGGTGCATCACCGCGCGGCGCGCTGGCGCTCTTGCTCACGTCGCGCGCGCTCGCTGTCATCGCCGGCCGCGACTACGTGACGCCCGAAGACGTCAAGGCTGTCGCCCCCGCCGTGCTCGCCCACCGCATCACCGTGCGACCCGAGCTCTGGATGAGCAGTGCGTCGGGGGCCTCCGTCGCCGCCTCGGTCCTCGGTACCGTGCCGACCCCGTCGGCTGCCGGCGGGGGACCGACCGCATGACCACGTCCCATGGTTGGGCACCCACCATCGCGCACGTGCGCGCTGCCACCGTGGGGCTCGCCACGGTCAGCGTCGCTGCGCTCACTCGCCGGCCCGACCTGGTGGTCATCGCAACGCCGTTGCTCGTGATCGCCGCGTGGTCGGTCCTCACCAGGCCGTACGGGACGCCCACCGTCGTCCAGCGGCTCGACCATCGCGTGCTCCGCGAGGGTGAGGCGACGACATGGCACGTGATCATCACCGATCAGCCGGCCGGAGCCGACACCGTCGGCATCGCCCTCGACGTGCCCGCCTTCCTCGAACTGCGACCCGTGACCGGTGCAGTCGCTGCGGCCGTCTCGCTGCCCGGCGCGTCGGGCGAGGAACCGATCGAGATCTCGGTGCGCTCGACGCGCTGGGGCACACGCACCCTCGGCCCGGCCACGGTCGTGCTCAGCAGCGCATGGGCAGCCTTCCGCTGGGCGCCCCGGCCCAGCGGGCCAGCCGTCATCGCCACGCTGCCGCTGCCGGCCACGTTCGACGCCCGGTCGGCCCCGGTGCACGCCGATGGCCTCGTCGGTCTCGACCGCTCACCGCGGGTCGGCGACGGTGGTGAGTTCGCCGGCATCCGCACGTTCCAGCACGGTGATCGGCTCCGGCGGATCCACTGGCCACGCTCGCTGCGCACGGGTGAGCTGCACGTCACCACCACCTGGTCCGACCAGGACCGCCTCGTCGTCCTGCTCGTCGACGCGTTCAGCGATGTGGGCACCAGCGAGGGCATCGACGGTCGCGCCTCGAGCCTCGACACGACGGTGCGAGCGGCCGGCGCGATCGCCGAGCACCACCTCCGCCGCGGCGACCGTGTCGCCCTGCAGATCATCGGGTCGCGGGGTGCCGGGGTGCCGGCGGCCACGGGCACACCGCAGCTGCGGCGGATCCTCGACAGGCTGACCTCGATCGAGCCCGGCACGGTGGGCTACGACGACGGCGGTCGCCTCGCGCTCCAGTCGGGCTCCCTGGTCATCATGTTGTCGCCCCTCGTGTCACCGAAGGCGCTCGAGCGTGCCAACACGTTGGCGCGCCGTGGCATCTCGGTCGCGGTGGTCGACACACTGCCGCCCGGCATCGTCGCCGACGACGACACCGATCCGGCGATCGGTCTCGCCTGGCGGATCCGCCTGCTCGAACGGCGCCGCGAGGTCCGCATCGTGCAGGAGATCGGCATCCCGGTCGTGCAGTGGCGCGGGCCCGGCAGCCTCGACGAGGTCATGCGCGACATCCATCGGCGCGCCCGTGCGCCGCGACTGGCTCGCCGATGAGCAACGACCTCGGACTCGACGCCGCCGAGCGCTTCGTTGCGCTCGGTCGCCACCAGCTCGTACTGCGCGCCGGAGCCTTCGCCTTTCCGCTGGTGGCGCTCGGCGCGATCTCGAGCGCCGCGTCAGCCGTCGCCCCGGCGATGGTGCTGCTGATGGTGCCGCTGGCGTTGGGCTGTGCGCTGCTGCCCGACTCGCACGTCGGCCTGCTCGCCATGGTGGTGCTGCTGGTCCACCACACCTGGGTCGTCGACGACGTCACCTCGCCGTGGATGATCGTGGTTGCAATCTCGTTCCTCGGGATGCACACCTGCATGGCGGCGGCCACGGTGGCGCCACCGGGTGCACGGTGGTCGTCCGTGATGCGCCGACGGTGGACGCGCCGGATCGTCGTCGTACTCGGCGCCACCGCCGTCGCATGGCTCGCCGCCCGACTGCTCGCCGCTGCATCGCCGGGCGGCGCCAGCGCGTGGGTCCTCGGGCCGGTGCTCGTGGCGCTCGCGGGTGGCGGCGCCTGGGCGCATCGCCACAGCATCGACCGAGTCAGGGGAGGCGATGCACCACCAGCGGCATCGCCGGACCGAACCCGGCATCAGCCAACAGCGCAGCACACACCGTGAGTGCCCAACCCGATCGCATGGTGGTCGAACACAGCAGCACCGGTCCAGCAGGCGGCGGATCGCTTGCTTCCAGCCGGATCGACCGTTCGAGGTGGGCCACCACCGGTGCGCTCGATGCATCGGCCGGGGCGGTGCCTCCGTCCCACGACAACACGTCGAGCACGGGCAATGTGCCGATGCGCCCCACGTGTTCGGCCAACAGCCGGTTCGCCCCCATGTCGGCCCCGGGCGCTGCGGCAGGCACCACTGCCACCGGCCGCTGCGGCCAGACCTTCGACCAGCGCCGCAGCACCTCGATCATCCCGTCGAGCAGGTCGGGCGGCACGTTGGCAGCACGGCTGGCCCGCCATGCCGACAGTTCGGCCGACCAACCCGGATCGTCGGCGAACGCCAGTGCGCGGCCCTCGGCGAGCCCGCTGATGCGGCCGGATCGGCCGACGCCTTTCGGCCAGAGCTTGCGCGGCTCGAGCACCACGTCGTCGCCACGGACGAACGACCGGGCTGCGAGGATGCTCGGGCCCGACGGCCGGTCACCAGGCGGGGGAAGCTCGCCCGTGCACACCGAGCAGCGGCCGCACTGCGACGGTGACGGGTCGTCGAGCGCCTGCTGCAGGTAGGCCATCAGGCAGCCCTGGCCGTGGGCGTACCGGCGCATGATGTCCGCCTCGTCCCGACGCACCCGAGCAAGCAGCGCCCACTTCTCGACGTCGTGCACGTACGGCGCGCCGGTGGCCGCCCACGCCGTGCCCTGCTTGGCCACCACGTCGTCGACGGCCAAGATCTTGAGCAGCGTCTCGAGCCGGCCACGCCGCACGCCCGTGCGGGACTCGAGCTCGACGAGCGATGCCGGTGCATCGGCGAGCACGCCCAGCACACGATCGGCGTCGTCGGGGTCGGGCACGGATGCAGTGGCGAAGTACTCCCAGATCCGCTCGTCGGATTCGGATGCGAGCAGGACCGCCTCGGCATGGGCCACCGCTCGACCGGCGCGGCCCACCTGCTGGTAGTACGCCACCGGCGTGGAGGGTGATCCGACGTGGAGGCAGAACCCCAGGTCGGGCTTGTCGTATCCCATGCCCAGCGCCGACGTGGCGACCACCGCTTTCACCTCGTTACGGCGCAGGCGCTCTTCGACGTCGACCCGAGCATCGGCCTCGAGTGCGCCGGTGTAGGCAGCGACCTCGAACCCGCACGACCGGAGGAAGGCGGCGAGCCGCTCTGCCTCGGCGACGGTGAGTACGTAGACGATGCCCGACCCCGGCAGCGTGGCGAGTGCATCGGCCACCCAGGCGTACCGCTCGATCGGGCTGAGGCCGGTGACCACCGAGAGGCGCAGCGACGTACGCGCCAACGTGCCCCGGAACGTGACGGTGCCTGCGCCGAGCTGGCGTTCGACGTCGGCCGTGACCCGCTCGTTCGCCGTCGCTGTGGTGGCGAGCACGGCGGCCGTCGGTGTCGTCAGGAGTGCCCGCGCCAGCCGCTGGTAGTCGGGCCGGAAGTCGAACCCCCAGTCGCTGATGCAGTGCGCCTCGTCGATGACGACCAGGCCGACCCGGGCCATCAGCGCGTCGAGCCGTGCGGCGAAGCGTGGGTTGCCCAACCGCTCGGGAGACACGAGCAGGACGTCGAGCTGATCGGCATCGAGCGCTGCGAACACCGGGTCCCACTCGTCGATATTCGTGGAGTTGATGGTGGCGGCGCGCAGCCCGGCCCGGGTGGCGGCCGAGACCTGGTCGCGCATCAGGGCGAGCAGCGGCGACACGACCAACGTGGCGCCCCTACCCTGCGCGCGCAACGCCGACGTGGCCGCCCAGTAGACGGCCGACTTCCCCCACCCCGTGGCCTGCACGACGAGTACGCGGGCGGCCGGTGAGATGACGGCTGCCACCGCCTCGATCTGGTCGCCACGCGGTGTGGCCTCTGGACCGGCGAGACGATGCAGCACGGTGGCCAGGTGCTGCTCGGCGAGAGGTCGGTTCGGATCGGTCACGGCGACCACCCTGGCACAGCCGTGTGACATGAACGGGTGGTACGCCGCAGCACCACACGGCTGTGCCAGAGTCGCAGCCGTGACGACATCCCCCACCATCGAAGCCGTCGGCCTCACCAAGCACTACGGCGACGTGCATGCCCTCGCCGGACTGGACCTGACGGCACCCGCCGGCAAGGTCACGGCCGTCCTCGGCCCCAACGGCGCCGGCAAGACGACGTTCGTGAAGGCGGTCGCCACCCTGATGCGCCCCGACTCGGGTTCGCTGCAGGTTGCCGGTATCGATGCGATCGCCCACCCCGAGCAGGTCCGTCGGGTCATCGGGCTGGCCGGCCAGACCGCCGCGGTCGAGCCGGCGCTCACCGGCCGCGAGAACCTCGTCATGATCGCCCGTCTCTTCGGCCATGGCACCAAGGCCGCTCAGGCCGCCGCTGCCGCGGTGCTCGACGAGATCGCACTCACCGACGACGCAGATCGCCAGGTGAAGGGCTACTCGGGCGGCATGCGCCGACGGCTCGACCTCGGCGCCAGCCTCGTCGGTTCACCAAAGATCTTGCTGCTCGACGAGCCGACCACCGGCCTCGACCCGCGCACCCGGATGGAGCTGTGGGATTCGATCCGGTCGCTCGTGGCCGGCGGCACCGACGTGCTGCTCACCACGCAGTACCTCGAAGAGGCCGACCAACTGGCCGATCACGTCATCATCATCGACCATGGCCGCACCATCGCCACGGGCACACCGCACGAGCTGAAGGACCGGGCAGGCCGCGACATGGTCGAGGTCCGCGTGGCGCACAGCGCCGACCTCGCTGCCGTCACCCGACTCCTCGCCCCGCTGGGCGAGGAGCCACCCCACGTCGACGAGCCGGGCCGCCGCGTGGCCGTCCCGGTCGTCGAGGGGACCAACCGACTCGCCGATGCCGTTCGCTCGATCAGCGATTCCGGCATCGAGCTCGACGACATCGGCCTGCGCCGACCCACCCTCGACGAGGTCTTCCTCGCCCTCACCGGAGCCCCCGCATGACCCTGCACCTCGCACCGCCCACCTCGCCGCCCACGGCGCTGGCCACCGCCAACACCTACGCCGGTCGCACGATCCGCCAGTTCATCCGTACGCCGCAGCTCCTGATCGTCAACGCCGTGACGTCGACGATGTTCCTGCTGATCTTCCGGTTCGTCTTCGGTGGTGCGATCGCCGTCGGCCCGGTTGCCTACGTCGACATGCTCATCCCGGCCCTGTGCGCCGTCAGCGGCCTGTTCTCGAGCGGCGCCGTCGGCGTGGCCGACGATATCGATACGGGCATGTTCGATCGCCTCCGGTCGCTGCCCGTGCCGCGCTGGGCGCTGCTGCTCGGCCGCTCGATGGCCGACACCGCGCTCATCACCTGGGGCACGTTCGTGACACTCGTGGTCGGCTTCATCGTCGGCTTCCGCATCCACAACGGCATCGGCCCGGCGCTGCTCGCGCTCGCGCTGTGCACCCTGTTCGCCATCGCATTCGCATGGCTCCAGATCTTCCTCGGCCTCGTCGCCGGTAGCGGCCAGGCTGCGCAGGGCATCTCGTTCTCGGTGTTCCCGCTGATCTTCGTGTCGAGTGCGTACGTGCCGGTCGCGTCGATGCCGGGCTGGTTGCAGCCGATCGCCGAGAACCAGCCGGTCACGGCGATGGTCGGTGCGGTCCGCGCCCTCGTGCTCGGGCCCGATGCCGAGGTCTTCCTCGGGCACTCGACCTCGTGGTTCGTGTTCCGCTCGATCCTGTGGTCGGTCGGCATTCTGGTGGTGTTCATCTCGCTGGCAGCGCGACGCTTCGCCCGTCTCTGAGACGGCGACTGCTGTGGCGAGGGTGACCGGTCGCACCCGGTTACCCTCGTACGAGCCATGAACGAACCCACAGAGACCGACGGGTCCCCATCCACCCAGGACTCTCACGACGAGGCTGCGATCGGCTTTGCCGATCTCGGCCTGCGTCCCGAGTTGCTCACCGCACTCGGCCGGCTCGGATACGAAGAGCCGACGCCCATCCAGGCCGAGACCATCCCGTTGCTCCTGCAGGGCCGCGACCTCGTCGGTCAGGCCGCAACGGGAACTGGCAAGACAGCGGCGTTCGCGCTCCCCATCCTGCACCGCATGCCCGAGGTCTCGGGCCGTCCGGTGCCGTATGCGCTGGTGCTCGTCCCCACCCGCGAGCTCGCTGTCCAGGTGTCCGAGGCGATGTACAAGTACGGGCGCGACCTCGGCGCCAAGGTGCTGCCGGTGTACGGCGGCCAGCCGATCGGGCGTCAGCTCTCGGCGCTGAATGCCGGTGTGCACGTTCTCGTCGCCACGCCGGGCCGAGCGATCGATCACATCAACCGCGGGTCGCTGCCGCTCGACCAGGTGCAGGTGGTGGTCCTCGACGAGGCCGACGAGATGCTCGACATGGGCTTCGCCGAAGACCTCGAGGCGATCTTGCAGGCCACACCGTCGAGTCGCCAGACCGTGCTGTTCTCGGCCACGATGCCGCCGCGCATCGCATCGATCGCGAAGCGCTACCTGCGCGACCCGCTGCGCATCCAGATCGCGGCCGGGAACACCTCGCTCGCCGGCACACCGAAGATCCGCCAGACGGCGTACGTCGTGCAGCGCTTCCACAAGGCTGCAGCGCTCGGCCGCATCCTCGACGTCGAGACGCCCACCGCGGCCATCGTGTTCTGCCGCACTCGCGACGAGGTCGACCAGCTCACTGAGACGATGAACGGTCGCGGCTATCGGGCCGAGGCCCTGCACGGCGGAATGAGCCAGGAGCAGCGAGACCGCGTCATGGCTCGTGTCCGCAATGGCACCGCCGAGTTGCTGATGGCCACCGACGTCGCCGCCCGTGGCCTCGACATCGATTCGCTCACTCATGTCGTCAACTACGACGTGCCGTCGGCCCCCGAGGCCTATGTGCACCGCATCGGTCGTGTCGGCCGTGCCGGGCGAGAAGGCGTCGCCATCACCCTCGCCGAACCGCGCGAGCAGCGGCTGCTCGCCAATATCGAGCGGCTCACCAAGCAGAAGATCGCGATCGAGAAGGTCCCCACCGTCGCCGACCTGCGCGCCAAGCAGATCGAGGTCACCATCGCGACCTTGCGCGATGCCCTGCAGACCGACGACCTCGACCGGTTCGCTCCGGTCATCGAGGCGCTCGGTTCCGAATTCGACGTCACCCAGATCGCGCTCGCCGCGGTTCGCCTGGTGCACGAGTCGGGTGGCGGCACGCTCGACGAGAAGGAGATCCCCGACGCGTCGGCGCGGCCCGAGCGGCCGAAGCAGGACGTTCGTCCCGGCCGTGACAAGCCATGGGAGAAGCGTGACCGTCCCCAGGGTGACCGCCCCGAGCGCGGCTCGTACGAGAAGGGCGCTGTCAGCTCTGGCACTGGTCGGCTCTACATCGGCGTCGGGCGCAAGGACGGCGTGCGTCCGCAGGATCTCGTCGGTGCCATCGCCAACGAGACCAACCTGGTCGGCCGCCAGATCGGGCCGATCAAGATCTCGGAGCACTTCTCGATCGTGGGCGTACCGGACGAGTCGCTCGACGATGTGGTCGAGACGCTGCGCAAGTCGACCATCAAGGGCCGCAAGGCCACGATCCGTCGCTACGTCGAAGACCGCTGAGCCGCCCGCTGACGTCGGGTCACGGGGCCGTGAGGTCCTTGGCCAGCCGCAACCCGGCCACCCGATCGGGCTCGGCCAGCGCCTGCATCGCCAGGTCGAAGTCGGGGAGGGCGAACACGGCCCCGTCGTCGGTGATCATCACGAAGCGATCGAAACCGGCCAGGAACGTGCGGTCGTGGCTGACTGCGACGACCGTGCCCTCGAAACCCTCGAGCGCCTGTTCGAGTGCCTCTGACGACTCGATGTCGAGGTTGTCGGTGGGCTCGTCGAGCAGCAGCACGTTGTGGCCCTCGATCTCGAGACACAGGATCTCGAGCCTGGCCTTCTGCCCACCGGAGAGCGTCTGGAACTCCTGGCGGGCGTTGTTGCGCAGCCCGTAGCGAGCCAGCGCCTTCATCGACTTCTCGTCGTCGAACAACCGGTCGCGCACGATCTCGAAGCACTGGCGGCCGCGCCAGTCGGGCCGGTCGTTGATCTGGGTGAAGGTGCCGACCGACGTGCGCGGCCCGAACTGGATCGTGCCCGTATCGGGTGATGCCGTGCCGGCCAGCACGCCGAGCAGGTGGCTCTTGCCCGTGCCGTTCGGCCCGATCAACCCGACGCGTTCGCCGTGGTGCACCTCGTCGGAGAACGGCAGGAACAGGTTGCCGATCGACACCTGGTCGAGCTTCGCGACACGCCGGGCCGCGTCGGCGCCACGGAGCCGCACGCGGATCTGCTGGTCGGGCACCGGAGGCGGGGGAGGGCCCGCCGCGACGAACTTCTCCCAGCGGGTCTCGGCAGCGTTCGCCTTGGTCGCGTTCTTGAAGTTCTGCGCGGCGCGCGTCTTCATCACCTTCATGTGCTGGAACAGGCGGCGCTCCTCGTCGTTCCAACGCTTCAGATCGTCGCCGAGCAACTCTTGGCGCTTGGCTCGGGCGTCGGGGAACGTGGTGTACGACCCACCGTGCGTCCAACTGCCCGAGCCCTCGATGACCACGATCTTGGTAGCGACTCGCTCGAGCAGCGTGCGGTCGTGGCTGACCATCAGGATCGTCGATCGACACTGCCGGATCTGCTCCTCGAGCCACCCGCGAGTGGGGATGTCGAGGTAGTTGTCGGGCTCGTCGAGCAGCAGCACGTCGGCGCCCGAGGTGAGCAGCAGGTCGAGCACCAGGCGCTTTCGTTCCCCACCCGACAGCTCCGACACGAGCCGACGCGACATGTCGTCGACCCTGGTCTTCACGCTCCGGTGCGCTGCGGCGTCCCACCGCTGCTCGAGCTCGTAGCCGCCGAGGTCGCCCCAATCGGCCAGTGCCGCTGCGTACCCCATGCCATCGTCGGTGCCGTCGGCGAGAGCGCGCTCGGCTGCCACCAACGCTCGGCCGGCGGTGCGCAACTGCGGCGGAGCCACCTCGATCAGCATCTCGCGCAGGGTGTCGGTGGGACGCGACATGCCGACGTCCTGGGTCATCGACAGCATCGTGCCGCCGACGGCGGTCGCACCGTCATCTGCCTCGAGCTCGCTCGTCAGGATGCGCAGGATCGTGCTCTTGCCGACCCCGTTCGCGCCGACGAGCGCTGCGTGCTCGCCCGGCGCGACACCGAAGCTGACGTCGAAGAAGAGCTGATCGGCCCCCGGGGGTGCGTACGCCAACTCGGACACGACGATGCTGCTCACGGCAGCGAGTATCGCAATCCCGTCGTCCAACGCCACCGTGCAGGGTGGTGGGATAGCGTCATCGGGGTGAGCGTTCCCCCTGTGGCCGACCCGGCCATCGCCTCCCGCATCGACGCGCTCGAACAGCACCTGCGTGGCCTCGGCCGTGTGGTCGTCGCCTTCAGCGGTGGTGCCGATTCCGCCTTCCTCGCCGTCGTTGCACAGCGTGCGCTCGGTGACGCAGCGCATTGCGTCACGGCCGTGTCACCCTCGCTGGCAGGCGACGAGGAGGCCGATTGCCGTGCGCTGGCAGCCGAGTGGGGGCTGCGCTGGACGCCGGTCGAGACCCACGAGATGGAGCGGGCGGCATACCGGCTGAACGACATCGACCGCTGCTATCACTGCAAGGCCGAACTGATGGACGTGGTGGGGCCCATCGCCGCTGCCGAGCGTGCCACCGTCGTGCTCGGTGTCAACGTCGACGACCTCGGTGACCACCGGCCCGGCCAGCGGGCTGCGCTCGAGCAGGGTGCCGAGTTCCCGCTCGTCGTCGCCGGTTTCACCAAGGACCTCGTCCGCCAGGCATCGCATGCACTCGGTCTGCGCACGTGGGACAAGCCTGCGGCAGCGTGCCTCGCCAGCCGCATTCCCTACGGCACCGAGGTGTCGGTGGGGCTGCTGTCGCAGGTCGACCGGGCCGAGGCGGCGCTGAAGCGATTGGGTTTCGTCGAACTGCGTGTTCGCCACTACGGCGACACGGCCCGCATGGAGGTGCCGATCGACCGATTGGCTCAGGTCATCGAGCGTCGCGACGAGGTCGTCGATGCGGTGAAGGCGACCGGCTACCGGTACGTCACCCTCGACCTCGAAGGCCTTCGATCAGGGAACCTCAACCAGGGTCACGTAACGTCGGCGAGCAAGACGGCCGCACAAGGGGACATGCCATGAAGCTCTCGATGATGATCAACTACGCCGGCGGGTTCAAGGAGGCGGTGCAACGGGTCGTCGACCTCGAAAAGGTCGGCCTCGACCAGGTCTGGATCGCCGAGGCGTACAGCTTCGACGCGATCAGCCAGGTCGGCTACCTCGCCGCCAAGACCGAGCGGGTCGAGATCGGCACCGGCATCGTCAACGTCTACAGCCGCACTGCGGCGCTGATGGCCATGACCGCGGCCGGCTGCGACTACGTCAGCGACGGGCGGTTCATCCTGGGCCTCGGCGCCTCGGGCCCGCAGGTCATCGAAGGCTTCCACGGCGTGCCGTACGAGAAGCCGATGCAGCGCACCAAGGAGTACATCGAGGCCTGCCGCATGATCTGGAAGCGCGAAGAGAAGTTCGACTACCAGGGCAAGACGTTCCAGGCGCCGCTTCCCCCCGGCCAGGGCACGGGCCTCGGCAAGCCGTTGAAGATCATCAACCACCCGCTCCGCAGCGACATCCCGATCTGGTGGGCGAGCCTCAAGGACCGCAGCGTCGAGGCCACGGCCGAACTGGCCGACGGCTGGCTGCCGATCATGTTCATCCCCGAGAAGTACCACAACGTGTGGGGCCCGCAGCTGAAGGCCGGCCTCGCCAAGCGTGACCCCAGCCGCAAGCAGCTCGACATTGCCGCAGGTGGCATGCTGGCCATCGGTGACGACCTCGTCGGCGACGCGCAGAAGAAGATCCTCGACTATGGCCGCCCCAACATGGCGCTGTACGTCGGCGGCATGGGCGCACGCGGCAAGAACTTCTACAACGACATCGCATGCGCGTACGGCTACGAGAAGGAGGCCGGCGAGGTGCAGGACCTGTACCTCGAGGGCAAGAAGGACGAGGCTGCGGCCGCCCTGCCGGGCGAGTGGCTCGAGCTCGCCAACCTGGTCGGGCCGAAGAGTTATGTGAAAGAGCGGGTCGGCGCGTTCAAGGAAGCCGGCGTCACCGTGCTGTCGGTGAACCCGGTCGGTCCGAACGCCGTGCAGCAGATCGAACTGCTGCGCGAGATCGTCGACGACGCCTGACCACGCCTGACGATCGCAGGCGCCGCACCCACTACGGTGCGGCGCCATGATCGTCATCTCCGCCACACTCAAGATCGACCCCGCCCGCACCGCCGACTTCGCGGCTGCCGCAACGGCCATGACGGCGGCCACGCTCGAAGAGCCGGGCTGCGCCAGCTACCGGTTCGCCATCGCCTGTGACGACCCCAGCATCTCGATCGTGATGGAGGAGTGGCAGGACCAGGAGGCGCTCGACCTCCACTTCGCGACCCCGCACATGGCCGCCTTCCGCGAGGCGGTGGCCGGGATCATGCTGGGCGGTTCGTCGGCGATCAAGTACGAGGTGTCGAGCAAGGGCCCGTTGTTCTGAGATGGCCAACGTCTTGATCACCGGGTGCAGCAGCGGGTTCGGTGAGCTCGCCGCGAGCACCTTCGCCGACCGCGGGCACCGCGTCGTCGCCACGATGCGAACACCCGGCAAGTCGACCTTGCTCAACGACCGCACCGACATCGTGCAACTGCCGCTCGATGTCTCCGACAGTGAGTCGGTCGAGTCAGCGGTGGCCGCAGCAATCGCAGCGCTCGGCTCGCTCGACATCGTGGTCAACAACGCCGGAGTCGAGCTCTTCGGGCCCGTCCACCTGCTCAGTGACGACGAGATCCGCGCTCTGTTCGACACGAATGTGCTCGGTGTCATCCGGGTCGTGCGCGCCGTGGTGCCGCACATGCTGGCCCGGGGGAGCGGCACGATCGTGAACGTCGGTTCGGTCGCCGGCCTGGTCGGTGCTCCGTACGGCGGCGGGTACGCAGCCAGCAAGCACGCAGTCGAGGCGCTCAGCGAGGCGATGCACTTCGAGCTCTCGCAGGCCGGCATCCGGGTACGCGTCGTCGAGCCCGGCCAGTTCGCCACGTTGCTCGGCGCCAATGCGGTCCATGCGGCGGCGATGCCCATTGGTTCGCCGGAGTACGAGCGCTGGCAGCGGTACCGCACCGCCCAGCGATCGCTCGTGAACGGCGAGCCCGCCCCCGCGCAGCAGGTGGCTGATGCGATCTACGCAGCGGCGACCGACGAGCCCGGCAGGCTCCGCCATCCCGTGGGGGCCGACGCCGAGCTGATCATCGCCACCAAGTCGTCGATGAGCTTCGAGGACTTCGATGCCACGATGCGAGCCGCGCTGAACTGGCACGAGTGACGCACCGGGCGTGCACCACCGCTACGGTCCCGGCATGACGTCAATCGGGGGCAGTGTCGCAGCAGGGTGGGAGCCGGTCGAGGCGGCCTTCAGGGCCAACTTCGATCGGGGCGAGGACGTCGGGGCCGGGGTCTCGATCGTGCATCGCGGTGAGGTGGTGGTCGATCTGTGGGGTGGCTCGTTCGACGGTGGTGATCAGCCGTACGACGACAGCACGCTGCAGTTGGTCTTCTCGACCACCAAAGGCATCACTGCGATCGCGGTTGCGATGTGTGTGCAGCGAGGCCTGATCTCCTACGACGAGAAGGTGTCGACGTACTGGCCCGAGTTCGCTGCGCACGACAAGGGTGACGCCACGGTGGCGCAACTGCTCAGCCACCAGTGCGGCCTCATCGCGCCGGACGGTCCGATCACCATCGAGGAGGCGCTCGACTGGGGCACCATCACCTCCCGCCTGGCCGACACGACCCCTGATTGGCCGATCGGTTCGGGTCACGGGTACCACGCCCTCACCTACGGCTGGCTCGCCGGCGAGCTGATCCGCCGCACCGACGGTCGCACGCCCGGGCAGTTCGTGCAGGACGAGATCGCGAAGCCGCTGGGGGTCGAGCTCTGGATCGGCCTGCCCGACGACGAAGAGCACCGCGTGTCGCCGTTGCTCGGCAAGCCGATCAGCACCGAGGCCGAGGACCCCGCCGTGCAAGCGATGCTCGAGATGTTCATGGGTCCCCAGTCGCGCGGCGGCCGTGCGCTGTTCCTGAACGGTGCCTTCGCTGGCGACGGCACGTTCAACCGGCGCGACGTCCACGCCGCCGAGATCCCGGCTGCCAACTGCATCACCAATGCGTCGGCGCTCGCCACGGTGTACGCCGCGACGATGACACCGATGAACGGGGTGCAACTACTCGACCCGGCCGTCCGCGAAATCGCCCGCACCACCGTCACGCCCGACGGCGAGGGGGACCTCTGCCTGATCATGCCCACCACGTTCGGCATGGGCTTCATGACCCACGGCCAGTTCACGCCGTACGCCGGACCCGGCTCGTACGGCCACCCCGGTGCCGGTGGTTCGGTCGCGTTCGCGCAGCCCGAGCGCGACCTCGCGTTCGCCTACGTGATGAACACGATGGCATCGAACCTCGCAGGCGACCTGCGCGCGCAGGCACTCACCGACGCCGCCACGGCGGTCATCGACGGGATGTGACCATGGACATCGACCTCGTCGCACAACGCACCTTTGCCGAGCGGGGGCACCCGTGGGAGCAGTACGCGTGGCTGCGTGCCAACGACCCGGTGCACTGGCACGACGAGGCCGACGGGCCGGGCTTCTGGGCGATCACGAAGTACGACGACATCCGCACCGTCAGCCGCCAGCCCGGCACGTTCAGCTCGTACGAGCGCGGCACCATGCTGGCCGAGCCCGACGAAATGAACCTCGCTGCCGGCCGGCAGATGATGCTGAACATGGACCCGCCTCAGCACGACCGGTTCAAGCTGCTGGTCAGCCGTGGTTTCACGCCCCGTAACTCGCAGTTGCTGGCGGCCCGCATCGCCGAGCTGTCGACCGAGATCATCGACGACGTGATCGGGCGCGGCGAGTGCGACTTCGTCACCGACATCGCCGGCCGCCTGCCGTCGGCCCTCATCGCCGAGCTGATGGGCATTCCGCGCGCCGACGGCGAGCGCCTCTACGAGCTCACCGAGCTGATGCACACCACCGACGATGCCGTCGCGTCACCGGAGCAGCGCGGCATGGCCGTGTTCGAGATGCTCACCTACGCACAGCAGGTGGCAGAGCAGAAGCGTGCGAACCCGGGCGACGACATCGCGTCAGCCCTCGTGCAGGCCGAGGTCGACGGTGACCGGCTCACCGACGGCGAGTTCCAGTGGTTCTTCCTGCTGCTGGTGAACGCCGGTGGCGACACCACCCGCAACCTGCTCGCTGCCGGGTTGCAGGCCCTGTTCGATCACCCCTCCGAACGAGCGCGCCTCGCCGCCGACCCCGTTGCCCTGGTGCCCACTGCGGTCGAGGAGATGCTGCGGTTCACCACGCCGGTCGTCCACTTCCGGCGCACAGTGATGCAGCCGGTCGAGATGCGCGGCACGCAGCTGTCGCCCGGCGACAAGGTGATGGTGTTCTACGGCTCGGCCAACCGCGACGAGGACGTGTTCACCGACCCCGACCGCTTCGACGTCGGCCGCAACCCCAACCCGCACATGGCCTTCGGCGGGGGAGGCCCGCACCTGTGCCTCGGCATGCACGTGGCGCGCATCGAGTTGCAGGCGATGCTGCACCAGATCGTCACGCGCTTGCCCGACCTCGAGCCGGCCGGACCCATCGAGCCGATGGCATCGAACTTCATCGCCGGCATCCACTCGATGCCGGTGCGGTTCACGCCGGGTCGATGAGCGCGGCGAGCTTCGGCGGCGCCACCACGCGGTAGGCATCGGTCACGATCGCCCGCACCTCGTCCCAGTCGACGTCGGGTACGTCGAGGTACACGCCGATCCACCCGCGGGTGCCCACGTAGGGCGGCTTGAAGAACCGGTCGGGCTCGCTCTCGATCAGCTCGGCCTGCACGCCGGAGGGTGCAGCGCACCACAGCCCGAGGCGGTCGTCGTGGTGATGGTCGGCCGTCATCACGAAGCTCTTCTTGCCACGCACGAACCAGGTCGGCTCGCCGTGGCTGAGTCGCTCCTCCACCTCGGGCAGCGCCATGCAGACCTCGCGGAGGCGACCGATGACGACCGGGTCGGAAGGGCGCACGCTCATCGCGACGCGTGCGCCTCGATCACGTGCGCGAGCACACGGGTGAGGCGCCGGGCGGTGGGCACATGGAGGTACTCGTTCGGCCCATGGGCGTTGGTGCCGGGGCCCAGCACCCCGGTGATCACGAACTGCGCCTGCGGGAAGCGCTCGCCGAGCATGCCCATGAAGGGGATGCTGCCGCCCTCGCCGTAGGCGCGTGACGGAGCGCCGAACTCGCGCTCGGACGCCGCGTCGAGGGCCTCACTGAGCCACGGTTCGAACGCGGGTGCGTTCCAGCCGGGACCCGAGTGCGCGTGCTGCAGTTCGACTCGTGCGCCGTACGGAGGGTCGGTGGTCAGGGCACGCTCGATCGCCGCGAGCGCAGCGGTGTGATCGCAGGTGGGCGGCAACCGGACGCTCAACTGGAACGAGGTGTGCGGTCGCAGCACGTTGCCGGCGATCTCGACCGGTGGGATGCCCGACACGCCGGTGATGCTGAGCGTCGGGGTCCAGGTGCGAGCCAGCAGCTGCGCGCCCGGTTCGGTCACCGCGAGACTCGCCCCGTCGATGAGCGGGAACGACTTGCCCTGGGGGAACTCGGCGGCGGTGGCGGCGGCTTGTTCGGCGCGGTCGGCGGGGATCTCGACGTGCAGCTCGGGCAGCAGGATCTCGCCGGTGGCGCTGTCCTCGATGCGGTCGAGCAGCATCCGCATGATGCGGAACGACGATGGCACGACGCCACTGGCATCACCGGAGTGCACGCCCTCGGTCAGGATATCGACGCGCAACTCGCCGGCAGCGAGGCCGCGCAGCGATGTGGTGACCCACAGCCGTTCGTAGTCGAGGCAGCCGGAATCGAGGCACAGCACCAGGCTGGGCGTCCCGATGCGGGGCGCGAGCGCCTCGATGTGGGCGGGCAGGTCGCAGCTGCCGCTCTCCTCGCTCGCCTCGATCATGACGATGCAGCGGTTGTGCCGCATACCGGCGGCCTGCGCCGCCTCGATCGCGAGCACCGACGCGAACGACGAGTAGCCGTCGTCGGCCCCGCCCCGGCCGTACAGACGGTCACCGTCCATCACGGGTGTCCACGGGCCGAGGCCGTCGCGCCAGCCGGTCATCTCGGGCTGCTTGTCGAGGTGCCCGTACAGCAGGACCGGATCGTCGTCGGAGCCACCACCGAACGCAGAGACGTCGATGAAGATCAATGGTGTGCGGCCGGGCAGCTCGTGGACGTCGATCGTCATGTCCGCCACTGCGCGCTGTGCGCACCAGTTGCGGATCAGCTCGACGGCCCGTTGCATGTGGCCGTGTTCGGCCCACTGCGGGTCGAACAGCACCGAGACGTTCGGGATGGCGATGTAGTCGTGCAGCGCTGGGACGATCTCGTCGTCCCACACTCGGTCGACGTGCTCGGCGAGAGTCATCGGCGGACGGAGGTGAGCCGGTCGATGGTGCGCTCGGCCTCGGCCATCATCTGGCGCACGATGTCGCCGGCAGGGATGAGGCTCGTGATCGCACCCACGCCCTGGCCGGCGGGCATGAACTCCTTGTCGACCTCGACCACGGTGCCCGAGGGGAAGCCGAGGTGGTTCACGCCCGCCTTGCCCGACGCGATCGCCTGCTGCGGGAACGGCTGCAGCTCGTCGGGATGCTTGTCGTAGTGGTTCGTCCACTCGTTGCGCACCACGCGGCAGGTCTTGCCGGTGAACGCGCGGCTGATGACCGTGCCGTCCTCGGGCAGTGCCACGAGCGTCTCCTTGTAGCCGTTGACCGCGCGGGCCTCGGGGGTAGCGATGAAGCGGGTGCCGATCCACACACCGTCGGCGCCGAGCGCCAGCGACGCGGCCAGGCCTCGTCCGTCGAACAAACCACCGGCTGCCACCACGGGCACCTTCGCGCCCACGGCGTCGACCACCTGGGGGATGAGTGCCATGGTGGCCACCGTGCCGGTGTGCCCGCCGCCCTCGGTGCCCTGGGCGACCACGAAGTCGACGCCGCTGGCGACCGCACTGACGGCGTGGCGGACCTTGCCGCACATGCTGCCGACGAGGATGTTGTTCGCGTGCAGCAGGTCGATGACCTCGCGC
Source organism: Ilumatobacteraceae bacterium (assembly GCA_040878255.1). Lineage (GTDB taxonomy): Bacteria > Actinomycetota > Acidimicrobiia > Acidimicrobiales > Ilumatobacteraceae > VFMC01. The sequence goes on from JBBDMO010000071.1 coordinate 18,525, forward strand.
GGCACGCCGAGGCCGGCCACGAAAATGCTCGCCCCGCCGTCGATGACGCTCTGGATGCCGCGCTCGACCTGGCCAGGCAGCGCCGTCAGCAGATCGACACCGAACGGCTTCGCAGTCAGCTCACGCGCCTTGGCCATCTCGACCGGCAGCTCCTCGGCGCTCATCGTCGACGCCCCGAAGGTGCCGATCCCGCCCGCCTCACTGACCGCTGCGACGAGCTCGAAATAACTGACCCCACCCATGCCCGCCAGCATGATCGGGTGCTCGATGTCCAACATGTCCGTGAGGCGAGTGCGCATGCGTCTCACCGTAGCCAACCCCACCCGCCCCCCACGCCCCCACCCCCCGACCCGAGTCCACCCCGCCCGATCGAGGGTTTCGAGCGCACCCGAGGGTTTCGGCGCACCCCGTCGACACCGAGACCCTCGGTCACGAATCCGACGCACGCGCCGATACGGTGCCCGTGGCTTCCCCCGCCCGCACGGCGAACCCTCGGGGGATGACCATGACCGACCTCACTGCATCAGCGATGGCAGTGTTCCGCCAGCACCACCAGCACGCCACGGCACGCATGCTCAGCGAGACCGGGGTCGGCGCCACCCGTCGACGACGCCTGGTCGATGCCGGCGTCCTCGAGATCGCGCATCGCGGCGTCTACCGCCTGAGCTCGGCACCTGACACGCTGGCGGCTCGATGCGTTGGTTTGTGCATGGCGCATCCACAGGGGTTCATCACGGGGCCGACGGGCGGCACGTTGATCGAGTTGCGACGGATGGGACGAGCGCCCGAGGTCCACCTCTCCGTGCCCCACGGCAGCAACATCGGTCCGATCGAGGGTGTCGTACTGCGCCAGACCACGGTCATCGAGCCGTGGCATGTCGTTCGACGCCCGGACGGCATCACCGTTGCGAGCCCGCCCCGACTCGCCTTCGACCTCGCCGCCGACCTCTCGCCGCAGGATCACGCGTCTGTCGTCGAGCAGCTCATCCACGACCGTCACTGCACGGCCGCCACGATGCATCGCATCGGACGCCGTCTTGCTCGACCCGGGCGGCCCGGGTCCGTCCTCTTCGTCGCGACGCTGTCTCGCCGGCTCGCGGGTGGACCGCTCGAGTCGCACCCCGAGGTGCTGCTCGGCCAGGCATTGCGCGATCGCGGCGTCCCGGTGGTGGCGCAGGTGCAGGGTCTGCGGCTGCCCAGCGGGCGGAGGATCCGGCTCGACCTCGCCGTTCCCGAGCTGCGCTGGGGCATCGAGATCGACATCCACGCCGACCACTTCCTCCTCGAGGGCGGCACCAGTGATCGGCGCCGTGATCGGGAGTGTCACCGCATCGGCTGGCAGATCGACCGGGTGACGCAGTTCGACCTCGTCGATCTCGATGGGCTGTGTGACGAGCTCGTCGCCGTGCACGATGCCCGTCGCCTCGCGGTCGCGTGTTGACGCTCCCCGTGATCGAGGGACTCGGTGTCGGACGGGTGCGCCGAAACCCTCGGGTGCGCTCGAAACCCTCGATCGAGCGGGCTGGACTCGGGTGGGGGTTCGGGGTGGGGTCGGGCCAGGGGCGTTCGGGTCAGGGGCGCTTGGGGCCGCGGCGGTAGGGGCCGGGGCGGCGGAGCAGTTTGCGGTGCCAGCGGGTGGGGGTGAGGAGGAGCGCGCGGGGCTCGTCTTCGAACATCCAGCGGGCGAAGTTGCGGCGGGCCCAGGCACTGGTGCCGACGATCCGGATCGCTCCACGTGCGCCACGGGGACGGGCGAGCGCCTTGCTGAGCCATACCGACATGCGGTGGTCGGCGTGCAGGTGATGGCGCACCTCGGTGTCGTAGCGGGCACGGGTGACAGCGGGTTCGAGCGCTCCACCCACCAGGATCGCCTCGGCGGCGAGGCGTCCGGTGAGCACGGCCTGGCCGATGCCCTCGCCGGTCATCACGTCGGTCGCCCGCGCAGCGTCGCCGACGAACAGCACGCGTCCGGCCGACAGCACGGCTTCGTCGATGCCGGCGGGAATCGGCCACGCCGTGTGCCGGTCCTCCATCTCGACACCCGGGCCGAGCGCCTCGACGATGTGCGGCCGGGCGAGCAGGTCGGCCCAGAGGTCCTTCATCTCGCGGCCCTTGCGCGCCGCGTCGCGCGGCACGCCGAACCCGATGTTCACCCGACCGTCGGGCAGCGGGAAGCTCCACATGTAGCCCGGCAGCAGGTCGGGCTCGAACCACACGTACAGGCGGTCCTTGGCGGGCCCGGTGACATGACGTGCGTACTGGCGGAACGCCGACCACTCGCCCCGGTACCCCGGCTCGCCGATGCCGAGCAGCTTGCGAGTGGGGGACCACATGCCGTCGGCGGCGATGACGTACCGGGCACGCACGACGCCGATGCCCGACAGTTCGACGTCGACGTGGCGCTCGTGCTGGTCGATGTCGACCATCGGGTGCCCTTCGCGCACGTCGGCGCCGGCAGTACGGGCCAACTCGACCAGCGCAGCATAGAGCTCTCGCCGGGGCGTCGTGGCGGCGAAGATCCCCTCGCCGATGGGCGGCAGCGGCACGCACACCTCGCGGCCTGACGGCGACCGCAGCCATGCCGCCTCGACGGTGCGCCAGTTGGGCACCTGGGCCGGGTCGAGCCCGAGCTCTTCGAGTTCGCGCAGGGCCAGCGTGGTGAGGCCGTCACCGCAGCACTTGTCGCGGGGAAATGCGGCCTTGTCGATGAGCATCACCTGACGGCCAGCGCGGGCGAGAGTGATGGCGGCTGCTGCGCCGGCAGGACCCGCTCCGACGACCACGACGTCGACCGTGTAGAGATGCTCGCTCATCGCAGCCGAGGTTACGCCCGGCGACGCTGACCCGGTGCTCAACTGGCAGTGACGAACGACGTCCCTCGTATGATGCGGTCATGACCAAGCTCTGTGAAGGCCGCGTTGCCATCGTCACGGGTGCGGGTCGCGGCATCGGCCGCGAGCACGCCCTCAGCCTCGCCGAACACGGCGCCAAGGTGGTCGTCAACGACCTCGGTGGCAACATCGACGGCTCAGGTGGTGACCTCAGCCCTGCCCAGCAGGTCGTCGAGGAGATCAAGGCAATGGGCGGCGAGGCGGTCGCCAACGGTGACAGCGTGTCGTCGTGGGAGGGCGCCCAGCGCCTGATCAACACCGCGATCGAGACCTTCGGCGACCTCCACGCCATCGTCAACAACGCCGGCATCCTGCGCGACCGCGTGCTCGTGAACATGACCGAGGAGGAGTGGGACGCCGTCATCGCCGTCCACCTCAAGGGCACGTTCGCCCCCAGCCGCTGGGCCGCCGCCTATTGGCGTGAGCAGTCCAAGGCCGGCAAGCCGGTCGACGGCCGCATCATCAACACCACCTCGGTCAGTGGCATCTACGGCAACCCCGGCCAGACCAACTACGGCGCCGCCAAGGCCGGCATCGCCGCCTTCAGCAACATCGCTGCGCTCGAGCTGAGCCGCTACGGCGTCACGGTCAACTGCGTCGCACCGGTCGCGCTCACCCGCATGACCGAAGGCCTCGGGCCTGCGCCCGAGACCGACGAGGAGCGCGAGATGCGCTCGCCGCGCTGGATCGCCCCCATCGTCACGTGGCTCGCTTCGGCCGAGTCGAAGGGCGTCACCGGTCGGGTGTTCGAGGCGAGCGGCCAGACCCTGGCGATCGCCGAGGGTTGGGTCCGCGGTCCGAAGCACGCACCGCTCGACGACCCGACCAAGCTCGGCCCCGTCGTCGAGGAACTGCTCGCCCAGGCCCGCAAGAACTCGGGCATGGACGGCACGCCCGGCGGTTGGCCACAGCCGCGTTGATCGGGTGACAGGCTGATGCTGCCTGGCCGGGTAGAGACCCTCGTCGCGATTCGGTCATGATGATGACATGCCTCTGAATCCTGATGCCGTCGGCGCGACCGGCGATGCGCGCACCATCTCGTGGACGTCGAAGGACGCGCTGCTCTACGCCGTCGGCATCGGTGCCGGCCAGCTCGAGCTTGCGTTCACGACCGAGAACACCAAGGACACCCAGCAGGTGGTGTACCCGACGTTCGCCGTCGTCGCCGGTTCCGGCACGGCGTCACCGGGGCGCAGCGCGATGGCCGGCATCGGCACCTTCAACCCGGCGCTGCTCGTGCACGGCTCGCAGGCGATCACCCTCCACCGGCCGATCCCGGTCGAGGCGTCGGCCACCACCCAGGACAGGGTCGTCGCGATGTACGACAAGGGCAAGGCTGCCGTCGTCGTCATGGAAGCCGACATCACCCTCGACTCGGGCGAGCCGCTGTGGACCACCCGCTCGTCGGTCTTCATCCGCGGCGAGGGCGGCTGGGGTGGCGAGCGCGGACCGTCGGGCCCGCAGAACGAGCCGCCGTCAACGGTGGCCGACCACGAGGTCACGCTCCAGACGTCGCCCGACCAGGCCTTCGTCTACCGCCTCAGCGGCGACCGCAACCCGCTCCACACCGACCCGTCGTTCGCCGCCATGGGCGGCTTCGACCGCCCGATCCTGCATGGTCTGTGCACCTACGGGTTCACCGGACGGGCGCTGCTCGATGCCCTCGCTGGCAACGACGTCACGCGGTTCCATCACATCGAGGGCCGCTTCTCGTCACCGGTCATGCCGGGCGATGCGCTCACCGTCCGGGCGTGGGTCACCGAGCCCGGCGTCGCCGTCTTCACCACCAGCGTCGGTGACCGCACGGTCATCGATCAGGGGCTGGTGCGCTTCAGCTGAGCGAGCGGAGCAGCTCGACGATCTCGGCCAGCGGAACGTCGCTGCGCTCGCCCGTGCGACGATCCTTCAGCTCGACCAGTCCGTCGACCAGGCCGCGGCCGACCACCACGATGGTGGGCACCCCGATCAGTTCGGCATCGTTGAACTTGATGCCGGGCGACACACCGATGCGGTCGTCGAGCATCACTCGCAGTCCAGCGGCCTCGCACTCGGCCGCTAACGCTTCGGCAGCCGGAAGCTGTGGGTCGGTGGGCTTGCCGGTGGCAACGATGTGGACGTCTGCGGGGCTGACGTTGCGCGGCCAGATGAGGCCCTTGTCGTCACAGTTCATCTCGGCGATGGCCGCCATGGCGCGTGACACGCCGATGCCGTAGCTGCCCATCGTGACGGTGCGCGTCTTGCCGTTCTGGTCGAGCACGGTGAGGCCGAGGGCCTCGGCGTACTTGCGCCCGAGCTGGAAGATGTGGCCGATCTCGATCCCCCGGGCGATCTCGAGCGGTGATCCGCAGCGCGGGCACGGGTCGCCACCATGGACCTCGGCCGCCTCGATGACGCCATCGGCGACGAAGTCGCGGCCGTAGGTGAAGTCCGCGACGTGGCGGCCCGGCTGGTCGGCCCCGGTGATCCAGCGGGTCCCCTCGACGATGCGCGGGTCGATGACGTACCGGATGCCCGACGCATGCTCCTTGCCGAGCACGCCCGGCCCGATGTAGCCCTTGACCAATGCCGGGTTGGCAGCGAAGTCGGCCTCGGTGAACGGCTCGATCTCGGCCGGCGACACCTGCGCCTCGAGGCGCTTCATGTCGACATCACGATCACCCGGCACGCCGATGGCGAGCGCCGTGGAGGTGCCGTCGGGGTGCTTCAGCTTCACGACCAGGTTCTTCAGGGTGTCGGCGGCGACCCAGTCACGGTCGGGGCGGCGCAGATCGTCACGTTCGTTGAAGAGATCGACCAGCGTCTGGATGGTGGGCGTGTCGGGGGTCTCGTGCACCACGGCGGCCGGGGCGTCGGCCACGGGCAACGGCTGTGGCGGAGCCACCTGGACCGCCTCGGTGTTCGCGGCGTAGTCGCACGTCGTGCATCGCACGAACGTGTCCTCGCCGACCGCCAGCGGCGCGAGGAACTCCTCGCTCGCCGATCCGCCCATCGCACCGCTCATGGCCGACACGATGACGTAGGGCATCCCGAGGCGATCGAAGGTGCGTTGGTAGGCGACGCGGTGCTTGTCGTAGCTGACCTGCAGGCCGTCGTCGTCGAGGTCGAACGAGTACGAGTCCTTCATCGTGAACTCGCGCCCGCGGAGCAGGCCGGCGCGCGGCCGTGCCTCATCGCGGAACTTGTTCTGGATCTGGTAGATGACCAGCGGCAGGTCCTTGTACGACGAGTACAGGTCCTTCACCAGCAGGGTGAACATTTCTTCGTGGGTGGGTGCCAGCAGCATGTCGGCACCCTTGCGGTCCTTGAGCCGGAACAGGTTGTCGCCGTAGTCGGTCCAGCGGCCGCTGATCTCGTAGGGCTCGCGGGGGAGCAGGGCCGGGAAGTGGACCTCCTGGAAGCCCTCGCGATCCATCTCCTCGCGCACGATCTGCTCGACGTTGCGGTACACGATCCAGCCGAGGGGCAGCCACGTGAACCCACCCGGAGCCGCACGCCGGATGTACCCGGCACGGACGAGAAGGCGATGGCTCGCCACCTCGGCATCGGATGGGTCCTCGCGGAGGGTGCGCAGGAACAAGGTCGAGAGGCGTAGCACGAGGCGGGAGGTTACCGGCCCCCATCGGTTGCCCCGGGCGATATACTTGACCGGTCTTTGAGTTCTACGAACACCAAGGCGTGGGCCTCAGGGTCCACGCCTTTGTTGTCGAATGGGCACAAAGCCAATGGTAGCGACCAGGAAGGGAGACCAAGATGAGCGAGCAGAGCACGATCAGCGCGGTCACCCGCATGGTGGCTCCCCTGGTCGCAGACCTGAAACTCGATCTCTACGACATCGAGTTCCGCGGCGGAGTGCTCCGGATCACCATCGACACACCCCCGGGCTCCGAGAGTGGTGTCAATCTCGAGAGCATCGCCCTGCTCACCCGCATGATCTCCCGAGACTTCGACCACGAGGACCCGATGGCGGGCTCGTACACCCTCGAGGTCACCAGCCCTGGTCTCGAGCGCACGCTGCGCACCCCGGCGCATTACCAGCGTGAGATCGGCAAGACCGTGGCGTTCCGCCTTCGCGACGTCGGCGTCGGCAACGACCGCCGGGTCCAGGGCACGCTCGTGTCGGCCACCGAGACCGAGGCGGTCATCCGTCTCGATGACGAGGCGCTGACCGAGCGCACGATTCCTTACACCCAGGTCGACCGGGCCAAGACCGTGTTCGTCTGGGGCGCGGCGCCGAAGCCCGGCAAGCCGGTGCCTGGCACCAAGAAGAAGCAGAGCAAGAGCTCGAACCCCACGACCGCTACGCAGGAGGCGTCATGAGTCAACTCGACATGTCCGAAGCCGTTCGCATGTTGGCGAACGAGAAGAACATCTCGGTCGACGCCCTCCTGCAGGTGCTCGCCGACGCGTTGGCCCTGGCCTACAAGCGTCGGCCGGGCGCAGCCGAAGAAGTCGTCGTCGAGGTCAACCCCGACACGTTCGAGTTCGCCTTCACCGCGTACGACGTCGACGAAGACGGCCTGTGGGTCAACGAGCGCGACGACACGCCGAAGAAGGAGGAGATGGGCCGCATCGCTGCCCAGACCTTCCGTCAGGTGATGGGTCAGAAGATCCGCGAGGCAGAGCGCGACCGCAAGTTCGAGGAGTACGCGAACCGCGAGGGTGACATGGTCACCGGCATCATCCAGCAGACCGACGCCCGCTACACGCTGCTCGACCTCGGTCGTGTCGAGAGCCTGCTGCCGCAGGCCGAGCAGGTGCCGTTCGAGCGCCCCGAGCCCGGTGCTCGCGTGAAGGCGTACATCGTCGAGGTCCGCAAGACCGCGAAGGGTCCGCAGATCGTGGTCAGCCGGACCCATCCCGGCCTGATCAAGCGCTTGTTCGAGCTCGAGGTCCCCGAGATCGCCGACGGCATCGTCGAGATCAAGGCCTGCGCCCGTGAGCCAGGACACCGCACCAAGATCGCCGTGTGGAGCAACGATCACAACGTCGACCCGGTCGGCGCGTGCGTCGGTGCCCGTGGTGGCCGTGTCCGCATGGTCGTCAACGAGCTCCGCGGCGAGAAGATCGACATCGTCCCGTTCAGCGAGGACCTGGCCGACTTCGTCGCCAAGGCCCTGTCGCCGGCGAAGGTGAAGGAAGTCATCATCAGCGATGACGGCACGCAGGCCGATGTCATCGTGCCGGACCACCAGCTCAGCCTGGCCATCGGCAAGGAGGGCCAGAACGCCCGCCTCGCCGCACGGCTCACCGGCGTGCGGGTCGACATCCGTGGCGAGACGCAGCTCCCGCACGGCCACGACGACGAAGCCGACTACGCCGAGGGCGAGTGGGTCGAGAACGCCGAGGGCGTCATGGAGTTCCGTGCCGCTGACGGCTCGGTCGTCAGCGCGGCCGAGTGGAACGAGCAGGCCGCAGGCGAGTCCGAGGCGCTGGCCGACGAGGCCGCCCCGGTGGCCGACGAGGCAGACGAGGTCACCAGTGAGGTCGAGGCCGAGGCCGCGACTCCCGAGACCGAGGAGGGTGGCGACGACGCACCGAGCTGACACACGGCGTCAGCCGATGCGTACCTGCATCGGCTGTCGCACCACGCTGCCGCAGGCCTCGATGATCCGCTGCGCCCTCACTCCCGAGGGTGACGCCGTCATCAGTCGCACGGCTGCCGGACGAGGAGCCTGGCTCTGCGGTCCGGCATGCTTGCCGCTTGCGGTGAAAAAGCGTGGATTCGAACGAGCATGGCGACGCCCCGTCGGGGCAGGCGCGCTCGCAACGTTGGCCCGAACACTCGAAACCACCACACTCGACATGAGAGACTTGTCGTCCGACGGAGCGTTTTCCGACGGTACGACGCCAACGAAAGGCTGAATGGGTTTGGCGAAGAACATGCGCGTCCACGAGCTCGCCAAAGAGCTCGGCATGACGAACACCGAGTTGCTCGGGCTGTGCTCTGCGATGGGCGTCGAGGCGAAGAGCCAGTCGTCCAGCGTCATCGAGGCACAGGCCGATCGGTTGCGTCGTCGCGCGGAGCGGGACGGATTGACGCGTCCTGATCAGCCCGAGGAGGCCAAGCCCGTGAAGAAGGGGGCGGCCAAGAAGGCCCCCGCCACGAAGAAGGCTGCCGATGGCACGACCGTGCCCGAGGCGCCGGCTGCGTCCACTGCCGCCCCGGAGCCGACGCCAGCCGCACCAGCGCCTGTTGTCGAGGCACCGGCGGCCACGCCGGCCGCCGAGACCGTCGCACCGTCGCCGGCCCCCGTCGCCAGTACTCCGGCCCCGGCCGCCCCGGCACCAGTGGTCGAGGCACCCGCCGCTCCCGTTGCTCCCGTCGTTCCTGCTGCGGCAGCCCCGGCGACACCGGCACCGGCACCGACACCCGCGTCGGCCGCGCCCGAGGTCGACGAGCCCCGGCGCATCGTCAGCGCACGCCCAGCGCCGCCCGAGGCCGCCCGACCCAGCTCGGTCGCAGCACGTCCGTTGCCCACCACGCCGTCGGCGCCGCCGATGCCTCCTCGCCCACCAGCGGCCGCGCCTCCGTCGGCTCCGGCCGCCGCAGCACCGCAGCGCCCTGCGGGTATGCCGCCCGCAGCCGCTGCGTCGGGTGCCCCGCGCCCGCCGGCCCGCCCGGCCCCTGGCGCGCCGCCTGCCGGCCGACCCACCTCGTCGTCCGGGCGTCCCATCCCGCCGCCCCCCGGCC
>JBBDMO010000072.1:0-5190 GCA_040878255.1 Ilumatobacteraceae bacterium
CGGCCCGACCTGTACGGACGCCTGCTCACCATCGACGGCAGCACCTCGTTTCCGTCATGAGCGCGCCCGACGTGGCCCGCATGCCGGGTGAGTTCGAGCCGCACGAGCGCACGGTGGTGGTGTGGCCCACGCGCGACACGGCGTACACCGGTGCCCTGCTCGACGAGGCTCGCGACGCGCACGCCGAGCTGGCACGGGCGATGGCCCGCTTCGAGCCTGTCACGATGATCGCCAATCCGGCCGAGGCCGAGGACGCCGCCGAACGCTGCGGTGGTGCCGTCGAGGTCGTGGCCCTGCCGGTCGACGACTCGTGGTTCCGCGACTCGGGTCCCATCTACGTCGTCGACTCGGCGCAGCGCACTGCGCTCGACTTCTCGTTCAACTCGTGGGGCGAGAAGTTCGTGCCGTGGGATCGCGACGAGGCGATCGCCAGGGCGTGGGCGGGCCACGCCGGGCACCCGGTCCGGACGGTGCCGCTCGTGTTCGAGGGCGGCTCGATCAGCGTCGACGGCCAGGGCACCGCGGTCACCACCGTGCAGTGCCTGATGCACCCGAACCGGAATCCGTCGCTGACACAGACCGAGATCGAGGTCACGGTGTGCGATGCGCTGGGCCTCGACATGCTGCTGTGGCTGCCTCACGGACTGGCGCTCGACGACGACACCGACGGCCATGTCGACAACGTCGCCTGTTTCGCCCGTCCCGGCACCCTGGTGATGCAGGGCTGCGACGACACCGACGAGCCGGACTGGTTGCGGATGAACGTGAACCACCGCGTCGCCCGTGGCGCCATCGACGCCCGCGGTGAGGCGATCGAGGTGGTCGAGGTGCCGGTGCTGGCGTTCATCGAACGAGACGGTGTGCGTGCCCCTGTGCCGTACCTCAACTACTACGTCGGCAACGGCTTCGTGGTGGTGCCCACCTGCGGCCACGCGGCCGACGCCGACATGATCGCGATCATCGCCGAGCAGTACCCCGGCCGCGAGACCTTCGGCCTCGACATCGGTGCCATTTTGGCCCTGGGTGGCGGCGGCATCCACTGCATCACCCAACAAATCCCCCCACCCCCAAGAACTTCGGCACGGGGTGGGGCCTGAGGCCCGTTGTGGTGCCGAAGTTCGTGGGGGTGTCAGGGGTCGAGGCGCCAGTCGATGGGGGTGAGGCCGGCGGCGGTCAGGGCGTCGTTGGTGCGGCTGAACGGTTTCGTGCCGAAGAAGCCGCTGTGCGCGCTGAGCGGCGACGGATGCGGTGACTCGATCACGACGTGACGGTCGAGGTCGATCAGTGCCTTCTTCTTGCGTGCGGGCGATCCCCACAGGAGGAACACGACCGGATGCACCGCGTCGTTCACCCGGCGCAACACCTCGTCGGTGAAGGTCTCCCAGCCCCTGCCATGGTGCGATCCGGCAGCGCCGCCGCGCACCGTGAGGGAGGTGTTCAACATCAGTACTCCCTGTCGCGCCCACGCCTCGAGGTTGCCGTGGCCGGGCGGCGAGATGCCGAGGTCGGACTGCAGTTCCTTGAACACGTTCACGAGTGACGGGGGCGGCGGCACGCCGCGGCGCACCGAGAAGCAGAGACCGTGCGCCTGGCCCGGCCCGTGGTACGGATCCTGGCCGAGCAGCACGACCCGGGTGTCGGCGTACGACGTCAGGTGCAGGGCGGCGAAGACGTCCTCGGCGGGCGGGTACACGGGTGCTCGGCTGCGCTCGTCGGTGACGAACTGCTGCAGCGATTGCCAGTAGGGCTTGGTGAACTCGTCGCGTAGCAGCGGGTTCCAGTCGGTCGTCGTCACGGGCCCATTCTGCATGGCAGCAGGCGCGGTGAGTGCGGCCCGCTACGGTCTCCCAGCATGCGGCCCGAGCGAGACCTGATCCTCGCGATAGACATCGGTGGCACCAAGATGGCGGCCGGCCTGATGACCCTGCGCGGTGACCTCGTCGACCGTGCCCAGGTGCCTGTCGACCACTCCCTTGGTGAGCACGAACTCTTCGAGAGCCTTGCCGAGCTGGCCGACCAGATGATGGTGCGCGCCGTCGAGCACCACCAGATGACGCCGGTGTGTGTCGGTGTCGGTAGCGCCGGTCCGCTGTCGGTCAACGCCGAGACGGTGTCGCCGCTGAACATCACGGCCTGGCGCGACTTCCCCCTGCGCGCCCGCCTCGCCGAGGCCACCGGCCTGCCGGTCTACGGCGACCTCGACGCCAAGTCGCTCGCGCTGGCCGAGGGCTGGCTGGGTGCGGCGCAAGGCCACAGCAACTTCTTGGCGATGGTGGTGTCGACCGGCGTCGGTGGTGGCGTGGTGCTGAACGGCCAGTTGGTCGATGGCGCCACCGGCAACGCCGGCCACATCGGGCACCTCATCGTCGAGCCGAACGGCCGTCGCTGCTCATGCGGTGCGCGCGGGTGCCTCGAAGCCGAGGCGTCCGGTCGAGCGATCGAGGCGATCACCGGTAGGTCGCCCACCGAGCCGAGCTACGAGATCATGCAGCGCACCGGCGACCTCGTCGGGCGGGCGATCGCATCGGTGTGCAACCTGCTCGACCTCGACCTCGCGGTGGTGGGTGGCTCGGTGGCGTTGGGGTTCGGGGCCACGTTCTTCAACAGCGCCCAGTCGTCGCTCGACCGGCACTCGCGGCTCGAGTACAGCCGTGGCGCCCGCATCACCCCGGCGCGTCTCGGCGATCGTGGGCCGCTCATCGGGGCCGGCGCAGTGGGTGTCCGCGGCATGCGGCGCGCAGCGCGCGGCATCACCTGATCAGGCGCCGCCTGGCCGGACAGCGGTTCGTCGTTCGTCCCGCGGGGTACGGTCCGCCCCGACGGGTGCTCGGCCCGTCGCACGGGAGGCCCACGACATGACGAAGATCCGCTCGTCGAACGACTCGATGATCGATGATCGACGAAGCGCCGGCGGCGGTGGCCGCAGCGGTGGCTTCGGGTTCCCGACGGGGCGTGGCGGTGGCGGCGGCTTCCCTCCGATGCGCGCCGGCGGCGGCATCCTCGGGTTGCTGCTCCTGATCGCCATCGTGGTGCTGCCCCGCGTGCTCGGTGGCAACGACTCTGGCGACGACCTCGTCAGCACCGGCTCCCAGAGCGCCGACCAGGCCGACGGCACGTGCAGCAGCGACCTCGAGCAGGTGCTGTGCGGTGCCACGATCGATGTGCAGGAGTACTGGCGGCGCGAGCTCCCAGTCGCGTTCGGCACGCAGTACCAGGACACCAAGACCACGTTCTTCAGCGGTGCCACCACCACAGCGTGCGGCGAGGCATCGTCGGACACGGGGCCGTTCTACTGACCGCTCGACGGACGCGTGTACCTCGACCTCGACTTCCTCGTGGCGCTCGAGGACCAGCTCGTCGGTCGCTCGAGCGACCTCGCCGAGCAGTACATCGTCGCTCACGAGTACGGACATCACGTCCAGAACTTGCTCGGTACCAACGATCAGGTGCGCCAGGCGCAGCAGAACGACCCGACCCGGGCGAACCAGTACTCCGTGGCGCTCGAGCTCCAGGCCGACTGCTTCGCCGGCGCCTGGGTGGGCGATGCAGCGTCGGCCGGTCAGCTCGATTCGGCCTCCGAGATCCAGGAGGCGCTCGATGCCGCCGCCGGCGTCGGCGACGACCGCATCCAGCAGCAGTCGCAGGGTCGGGTCGATCCCGACTCGTGGACCCACGGTTCCGCCGAGCAGCGGCAGACGTGGTTCATGCGTGGCTACGACTCGCTCGACCCGGCAACATGCACGACGTTCGACGAGGTGCTCTGACCGGCGAGACCGATCGTGGTCAGCCGCCGAAGCGGCGGTAGACGCGCTCGAGTGGACCCATGCCGGCGAAGCGCACCCACATGCTGCCGACCAGGATCGCCACGATCCAGAACGTCCCGGCGAACAGCAGCGCGGACCCCAGACCGGGGTTCACGGCCTCCATCCAGCGCACCACGACGTAGAAGACCGCCACATGGGCGGCGTAGATGCTGAGCGTCATCTGGCCGGCCATCTGCAATGCCCGTGTGACGCCCGAGTCGCGGGTCCGCTCGGCCACCCACGACACGAGGCAGAACGCCGTCACGGCCGTGCCCAGCGTGCCAAGCGTGTAGAGCAGTCCGCGGTCGTACGGCTGGGTCGACCACATCGTGATTGCCATCAGGTCGTCGGCCCGTCCGTTCGTTGCCGCGTGGTTCACGATGTACGTCAGCGCGGTCACCACCAGCGCGCCACCCGCAACGCGCAGCACTGCCAGTTGCGGCAGCGCGCGTCCGATCACCATGCCGGCACACAGGAACGCGAGCCACGGCAGCAGCGGGTGCGAGCCGTTCACGAAGGTGTCGAACAGCAGCCCGCGCGGCGATCGGTGTTCGAGCGTGTCGGGGCGGAAGAGCCAGTCGGGGAACGCGCCGTCCAGCGTTCGACGCACGCCCCACCACTGCATCGCCGATGCAGCGAGCGCGGCGGCCGCACCGACGACGACGAGCCATCGGGTGCGCAGCGTGAACAGCACGGCGGCGATCACGAACGCAGCCCCGTAGAAGAACAGGATGGTGCCCGGCCAGATCCAGTCGAGGAGGAACCCGCCGGCGTACAGCAACACCCCGCGCCGGGCCAGGCGCCAGCGGTGCTCGGAGATCGCGGCCCGGTCAGCCGATGCCCGGCTGCGAGCCGTCAGCAGCGAAACGCCCACACCGGCGACGAGCATGAAGGTGGCAGCGAAGCGCGTGGCGAGCACGCCCTCGAACGGGTCGAGCAGGCGGTGCGCCCACGAACTGCCCGGACGGGCCGCAGCATCCGATCCGTTCAGGTAGCCGTGGTAGTTGAGGACCACGACGCCGATCAGGGCGAGTGCGCGGGTGACGTCGGGGCCGACCAATCGGAAGGCGCGGCGATGACTCACCGCTGCCATACGACCTCGTCGGGTGTGACGGTGATGAGCGGCCGCTGCACGTCGACGCGGTCGCCGACGGCGGGCTGTTCGCCGTCGTGCGGGGCCAGCACCATCGAGGTGTGCATGTGCGGCGGCTCGACCAGTGCCAGGCGGCGATGGGCGAAGTGGAACGGGCTGCGACCATCGGGGGGTAACGGGGCGACGCCGTGCGCCGACCCGGCGCCCACCATCGCGAGTGTGCCGCTCGATGCCACCTCGACCAGCCGGTAGCCCGCCCGATCGCCGGCGTTGACTGCACGTACGTCGAGCACC
>JBBDMO010000073.1:0-5020 GCA_040878255.1 Ilumatobacteraceae bacterium
GTGGTAGCGCGGCAGGTTCCGGAACGGCACGCCGGAGTCGACGTGGTGGGGGAGGTGCCAGCCGATGTTGTACGGCACGAGCAGGAACCGGGCCGGCCAGTGCTGAACCACGGTGTGTGTGGTCTCGCGGCGATCGGTCGACATCTGCATGCCCCCGTGCTCGGCGATCGAGCGGAGTCGATTGATGACCCGCCACACCGTCAGGTACGGAGCGAGCCACAGCACCGGGTACACCCACCAGTGACCGGCTGCCACCGCAGCGGCGATCAGCACCGCCTGTACGGCCATGATCTTCCAGAACGTTTGCCGCACTCGTGAGTCGGGGGCGTTCCAGTTGCGGAACAGGCCGCGCATCAGCGTGATGCCGGTGCGGCCCGTGGCGTCGCGGGTGAGCTTGCGACGGAGACTGGCGTGGCTGATCGGGTAGCCGCGGTACAGGGCGATGTCGGGTTCGTCGGGCCCGAACTCCTGGCGGTGGTGGGCCATGTGGACACGACGGTAGGCATCGGTGGAAGTGAAGTCGGGGTAGCCGAGGAGCCAGCGGCCGACCAGGTCGTTGGCCCGACGGTTCGAAAAGAGCAGGCGATGGGCCGCCTCGTGCATCAGCGAGGCGAACTGGGCATGGGCCCGACCCATGAGCACGAATGCGGGGACGATCGCCCACGGCGACCAGCGGACAGCTGCCCACACGACGAGCCCGGTCTGGGCGTAGAGCGACACCACGGACACGGCGTTGCGGAACGAGGGGATGCGGCGGAGGTCGTCGCGAAACCCCGGCTTCGGCCTGCCGTCGGCGCGCACCGACCCGGTCTCGTGTGCCTGCGGCAACGAGGTCGGGACCATGGTCTGCACGCCTCCAGCCAACCGCTCGAAGTGCCCGGTGTCAACGCGCAGCCCGCTCAGATTCGCGGCGTACGCCCGAGCAGGTCTTCCTTCCACGTGCGGAAGCGGGTGTGCCGAACCCCGCTCGGACCGATGCCATCGCCGGTGTCGTCGGGGAACAGCCGGAACGTCATCTGGCGCGCCAGGTCGGAACGGTCGGCCGCCCAGTAGCGCGCGTCGCCGGCGTTGGCAGGGCCGGCACGCCACAGCAGCCACTCGCCGATGCGTCGTTTGTACGTCGCTGTCGGCGTGCCCGGTAGGTCGTCACCCAGGTGGAGTAGTTCGGTGGGCGCCTCGATCCAGGCCGACGCAACGATGTTGCGGTCACGGGTGGGGGTGTCGGGCAGGTCGGCAGTGTGGATCGGCGTGTCGTCGTCCGGGCGTTCGTCGTACCGCAGGACCGGGCCGCTCATCGTCGGCCCCATCGACGCATGGCCGGGCGCTCGACGCCGAACCAGCTGAGGGCCGCCGCGATGGTGGTCAGGACGAGGCTCCATGCGATGAACGTCGACGGCCGTTGCGCAAGCCCGAACATCGCGATCAGCTGCTGGATCGGCCAGGCGTAGAGGTACAGGCCGTACGACAGGTCGATCCCGCGGAGCTGCGCGCCCACCCCGCCGAGGAGTGATGCCAGCGGTGGCAGCACGAGGGCCAGGGCGCCGGCCGCGATGTACTCGGCCGTGAACAGCGAGTGACGGCCCGCCACCAGCGCGATGAGCAGTGCCGCGGCCGGCACCGGACCCCACAGCCGGATGCGGTCGGCCCACACCGCTGTCAGCATCCCGCACAGGAACACGAAGACGAACGTGACGAGCTGCGGGTCGGTGAGCGGTCCGAGCACGAACGCCGTCGTGCCTCCGGCCCGCTGGTACAGCACGCCGATGATGAGCGTCGCTGCCCAAGCGATGGTCACCGTGCGGCGTGCGCCGAGGGTCTTGGCGAGTGCACCGACGATGCCGACGACGAGGTAGCAGCGGATCTCGTACGGCAGTGTCCAGAGCGATCCGTTGATGAAGCTCGACCCGGTCGACCGACCGAACGGTGTGGACGACAGAAACACGTCGCGCACCCCGTGCTGGAAGTCGACCGGGAAGAGCGCAGCACGGAGCACGTACATGATCGGCCCGTTCGGCTCGAGCGACACGAAGCCGCCGATACCACCTCGTTCGTGGATGTAGCCGATCCCCGCCAGGGCGATGCCGCTGACGGCCAGTGCGACCCAGTAGCCGGGCACGATGCGGGCAAGGCGTGCCCGGGTGAACTGGGCGGGCGTGCGGGTGAGTGCGGACCGGCCGACCAGCAGACCGCTGAGTGCGAAGAATCCGGCGACGGCGAACCCTCCGAGGGTGAGGAAGCCGGGGGCGATCGGTGAGCCGGGCTCAGTGCCGAACCCCCCGAGCGGCCAGGTGTGGCTGACGAGGACGGCGACGGCGAGCAGCACCCGAATCACGTCGAGACCCGGAGAGCGGGCATCGAGGTATGAGGCGAAGGTGGCGGGTGCGGTCGAAGGTGCGGGGACGGGGTCGCGGTGGACGTCGGTCCTACCAGCCACGTTCGACCCACTCGGCGAGGTGTGGTCGCTCGATGCCGATGGTGGTGTCGACGCCATGGCCGGGCATGACCACGGTGTGGGCCGGCAGCGTGAAGAGCTTGTTGTCGAGCGAGTCGACGATGGTGGCGAAGTCGCCGCCCTCGAACGTGGTGTTGCCGGGACCGCCGGGGAAGAGCGTGTCGCCCGAGAACAGCACGGGCGATCCCTCGACGAGGAACGAGATGGAGCCGGGTGTGTGGCCCGGGTTGTGGATCGCGTGCAGGCGGACGGCGCCGACCTCGATGACCTCGGCGTCGTCGAGGAACACGTCGTAGCCGACGTCTTTCAGCATCGGCGCGTCGAGGCTGGTGACCGCCACCTCGTAGCCGGCCTCGCGCATCTGTGGGATGGCACCGATGTGGTCCCAGTGGCCGTGGGTTTCGAGGACCCGCTTCACGCCGAGCCGCTGCGCGAGCTCGAGCAGACGCTCGTGCTCGTTGGCCGCGTCGATGAGGACGGCCTCCCCCGTGTGGCGGCAGCGCAGCACGAAGACGTTGTTCGCGTACGGCCCGACGACGACCTTGTGGATTTCGATGCGTCCGTCGGCCCAGTGCAGCGTCGTCATGTCGCCATTGTGCCAGGGTGCCGCCAGTCAGGTGGAGACGACGTCGAAGCCGAGCGACATCGCCACCGGGATCTGGGCGGGGTCGAAGGTGACGAACCGCACGGGCCGTGGCAGGCGGTCGGCGGCGGCCAGGTGGAGGGCGTCGCTCAGGCGCAGCGGCTGCTCACGCATCAGTGCGGCGGCCCGGTCGAGGCATCGCTGGTCGACGGGCACCACGGCAACCCGATCCCAGGTGAGGCGGACGAGATCCTCGAGGTCGTCGCGCAGGATGGGTTCGTCGAGCACGCGATCGATGAGCGCGAGCGCCTCCATGAGCGTGAGTCCGCTCGAGCACCAGTCGGGGTCGGCCGTCATGGCGTCGATGACGACGGCGCGTGCGGGTTGGTCGAGGTGGGCGGCGACCAGCGCGCTGGCGTCGAGATACACGGTCATCCGCGGATCTCGCGCAGCAGGCGGTCGAGGCGGACGTTGCCCCACACCGTCACCGAGCGCTCCGGCACCCGACCGTCGGCCCGTCGCGGCGGCGCCAGCGCCCCCGAGTTCATCAGCGATGAGCGGTGCGTGGCTGCGGACCCCTCACCGCTCACCGCGAGTGGGGCGAGGACGGCGGCGGGGTGGCCGTTGACGGTGATGATGGTGGGCTCGCCGTGGGCAGCGCGCTTCACGTGGGCGGCGAGGTCGGTGCGGAGCTCTCGGATGCCGATCATGTGTACGCGAGTGTACACAGCACGATGTGGCGAGTCGGTCCGACCTGACGCAGACTCGCCCCATGAACTTTGCATTCACCGAAGAGCAGGAAGAACTGCGCAAGACCGTCCGCCAGTTCCTCGACGCGAAGAGCCCCGAGGCTGCCGTGCGCGAGCAGATGGAGACCGAGACCGGTTTCGACCCGGCCGTGTGGTCGCAGATGGGCGAACAGCTCGGTCTGCAGGGCCTCATCGTCCCCGAGGAGTTCGGCGGCTCGGGCTACAGCTACGTCGAGCTCGGCATCGTGCTGGAAGAGATGGGCCGCTCGCTGCTGTGCGCCCCGTTCTTCTCGACCGTCGTGCTGGCCGCCAACACCCTGATCCACAGCGATGATGCTGCCGCCCAGGCGGCGTACCTGCCCGGCATCGCCGATGGCTCGACCATCGCCACCCTCGCCTTCACCGAGCCCTCGGGCAAGTGGGACGAGGCCGGCATCACCATGGAGGCCACGGCCTCGGGTGACGGCTACACGCTCACCGGCACGAAGATGTTCGTCATCGACGGCCACACGGCCAACCTGATCCTGGTGGCGGCCCGCACCGCCAACGGTGTCAGCCTGTTTGCCGTCGAGGGCGATGCAGCCGGCCTCACCCGCACCGCGCTCAGCACGATGGACCAGACCCGCAAGCAGGCCAAGCTCGAGTTCGCCGGCACCCCGGCCACGCTGGTCGGCACCGAGGGCGAGGGCTGGGCCGTTCTCAGCCGCGTGCTCGACCTCGCCGCCGTCGGCCTTGCCGCCGAGCAGGTGGGCGGCGCCCAGAAGGTGCTCGACATGGCGGTCGAGTACGCCAAGGTCCGCGTCCAGTTCGGTCGTCCGATCGGATCGTTCCAGGCGATCAAGCACAAGTGCGCCGACATGCTGCTCGAGGTCGAGTCGGCCAAGAGCGCTGCGTACTACGGCATGTGGTGCGCCGCAGAGCTGAACGACGAGCTGCCGTCGGTGGCCTCGCTGGCCAAGGCGTACTGCTCGGAGGCGTACTTCCACGCCACCGCCGAGAACATCCAGATCCACGGCGGCATCGGTTTCACCTGGGAGCACCCGGCGCACCTGTACTTCAAGCGTGCGAAGTCGTCCGAGCTGCTGTTCGGTGACCCGACGTACCACCGTGAGCTGCTGGCGCAGCGCATCGGTATCTGACCCGCAGTCCGAAGTCCGGTCTCACGTGAGCGTCACGCTCACCTGAGGCCGGACTTCGTCGCGTCTGGGGCCGGTAGCGTTCGGTTGGTGGAACCGA
>JBBDMO010000074.1:0-5019 GCA_040878255.1 Ilumatobacteraceae bacterium
GACGACGTCGGCCGTCGCTTCGAGGCGTACGGCTGGCACGTCGAGCATCTCGGCGAGGTTGCCGACGATCTCGACGCGCTCGAGGCCGGCCTCCGTCTCGGCATCGCCGAGAAAGAGCGCCCCACCCTGCTGATCCTCCGCTCGCACATCGGCGCCCCGAGTCCCGACCTCACCGACAACCCGCACGCCCACGGCAATCCGTTCACCGCCGAGCACGTCACGCGCACCAAGGCGGTGATGGGCATTCCGGATGAGCCGTTCTGGGCACCCGCCGAGCTCGTCGAGGCGTACCGGGCCAGCGTGCGCGAGCGCGGGGCCGACGCCGCCGCTGCCTGGCACGAGCGATTCGACGCGTCCGGTGTCGATCGTGCCGTCTGGGACGCGTGCTGGCACGCCACCGGGCTCGCCGGCTGGCAGGACGCGCTCCCCGTGTTCGACCAGGGCGAGAGCATCGCCACCCGAGTCGCGATCGAGAAGGCATTCAACGCGACCATCGACCTGGTGCCCGGGCTGGTCGCGGGCGCCGCCGACCTCACCGGCAACACCGGTACGAAGCTCGCTGGCCAGGACCCGCAGAGCGCGAAGTATCCCGCCGGTCGCCAGGTGTACTACGGCGTGCGGGAGCACGCAATGGGCTCGGCCATGGTGGGCATGGCGCTGCACGGCGGGGTACTCCCCGCCGGCGGCACGTTCTTCGTGTTCCTCGACTACATGCGCCCGCCGGTGCGCCTCGCTGCACTCAGCCGCGCCAAGGTCGTGTTCGTGTTCACCCACGATTCCGTCGGCGTGGGCGAGGATGGCCCGACGCACCAGCCCGTCGAGCACATCGCAACGCTGCGCGCCATCCCCGGTCTGCAGGTCATCCGGCCCGCCGATGCGAACGAGACCATGGCGGCGTGGCGGGCCTGCGTCGAGCACGACGGCCCCACCGCACTCGTGCTGTCACGCCAGAACCTCACGGTCTGCACCGATGGCTCGGCCGTC
Source organism: Ilumatobacteraceae bacterium (assembly GCA_040878255.1). GTDB lineage: Bacteria > Actinomycetota > Acidimicrobiia > Acidimicrobiales > Ilumatobacteraceae > VFMC01. Next base: position 985 of record JBBDMO010000074.1, read on the forward strand.
ACTCGCGGCGGCGGCATCGTCCGTGCCACCACCGAGCCGCAGGTCGTCATCGTCGCCACCGGCAGCGAGGTGCCGCTGGCGGTCACCGCGTCGGAGCAACTCGCCGCCGAAGGCGTCCGGACCCAGGTGGTCAGCCTGCCGTCGTGGGATCGCTTCGAGGTCCAGGGCGACGAGTACCGCGCAGCGGTGTTCCCCCCCGGTGTGCCAGTGCTGTCGGTCGAGGCCGCGACCACGTTCGGGTGGGAGCGCTACGCCGACCGTTGCATCGGCATCGACCGGTTCGGCGCGAGTGCGCCCGGCGGCGTCGCGCTCGACAAGCTCGGCATCAACGTCGACCACGTCGTCAGCCTCGCCCGCCAGATGGCCACTCCCGCCTGATCCGTCCCGAAAGGACACCCATGGACCGCCTCCTCCGCCTCCACTCCGAGTTCGGTCAGAGCCCCTGGCTCGACAACTTGAAGCGCGGGTACATCACCTCCGGACAGCTCGCCGGCCTCGTCCGCGACGGCGTCCGCGGGCTCACCAGCAACCCCACCATCTTCCAGAAGGCGATCCAGGGATCCGCCGACTACGACGAGCAGTTCATCGCACTCAGCGCCGACGGCGAGGACGTGCTCGACCACTACTGGGCGATGGTGCTGCAGGACATCAACAGCGCACTCGACGCCCTTGCCCCGGTGTATCACCAGAGCCACGGTGGCGACGGTTTCGTCAGCGTCGAGGTCGCCCCCGACCTGGCCCACGACACCGCGCGCACCATCACGGCGGCACGTCTGCTCCACGAGACCGTGAACCGGCCGAACCTGATGGTGAAGATCCCCGGCACGGCCGAGGGAATCGCCGCCATCCGGCAGATGATCGCCGAGGGTCGCAGCATCAACGTCACCCTCATCTTCAGCATCGAGCGGTACGCCGAGGTGATGGAGGCCTACATCTCCGGCCTCGAGGAGTACGCCTCGACCGAGGGAGCCGACCTGTCGAAGGTCGCCAGCGTGGCCAGCTTCTTCATCAGCCGGGTCGACACCGAGATCGATCAGCGGCTCGACGCGATCGGCACACCCCAGGCGCTCGCGCTGCGCGGCAAGGGCGCCGTCGCCCAGGCGAAGCTCGCCTACCGGCTGTTCGGCGACACCTTCAGCGGCCCCCGCTGGGAGGCGCTCGCAGCGCGAGGTGCAGCGGCGCAGCGTCCACTCTGGGCCAGCACATCGACGAAGAACCCTGCGTATCCCGACACCCTGTACGTCGACGAGCTCATCGGCCCGAACACGGTGAACACGCTGCCCGATGCGACCATCGAGGCGTTCGCCGACCACGGCACGCTGGCCCGCCGCGTCGATGTCGACGTCGACCAGGCCGAGGCCGCCTGGGCCGGGCTCACCGCGGTCGGCGTCGACCTCGACGACGTTGCGGCCAAGCTCGAGCGCGAGGGTGTGAGCAGCTTCACGAAGAGCTTCGACGAGTTGATCACGGCACTCTCCGCCAAGGAGGCCGAACTCCGTGCCCGTTGACGGCGGCACCGTGCAGTGATCCCCACGGCAGAAGCCCAAGCCATCCACGACGCGCTCCGTGATGGTGTCGAGGCGCTCGCCACTGAGCGCGACCGCAAGCTGGCTCGCCAGATGGTCGCCGAGCTGACCGATCTCTTCGCACAACACCCCGCCACGATCGACCTCAAGATCCTGCGTGCGACGCTGGCCGAGATGGCCGACGCGTTCGAGATGTTCGCGCCGTTCCGCGACGTGCCGAAGGTGACGATCTTCGGATCGGCCCGTACCCAGCCGAACGACCCGCTCTACCTCCATGCGAAGGAGGTCGCCCGGCTGCTGGCCGAGCAGGGTTGGATGGTCGTCACGGGTGCCGGCCCCGGCATCATGCACGCCGCCATGGAGGGTGCCGGTCGAGCGATGTCGATCGGTGTGTCGATCAGATTGCCGTTCGAGCAGGCTGCGAACCCGATCATCGCCGGCGACCACAAGTACGTCTCGATGAAGTACTTCTTCACTCGCAAGCTGATGCTCGTGAAGGAGAGCCGGGGCTTCGTGTGCCTGCCCGGCGGGTTCGGCACGCTCGACGAGACCTTCGAGCTCCTCACCCTCACCCAGACCGGCAAGGGCACGCCCACGCCGATCGTGTTCCTCGACGCTCCGACGGACCCCTACTGGGAGACCGTCCATCAGTTCGTCGACACCCAGCTCGTGCGGCGCGGTCTCGTCTCCCCCGCTGACACCGGGCTGTATCTGCTCACCGAGCAGCCGCAGATCGCTGTCGACGAGATCGTCGGCTTCTACGCGAACTATGACTCGCTGCGCTACATCGGCGACCTCCTCGTCATCCGCCTGCGCCACCCGGTCACCGACGACCAGCTCGCTACGCTCAACGAGCGGTTCGGGGCACTGTGCACGCGAGGCCGCATCGAACGCGTCCCCACGCTCGAGCCCGAGCGACGCGAGAACGATCGCGTCGACCTGCCTCGCATCGGTTTCGCCTTCGCCAAGCACGGCTACGGCGCGCTGCGCGCGCTGATCGACACGCTCAATCGCCTCGTCGCCTGACAACATCGCGGTATGCACGTCGCAGCGCTCTGGCAGCACCCCGTCAAGTCGATGATCGGCGCCAGCGTGCCGTCCGCCGACCTCGTCGCCACCGGCATGGTGGGTGACCGGGCGTGGGCGGTGCGCGACGAGGTTCGCGGTGGCATCCGCGGCGCGAAGAAGATCGGTGACCTGATGCGACTCGCCGCGCGCTACGTCGACGACCACACCGGCCCGGTCGAGATCGACCTGCCCGACGGCACCATGGTCCGGTCCGACGACCCCGACGTCGAGGCACGGGTGTCGGCAGCCATCGACCAGCCGGTCACGCTGTGGCCGCTGCAGCCCGCCGACGACCTCGACCACTACCGCCGTGGTGGCCCCGACTCCGACGACGTCATGGTCGAACTGCGCGCCATCTTCGGCCGGGAGGTCGGTGAGCCGCTGCCCGACTTCTCGATCTTCCCGCCCGAGGTCATGGAGTTCGAGTCGCCGCCCGGCACCTACCTCGATGCCTTCCCCTTGCTCATCATGAGCACCTCGGCCCTGCGCAGCCTGCAGCAGGCGCTGCCCGACAGCGTCATCGACGTGCGCCGGTTCCGGCCGAACATCGTCGTCGACACCGGCGACGCGTCCGGGCACCCCGAACTCGATTGGGTGGGCGGGCAGCTCACGATCGGTGATGTCGTGCTCGACATCATCAACGCCTGCCCGCGCTGCGTGATGGTGACCCGAGAGGTCACGCCCGACGTGCCAGCCGATCGATCGGTCCTGCGACACATCGTGCGCGACCTCGGGCAGGCCGTCGGCGTCTACGCCACCGTGTCGACGCCCGGGTCCATCTCGGTCGGCAATGACGTTGTCGTGACGAGCCGCACGCCAGACGTCTCGTAGGGCGAGAGCCGTAGCAACGCGTCGAGCGATTGATCAACGCAACGACCGACCAGTGTCATTCATCCAGCCCGGAGTCGCCCGTGGTGCGCAACACGTGGATCGCCTTCTCGATGGCGCGGCGGGCCTGTGTGATCGGCTTGTCGTCCGGCGGGCGACCGCCTCGCGCCGCAGCAGCCTCGCGGAGAAGGTCGAACGAGCGCTCGTCGAGGTCGGACACGATCGCCTCGAGCCGATCAACGAGGTCGTCGTACGGGCCGCCCATCAGCGCCCGACCTCGACCTCGGCGAGGGCATCGGCGACGATCGACATCGGATGCCGCACGGCGACACCCGCTGCCTCGAGGTGCATCGCACACCCGGGATTGGCGCTGGCCACGACGTGGGAACCGGCACGGCTGATGGCCGCGAGCTTGCGGTCGCGGATGTCACCTGCGAGCTCGGGCTCGAGGGCTGAGTACGCGCCGCCGGCTCCGCAGCAGAGCCCGTCGTCATCGAGCTCGACGAGGTCGGCCACGGCGCCGAGGACCGTGCGCACGGCGAGGTGGGTCCGCTGGACGTGACGCAGGTGGCACGGGTCCTGCACGATGATCCAACCCATGCGACGCACAGAA
>JBBDMO010000075.1:0-26565 GCA_040878255.1 Ilumatobacteraceae bacterium
TGGCCACCGTGTCGAGGCCCGACCGGACGCCATCGGGTGCGGCCAGCTTGTCGGGCGCTGCGTCAGGGCGCTGACCGGCCACCTCGATCCGGTGAGTCTCGGCGAGCAAGGTGCGGAACAGCTGCTCGACGAAATCGGGGTCGACTCCGGCGTCGATGGCCAACTGGCGGCGCGACGTGACCACGTCGCGGACCCGGCCCGGCTGGATGACAGCGGTGCCCGAACGCTCCTTGACCGCAGCGACCTCCTCGCACACTGCGAGCCGTTCGGCCACGATGCGGACGAACTCGCGGTCGAGCGCATCGATGCGCACGCGCAGGTCGCCCAGCGCGGCCGAGACGGAGGGATCGATCATGGCGACGACGTTACCGACGCCTCGTGGACGAGGTGCGGTCAAGGCAGCGTGACGGAGCGTTGCGACGCGTGCCAGGCGAGCACCGACCGCTCGATCGCACCGATGGCCAGCAGTCCGATGCTGCCGAGCAGCGCCATGCAGAAGATCGTGGCCCACAGCGCGTCGCCGAGCGAATAGGCGGCGGCGCGTCGGCCGATGGCCCCGAGGCCGCGGTCGGCGAAGTTGCTGCCCTCGACCAGGTACGCCACGATCAGCGCGAGGCCGGTGTTGTACCGGGCAGCGGTCAGCAACGATGGCATCGCCGAGGGCAATCGCAGCCGCCACAGCACCGCCCATCGCGAGGCGTCGATCGAGTCGAACAGCTCGAGGCTGGCCGGGTCGGCGCTGCGCATGCCGGCGACTGCAGCGAAGGTGAACCCGGGGATGCAGACCAGCGTGGCGATGAACCGCACGGGCGGGTCGTCGGCGCCGAGCCACAGCACGACGGCCGGGATGTAGGCGGCGAACGGTGTCACCTGCACGAGGCTGAGGATCGGCTGTGCGGCGCGCTCGAGGGTGACCGACGCCGACAACACGGCACCGAGCGCGATCGAGATGACGAGCGCGAACACGATGCCCGCCAGCGCGTGCAGCGCGGTGATGGCCGACGCGCGCAGGAAGTCGCCCGGGGCGTCGGCCAGGTAGGCCACGATGTCGGTGGGCGAGCGGAGCACGAACGGCCGCACGTCGAACACCTCGACCACGAGCTGCCACAGGCCGAGGAACACGACGATGCCGATCATGGGAGCGAGCGCGTGGAGCGCACGGCGGCTGCTCATGCCATCGCTCGGCGCAGGTGGTGCCGCAGCTCGCTGCAGAGCCGCACGAACTCGGGCGTGTCCTCGAGGTCGTCGGTGCGCGGTCGGGCGAGCGTGATGGTGACATCGGCAACCACGGTGGCGGGCCTCGGCGAGGTTACGAGCACGCGGTCCGACAAGAACACCGCCTCGGTGATCGAGTGGGTCACGAACAACACGGTGGCAGGGTGGCGCTGCAGCATGCGCGCCAGCAGCCCTCGCATCTCGGCACGGGTGATCTCGTCGAGCGCAGCGAACGGCTCGTCCATCAGCACCAGCGGCGCGCCGAGCGAGAAGCCGCGCACGAGCGCGACCCGCTGCTGCATGCCCCCTGACAGCTGATGCGGATGTCGTGCCGCGAACTCGTCAAGGCCCACCTCGGCCAGGAGCTCGCGCGGGTCGGGGTGCGACGCAGGGTTGCGGCCGCGGTCGACGTCGAGCAGCAGCGACGCGTTCGCCTCGACGGTGCGCCAGGGCAGCAGCCCGGGTTGCTGGGGCACGACCGCCAGCCGCTTGTCGCGGCGCAGGGCAGCGGGGGAGGCGCCGTCGACGGTGGCCGTGCCGCCCGAGGCTCGCTCGAGCCCGGCCACCATGCGCAGCAGCGTCGACTTCCCGCACCCCGACGGTCCTACGATGCTGACGAACGACCCCGGCTCGACGTGCAGGTCGATCGGGCTGACGACCTCGAGCGCGCCGAACGACTTCGCGAGGCCGACGAGGTCGATGGTGGCGGCGCTCACCGTTGGTACGGCTCGACGAGTCGCTCGATGTGCTTCGCGAGCACGTCCATCTCGATGTTGACGACGGACCCCGGCGTGCGGACTCCAAGCGTGGTGACGGCAGCGGTGTGCGGGATGACGGCGACGCGGAAGGTGTCGTCGGTGAGGTCGAACGCCGTGAGGCTGATGCCATCGACGGTGATCGAGCCCTTCTCGACCAGCAGTCGCATGTTGCCCTGGGGGATCCGGACGCAGAGGTCGGGCGCCGCCGACACCACACTGCCCACGCAGTCGACGTGTCCGAGCACGATGTGGCCACCGAGTCGGTCGCCGAGCGCCATCGGCCGCTCGAGGTTCACACGGTCGCCGGCCTGCAACATGCCGATGTTGGTGCGGCTGAGGGTCTCGTCACTGACGTCGGTGGTCCACCACGGTCCCTGCGGGCCGACGCCCTGGTCGACCAAGGTGAGACAGCAGCCGTTGACGGCGATCGAGGCACCGGTACCCGACCCCTCGAGCACGGTGGCGGCGGCGATGGTCAGGCGGGCACCGTGACCCCAATCGGTGTCGACCTCGACGCTCGACAAGACCGTGCCCAACTCCTCGATGATGCCTGTGAACATGACGGCGACTCTACGGTGTGGCCCGCCAGGCCGGGCGGTAGCATCGCTGCGTCCGTCGGGGACTCCTGCACTGCAGGGCCTCCGGCGAGATGCCAGTGCCCCATCCGGGGCGCGGCGACCTCCGCGAACACATCGCGAACGGAAGGCAGATCATGGTCGACAAGAACAACACCATCGGCGAGCACAAGCTCCACGAGTCCGACACGGGCTCACCCGAGGTCCAGATCGCGCTGCTCACGGCGCGCATCAACGAGCTCACCGAGCACCTCAAGAAGCACAAGAAGGACCACCACAGCCGTCGTGGCCTGCTCATGATGGTCGGCCGTCGTCGCCGCATGCTCGATTACGTGAAGGGCATCGACGTCGAGCGTTACCGCACCATCGTGGCCCGCAACGGCCTCCGCCGCTGACCCAGCGCAGGGGGTCCGCCCGATCAGGGCGTCGCGCTGCTAGCGTCACCGGCGATACATCAACCGAGCGGATCACTGGATCGGTTGTCAGTCGCCTCTGCCGAGGTTCCTCGACGTCACCACCGGACGTCGAGTCGTAGCTCCGGCCGTGCCGACTGGGAACCGGCCTCCGCTCCAACCGTCGAGGCGTGGGAAACAACACGCCCGACCGAAAGGAGCTCGACATGGCAGATGCCATTCGAGTGTCGGGTCCCGTCTCGGGTACCGACAAGACCCTGTCGTTCGAGACCGGCAAGCTGGCTCAGCAGAGCCAGGGCGCCGTCGTCGCCACCCTGGGCCGCACCACCGTGCTGGCCACGGCGAACGCAGCCAAGGAAGTCCGTCCCGGTACCGACTTCTTCCCCCTCACCATCGACGTCGAAGAGCGCTCGTACGCCGCGGGCAAGATCCCCGGTTCGTTCTTCCGGCGTGAAGGCCGGCCGACGGAGGACGCGATCCTCACCTGCCGCCTCACCGACCGCCCGTTGCGCCCCGCCTTCCCCGAGGGCTTCCGCAACGAGACCCAGGTCGTCCTCACGATCCTCGGCGCCGACATGGCCAACCCGCACGACGTGCTCAGCATCAATGCCGCCTCGGCGTCGCTGATGATCTCGGGCATCCCGTTCGACGGCCCCATCGGTGCTGTCCGCGTGGCCTTCAGCCAGAGCGGCGAGTGGATCCCCCACCCCACCTACGAAGAGGGTGAGAACAGCACGTTCGAGCTCGTCGTCGCCGGGCGCCAGCTCGACAACGGCGATGTCGCGATCATGATGGTCGAAGCCGGTGGCACGTCGAAGAGCTTCTCGTACTACGAGGCGGGCGCCCCGAAGGTGAACGAGCTCGCCCTTGCCGGCGGCCTCGAGGCCAGCAAGACCTGGATCAAGGAGAGCATCGGCCTCCAGCGCCAGCTCGTCGCCTCGGTCATCGCCACCAAGGGCCCGATCACGCCCATGACCTACACGCCGCAGCTCGACTACGGCCAGGACGTCATGGATGCCGTGGCGCCCATCGCCACGGCACAGCTCGCCGTTGCTGCCGGCATCGCCGGCAAGGCCGAGCGCAACGCCGCCACCGACGCCGCAGCTGCCGACGCGCTCGCGCAGCTCGCTGCCAACGGCGGTGCGTTCGCCGGTCGCGAGCGCGAGATCAAGGAAGCGGTTCGCAGCCTCACCAAGAAGGCAGTGCGCAAGCGCATCGTCGACGAGGGCCTGCGCATCGACGGTCGTGGTCCCCGCGACCTGCGTCCGCTCAGCAGCGAGGTCACCGTGCTCCCGACGGCGCACGGCACCGGCCTGTTCCAGCGTGGCGAGACCCAGGTGATGAACGTCGTCACCATGGCCATGCCGCGCATGAACCAGCTGATGGACACCCTCAGCCCCGAGACCCACAAGTACTTCCTGTTCCACTACAACATGGCCCCGTGGGCCAACGGTGAGACGGGTCGCGTGGGCTCGCCCAAGCGCCGCGAGATCGGCCACGGTGCGCTCGCCGCCCGTGCGCTGCTGCCGGTGCTGCCGAGCCAGGACGAGTTCAGCTACACCCTCCGGCTGGTGGCCGAGGTGCTCGCCTCGAACGGTTCCACCTCGATGGCGTCGGTCTGCTCCGGCAGCCTGGCGCTCATGGACGCCGGTGTGCCGATCAAGGCAGCCGTCGCCGGCATCGCGATGGGCCTCGTCTACGCCGAGGGCAAGTACACCACCCTCACCGACATCCTCGGTGCCGAGGATGCCTTCGGCGACATGGACTTCAAGGTGGCGGGCACCGACGACGCCATCACGGCGCTGCAGCTCGACACCAAGATCGAGGGCATCCCGGCCGACGTGCTCATCGCAGCGCTCGACCAGGCCAAGGAAGCTCGCACCCAGATCCTGGCGAACATGAACGCCTGCATCAGTGAGCCCCGCTCCGAAGTCGCCGCAACGGCACCGAAGATCATCTCGATCACCATCCCCATGGACAAGATCGGCGAGGTCATCGGGCCGAAGGGCAAGGTCATCAACACGATCCAGCAGGAGACGGGCGCCGACATCGCTGTCGACGACGACGGCTCGGTCGGCATCGTCACCATCGGCGCCGTCGAGGCGTACCGCATGGAAGAGGCCAAGGCCCGCATCCTGGCGATCGTGTCGCCCCCGATGGCCGAGGTCGGCGCCACCTATCAGGGCAAGGTCGTGAACATCACCAAGTTCGGTGCGTTCGTGAACATCCTGCCGGGTCGTGACGGTCTGGTGCACATCTCGAAGTTGGGCCGCGGCAAGCGGATCAACAGCGTCGAGGACGTGCTGCAGCTGGGTCAGGACATCGAGGTCGTGGTCGAGGAGATCGACGAGAAGGGCAAGGTCAGCCTGACCCCGTCCGACGCGTGGTCTGCTGCCGGCGGCGGCGAGGGTGGCGACTCGGCTCCGGCCGATTCGGCACCCCGTGCACCTCGCGAGTCCCGTGAGCGCAGCGAGCGTCCGGCGAGCACCACGTCCACCGACGCCGAGACCGTGTCGTTCGACGATGCGTTCGACGCCGAGCTGGCGGGCGCTCTGGGCGACCTCGGCCCCGGCGGCGAGGCCGGCGGCGCCAGCAGCAGCGGCGGCGATCGCGGCGGCGACCGCGGTGGCCGTGGCGGCGGCAGCCGTGGCCCGCGACGTCATCGCTGAGTCGCTGAGTCGTTGACCGACCTCCAGATTACGAGGCTCTCATCGGGCCTGACGGTGGCCACCGAACGCGTGCCCCGCACGCTGTCGGTGGCCACCGGTGTCTGGGTGGGTGTGGGTGCTCGTGACGAGCCCGCCCACACCAGTGGCGTCAGCCACTTCCTCGAGCACCTGCTGTTCAAGGGCACCGAGCAGCGCAGCGCGATCGACATCTCGCGCACCATCGACCGTCACGGCGGCGACATCAATGCCTTCACGACCAAGGAGTACACGGCGTACTACTGCCGCCTCCCTGCGTCGCACGTCGACGTCGGCATCGACCTCCTCGGCGATGTGGTCACCTCCCCCTCGCTGCGTCCCGACGATGTCGAGACCGAACGGCAGGTGATCCTCGAGGAGATTGCCATGGACGACGACAGTCCCGACGACGTCGCCCATCGCATCTTCAGCGAGCAGCTTTTCCCCGACCACCCGCTCGGCCGCGACACCGCCGGTGATGCCGAGACGGTCGAGCAGATCACGCCCGAGCAGGTGCGCGCCTTCTTCGAGACTCACTACACCGCCGGGTCGATGGTGGTATCGGTAGCCGGCCCGCTCGACCACGACCGCATGGTCGCCGCGGTCGATCGGGCCTTCGCGCGTGCCCTGCCGGGTGGCGAGCGGCCCGAGCGGACGGCACCCGCAGGTCGAGGCGACAGCGTTTCGGTCTCGGACGTCACCGAGCAGGTGCATCTCGTCGTCGGTGGGCTGGCGATCGAGCGCACCGACCCCGACCGCGAGGCGCTCGACGTCGTCAACCACGTCCTCGGCGGCGGACTCAGCAGCCGCCTGTTCGACGAGATCCGCGAGCGCCGTGGCCTCGTCTACTCGGTCTTTTCAGGAGTGGCGGCCTACAGCGACGTCGGTCTGTACACGATCAGTGCCGGTTCGCAGCCGCGACATGCCGACGAGGTCGTGTCGCTGGTGCTCGCCGAGCTCGCGAAGCTGCGCACCGGTGGGATCACCGATGACGAGCTCGACATCGCTCGCGGCTACCTGACCGGATCGTTCGTGCTCGGCCTCGAAGACACCGGCTCGCGCATGGCGCGCAACGGTGGGGCCCTGTGCACTCGTGGCGAGATCATCCCCGTCGACGAGCAGGTTGCTCGGTGGAACGCGGTCGATCAAGCGGCTGTTCGTCGGGTGATCGACCGCGTGTTCATCGACGACCCGCTCATCGTCACCGTCGGCCCTGGCTGACTCGTCTGGCGCGAACCCTCGCCCGACTACGGTCGACGTCATGAGTGATGTCGTGCGGGTCGGGGTCGTGGGTGCCGGTGGCCGGATGGGCCGGGCGGTGTGCGCCGCGGTGGCGGCCGCCGACGGCCTCGAACTGGTGGCCGCAGTCGACCGCACCGGCGTCGAGGGTTCGATCGGGGGTCTCGCGGTGCAACACGAGTTGCGCGCCCTGGCCGACGCCGGAGCGCAGGTGGCCGTCGACTTCACCGTCGCACCTGCTGCTCGCGTGACGCTGCCGTGGCTGGCCATGCACGGCATCCACGCCGTGGTGGGCACCACCGGGTTCGACGACGCCGACCTCGACACCTTCCGTCGCCAGTTCAGCGGGAGCAACTGCTTGATCGCCCCGAACTTCGCGATCAGCGCGGTGCTGATGATGCGGTTCGCCGAGATGGCGGCGAAGTGGTTCGACACCGCCGAGATCATCGAACTGCACCACGACCAGAAGATCGACGCGCCATCAGGCACGGCGGTGAAGACGGCCGAACGGATGGCGGCGGCCGGCGCGGTGCTGGCAGCCGACCCCACCGAGCACGAGGTGTACGCGGGGGCCCGCGGCGGTGTGGGACCCGCCGGCATCCACGTTCATTCCGTGCGCATGCGCGGCATGGTGGCGCACCAGGAAGTGATCCTGGGGGCACTGGGCCAGACCCTGACGATCAGGCAGGACAGTTACGACCGCAGCAGCTACATGCCCGGCGTGGTGCTGGCGTGCCGCCACATCAGCCAGCACGCCGGCCTCACGCTCGGGCTCGAACCGTTCCTGAACGTGTAGGGGCCGTCCTCAGCCGAGGGCTGCGATGGCGGCGTCGTAGTTCGGCTCGATCGCGATCTCGGGGACGAGCTCGGAGTAGGTGACCGTGCCGGTCTCGTCGAGCACCACCACGGCGCGAGCGAGCAGGCCGGCCAGCACGCTGTCGGCCAGGGTGAGGCCGAACTGCTGGCCGAAGTCGCTCCGGAACGACGATGCGGTCTCGACGTTCTCGAGGCCCTCGGCACCGCAGAAGCGGCCCTGGGCGAACGGGAGGTCGGCCGACACGCACACCACGACGGTGTTGTCGAGTGATGCCGCACGCTGGTTGAAGGTGCGGACGCTGGTGGCGCACGTTGGGGTGTCGACACTGGGGAAGATGTTGAGGATGACCTTCTTGCCCGCGTAGTCGGCCGGCGTGACCTCGCTGAGGTTGCCCTTCGTGAGCGAGAACGTGGGGTTGGAGCCGATGGAGGGCAGGTCGCCCACCGTGTTGACGGGGTTGCCGCCGAGTGCAGTCTGAGCCATCGGGAGGTTCTATCAGTCGTGGTCGGCTGGCGCGACACCCGGGCGGTGGTGCGGCACGTGCGGCTCGATGATGCCGTCGGGGGTCTCGATCTCGTCGATGATCTCGGGCCCGGCAGTGCGCACCTGGCGTGCCGACTGGAGCATGACGATCGCGAACAGCGCCGCCACGATGTACCACTGGTAGGAGTTGATCGCCTCGAGGAACCACTTGATCTGGTCCTCGATGAGGTTGCCGCCGACCCACAGGAACGTGAGTTTGATGACGATGCCGGTGCAGAGAAAGGTGAGGAACCGGCGCACGGCCATCTGCCGGTGACCGGCCAGGATGCACACGAGGTTGCTGCCGGGCATCACCACGAGCATGAGCCAGCCGAAGCGGTCGATGCCGCGCAGCGTCCAGCGGTAGAAGGCTGGCATCTCGCCAACCTGACCTTCGGTCCACTCCACCGCCTTGGTGCCGTACCAGCGGCCGAGAAAGAACAGGACCACGCCGGCGAGCAGCACGCGGCAGAACCCGATCAGCGCAAAGGACACGCCATCGATGTACGGCACTGAACCGAGCAGGTTGCGGTTGCGTGAGCCGAGCAGCAGCACCCATCGGGGATGCTCGTCGATCATGGCGGGGCCGATGATCGAACCGATGGTGCCGCAGACGTAGAGCGTGGCGGAGGCCACCAGCACGAGGCGACGACGCGACGGTGCTACGACGAGGCCGGGTACGGGTACGACCGAACCGGCGGGGAGCGAATCAGGGGCGGACATCCAGGATGACCCTAGTGGGCAAGCACCCTCCGTCGATGGCGCGCTCGGCCGGTTTGCCGGCGGGTTGGCCGGCGGGTTGGCCGGTGCCCCGGCAACCGTGTCACACCCGTTTCGTAGGCTGGTGGTTGTCGTCCTGTCTTCCCCTGGGGCGTGATCGGAGTCTTCGGGCTCCCCGTATCACTGTTGATCGATGTTGCCCTGTGGGGTGGTGTCGCGGGAAGGGGCGTGTGCATGTCTGTGGCTGTCGATGATCCGGTCGTTGCCGGGTGCGTGTTGTCGGATGCGGAGGTGTTGGCGGGGTGTGCCGAGTTGGAGGTGCGTCGGCGTGCTGCCCTGGCGGAGCATCTGGTGTTGTTGCGTGAGGTGGAGCGCCGCCGGTTGCATGTCGCGGACGGGCATCGTGATCTGGCCGGGTTTGGTCGGGCAGAGTTCCGGTGGTCGGATCGTGACGCGAAAGCGCATCGTGATCTGGAGCGGTTGTGCAGAGTGTGTCCGCAGGTGCTCGATCGGTTGACGTTGGGTCGGGTGGGGGCGGCGCAGGTGTTTCTGCTGGCCCGGTTGTGGCGGGCACCGCGTGTCGGGATGTTCGTCGCGGAACAGATCGACGATTTTCTGCGTCATGCGGAGGTGTTGTCGTTCGTGGCGTTCGAGCAGTACGTGATTGCTTGGAAGTGTGTGATGGACCAGGACGGCCCCGACCCTGACCGGGCGCAACGCAACCGGAAAGCGACCCTGTCCCAGACCGGGCTCACGGGTGTGTTCAACGTGGAGGGTGCCGCGGTCGATCATGCCCGGTTGAAAGCGGTGCTGGCCCCTTTCGAACAGATCGAGTTCCACCGCGACTGGGACGCCGCGAAATTGCTGTGGGGTGACCAGGTGTGCCCCGACAAGCTGGCCCGCACCCCGGTGCAGCGCCGGTATGACGCGTTCCAGGCGATGCTCGACCATGTCTCCCTCCCGACGTTGACCGACCCCACCCTCCAAGACAACGAGAGAGCGACCGAGCCTGTGGGGCCGGTGGTGACGGTGTTGAACATCGTGATCGACGCCGAGTCGGCGGTCCACGGGCTGGAGCAGCTGTTGGGGATCTCTACCGGGGCGCGGGTTCGGTCGCCGTTCGGGCCGGACCGGGCGTTCTGCCACACCTTCGACGGTGAACCGATTGCCCTGCGCGACGCGATCCTGGCGGGGATTGCCGGCAAGGTCCGGGTCATCCTGAAAGGCGCGGACGGGGTCCCGGTGGCGATGTCATCGGCAAAACGGTTGTTCACCGGGGTGGTCCGTGATGCGGTGTTGTTCACCGCAACGCATTGCACCCACCCCGGGTGCATCGTCCCGGCGAGTCGGTGTCAGATCGATCATCTCCACCCCCGACATCGCGGTGGTGTCACCGCGGTCCACAACGGCGCGGTCGCGTGTGGGCATCACAACCGGTGGCGACACGCCGCGAACGTCACCGTCGTCCGACTCGCCGACGGCACCATCGCCACCTACCGACCAACGGGCACCCGGATCACACCACCACCCGTCTGACCATCACAGGTCGCAGAACCGAACGGTGAACCAGCCCGGCAGGGCCACACCCCGACGCGCCCTGATACGCCTAGGAGTACGTGTGCGCGTGTCTCGGGTCAACCCGTCGGGACGGGTTTCGGCGTGGGGTTAGGTGTTGCGACGCAGCGTCATCTGCGATGATGAAGACCGTGGAATCGGACTCCTTCCCAACGAGCGTCCGTTGCGACGACGAGCTCCGAGCAAGAGCGCTGGAAAGGCGCACGTCGTGAATCGGCGTATCCGGGGCGGCATCGTGGGCGCGGCGGGTGCGTACGGCATGACTGGGCTCGCAAGCAACTGGGCGCGATACGGCGACCTTCCGTGGCAGTACCTCGTGATGACGTTCATCGCAGTTGTCCTTGCGCTACCGAAGCCCGGTTGGGGCCAGCGGCGCACGTCTGGGTTGCCTCGCCGGTGACATGACGATGTCCGTAGCGGAGAATCTTGCGCTGCCCGATGGCGCCGCGTTGATTCAGTTCGTTCTCGTTGTGGCAGTCGTACGCCTGGGTGTAGCCGTTGTGCGACGTCTGCTCGCGCGTCGTCGCTGACCCGCTGTTCGGCCGGCCGCCCGTCATGACAGGGGCGCGACGCTGAGCGCCTGGGCACCTCGGTCAGAGACGGCCGCTCGCGATGACGCGGGCGAGGAAGTCTTGGGTTTCGGGGCGTTGGGGGGCAGTGAACATCTGCTCAGGCGGGCCCTGTTCGAGGATGCGGCCTGATTCGAGGAAGCAGACGTTGTCGGCGATCTCGCGGGCGAAGCCCATCTCGTGGGTGGCGAGCACCATGGTCATGCCCTGGTCACGGACCTCGCGGATCACCTCGAGGACCTCGCCGACGAGCACGGGGTCGAGGGCGGCGGTGACCTCGTCGAGGAGGAGGATGTCGGGCTGCATCGCCAACGCGCGCACGATCGCGACGCGCTGCTGCTGGCCGCCGGAGAGCTGATCGGGGTAGGCGTCGGCCTTGTCGGCCAGGCCGAATCGGCCGAGCAGTTCGATCGCCGCTGACCGGGCGTCGCGCTTCGAGCGGCCGAGCACTCTGGTGGGGGCGAGGGTGATGTTGCGCATGACCGACATGTGCGGGAACAGGTTGTAGCTCTGGAAGACCATGCCGATCCGTCGTCGGACCGGGTCGGGGTCGAGGCCGGGTTCGGCGATGTCGACATCGTCGAGCCAGATGGCGCCGTCATCGATCGGCTCGAGCAGGTTGATACAGCGCAGCAGGGTGCTCTTGCCCGAGCCGGATGCGCCGATGAGGCACACGACCTGATGGTCACCGACCTCGAGGGTGACGTCGTCGAGCACGACCCGGTCGCCGAACGATTTGTGGACGCCCTCGATGCGCAGGGTCATCGGACTGCCGTGCCGGACGAGCGCCGGATCTGGCGCACGAGCAGGTGGTCGGCGAGCCGGGTGAGCGGGATGCTGACGCACAGGAACAGCACCGCAGCGGCGACGAGCGCGGTGAAGTCGAAGGTCTTCGCAACGATCACGTTCGCACGCCGCAGCGCTTCGACCGCGCCGATGACGCTGAGCAGCGCAACGTCCTTCTGCAGGCTGACGACGTCGTTCATCAGTGGCGGCACCACGCGGCGAACGGCCTGGGGGAGGATGACGCTGCGCATCGTCTGGCCGGTGCTGAGACCGAGTGACCGGGCAGCTGCACGCTGGCTCTCGTGGATGCCGATGATGCCGGCGCGGAACACTTCGGCCACGTACGCCGAGTAACACATCACGAGCGCCACGCTGCCCCACACGATGCCCTTCGAGTACCAGGCACGCTCCTGGAACAGGCCGGGCACGCCGAGGCCGATCAGGCTGATCCACAAGATGACGGGCACACCGCGGACGACATCGGTGTAGATCGTCGCGAAGAGCCGCAGGGGGTAGAGCGCAGGGGAGCGGACGTTGCGGGCCAACGCGACGAGCATGCCCACGATCATGATCAGCGGCGTGCAGATGACGAACACACGCAGGTTCAGTAGGAACGGCCGCCAGAGCTGGGGGAGCGCACTGCGGAACTCGTCGACATCGAAGAACGACTCGCGTACCTTGTCCCAGCCGGGCGCCAGCGGCACCAGCACGATCAGCGCGGCGACCGCCACGATCGTGCTGACGCCGGCCACCAGCGCGCTGCGCCGACGCTGACGCCGGTCGAACGCAGCGCGCCGCGTGCCGGGCACGTCAGCTCTTGATGAGCGGGGCGTCGGTGAACTCCGACATCCACGTCGTCGTGATCGTCTCGAGCTCGCCGCTCGTGGTGAGCGCTGCGAGGGCGAGGTTCACGCACTCGGTGAGGGTGCTGTCCTTGGCGAGCAGGAGGCCCCACTCGTCGCCGCCGCTGCCCTCGATCTGGCCGAACACCTTCGTGCCTTCGATCTCGACACCGGTGATGTAGAGCGCCGTGGGCAGGTCGGTGACGACGGCGTCGATCTGATTCGACTCGAGGGCCACCTTCACGGCAGCGTTGTCGTTGAAGATCAGCGCGTCGCTCTCGGGAGCGATGACCGACTCGACGTAGTCGACGCTGGTGGTACCGGCGGCGACGCCGATCTTGAGGCCCTTGAGGTCGGCGATGGTCGTGGCCGAGGCGGCTGCCGAGTCGGCCAGGCCGAAGACGGCCTGCGGTGCGGCGTAGTAGCCATCACTGAAGTCGACGGCCTGCTTGCGCTCGTCGGTGATGGTGAACTGCTGGAGGTTGAAGTCGAAGTCCTTCGGACCCGGCGCGATCACCGTGTCGAACGCGGTGCGGACCCAGGTGACGGTGTCGCCCTCGAATCCGAGTTGCTTGGCCACGGCCAGTGCGACAGCGGCCTCGAAGCCTTCGCCCGACTCGGGCTTGTCGTCGATGACGTATGGGAAGTACGCCGGGTCGCCGGTGGCGATGGTGAGCGTGCCGTCGGCGATCGTCTTGCCGGCGGCGCACTCGGCCGGCGTCTGGGCTGTGGCTGCGGGGGCCGCCGTGGTGTCGGACGCTGCATCGTCGCTACCGCAGGCGGCGAGGACCAGGGCAAGTGCTGCGACGGTGGCAAGGGTGGTGCGCTTCATGGGATAGGACTCCTTCAGGTGTTCACGCTGCGTCGCAGCAGCGTAGCAGGGCCGGATAATACCTGACCATGTAGGTCATGATTCGGTACCGGACCCTTGACGCTGAGACGAAAACAGTCTTACTGTCTCACCTGTGAGCCCGACCGAACTGCGCATCCTCGACGCCACCAAGTCGTGCTGCGAGCGGTGGGGCATCGCCAAGGTCACCATCGACGACATCGCCGCCGAGGCCGGGCTGTCGCGAGCGACGCTCTACCGGATGTTCCCGGGTGGCAAGGACGTGCTGTTCGACGCCATGCGAGTGCGCGAGCTCGAGGACTTCTTCACCCGGCTGACCGCCCAGCTCGTGGGCGCCGGCGATCTCGACGAACTCCTCGTGCGCACGGTGGTCTACGCCACCACCGAGCTGCGCAGCGACGAGCACCTGGCGATCATGCTGGCCTCGGAACCCGGTGAGGCGCTCGGCAACCTGACCGTGCAGGGCCTGCCGCGCATCATCCGGATGGCCTCGCTCTTCCTCTCGCCCACCGTCGAGCCGTACCTCGATCGGCAGCGCGCCGCACAGATGGTCGACCTGCTCGCCCGGCTCGTCATCTCGTACTTCCTCGCACCGTCGGACCACGTCGACCTCGGCGATGCCGACTCGGCCCGCGAGTTCATCGCCACCCACGTCCTGCCCACCTTCACCAGCCGGCCCATCGCGTCAACAGCAGCTTTGTCATGACCATCGACTCGAGGGTGTGAACCGACACCACGCCGAGGTCTACGCTCGTGCGCGCTATGTCTGTGCATTCTGATCCTTTCTTCCGCACCTTTCATGCCCTGCGCATCAAAGGCTTCGCCAAGGCCGACGTCATCGCCGAGGTCGCCGATCTGCCGGTCTCGCTGGTCATCGACCACCTGGGTGACCTGCAGAATCGCGAGTGGGCGATGTTCCGTGAGGCCCGCCAGCTCTGGCAGCTCACGCCGGTCGGCCGCGAGGAGCACAGGACGGCACTCGTCGCCGATGTCGGCCACCTCCACATCGCTGACCAGTTGCACAGCACCTATGCCACCTTCCTCGGCATCAACGAGCGGTTCAAGTCGCTGTGCGGCGACTGGCAGCTGCGTGACGGCGCCCCGAACGACCACACCGATGCGTCGTACGACGGCGCAGTCGTCGAGCGGCTCGTCGCGCTGAACGACGAGGCGACGCCGGTGGTGACGTCGATGGGCGAGGTCCTGGTGCGCCTCGCTCCGTACTCGCCCCGGCTGGAATCGACGTGCCAGCGGGTCGTTGCCGGCGAAACGAATATGTTCACCGGCGTCATGTGCGGCAGCTACCACGATGTGTGGATGGAGCTCCACGAAGACCTCATCCTCACTCAGGGCATCGACCGCTCGGCCGAAGGCTCGTTCTGATGCCGCGCTTCGGGCGCGTGCTGACGGCGATGGTGACGCCGTTCGACGACAACGGTGATCTCGATCTCGATGTGGCCCGCCGGCTGGCCCGTCACCTCCAGGACGAGGGCAACGACGGCATCGTGGTCGCCGGTACCACCGGCGAAGCGCCCGTGCTCAGCGACGATGAGCGACTCTCGTTGTTCTCGGCGGTCATCGAAGCCGTCAGCATCCCGGTCATCGCCGGTTCGGGAACCAACGACACCGCGCACTCGGTGCACCTGACCCGAGAGGCCGAGGCGCTCGGTGCAGCCGGCATCCTGGCGGTCTGCCCGTACTACAACCGTCCCCCGCAGACCGGCATCATGGCCCACGTCGCGGCGATGGCCGAGGCCACCACCCTGCCCGTCATGGTCTACGACATCCCCGTGCGGACCGGCCGCAAGATCTCGACCGCCTCGCTGCTCGCCATGTTCCGCACGATGCCGAACGTGGTGGCGCTGAAGGACGCGGCGGGTAGCCCGGGCGAGACGGCGGTGCTGATCAGTCAACTGCCCGAGGGCGCCGAGGTGTACAGCGGCGACGACGGGCTCACGCTGCCCCTGCTGGCAGTGGGCGCGGTCGGTGTGGTGGGTGTGGCCACGCACTGGACTGCGCCCGATCACCAGTTGATGTTCGACCTGTGGGAGAAGGGCGACGTCCCGGGTGCCCGATTGGTGAACAGCCGGCTGCTGGCGAGCTTCGCGTTCGAGACCGGCGACGACGCCCCGAACCCGCTGCCGACCAAGGCGATGATGCGTCACCTGGGCATCCCGGTGGGCCAGGCGCGCCTGCCCATGGGGGATGCGCCGGAATTCGTCGAGCGGCGAGCGCCGGAAGTGTGGGCCGATCTGCAACGCTGGAGGGATGCATTCCCCCAGCGTCCCCTCTGACTCGTGAGCGCTCCCGTACGCGTCTCCTTCCTCGGCGGTCTCGGTGAGATCGGCCGTAACTGCATGGCGGTCGAGCACGACGACCGCATCCTGATCATCGATTGCGGTCTGATGTTCCCCGACGCCGACATGCACGGCATCGATCTCGTCCTGCCCGACTTCACCTATCTGCGCGACAACGCCGCGCGCATCGAGGGCTGCGTGGTCACCCACGGCCACGAGGACCACGTCGGCGCCCTGCAATACCTGCTGCGCGAGCTGAGCTTCCCGATCTACGGATCCGCGGTCGCGCTCGGACTCGCCCGCAACCGCATCGAGGAGGCGGGCCTGCTCGGCCGCACGAAGCTCGTGCCGGTCAAGGACGGCGAGCGCCGCAAGATCGGGCCGTTCGACGTCGAGTTCATCCCCGTCACGCACTCGGTGCCGCATGCGCACGCCATCGCACTCCACACGCCGCAGGGCGTCGTGTTGCACACCGGCGACTTCAAGCTCGACCTCACGCCGGTCGACGGGCGCCGCACCGACCTCGGTCGCATCGGCTCACTCGCCGACAACGAGGGGATCCGCCTGCTGATGGCCGACTCCACGAACTCCGAGGAGCACGGTCACGCACCGAGCGAGACCAGCGTCGGTGCCGTGCTGCGGCAGATCTTCATGGAGCAACCCGACCGCCGCATCATCACGGCCAGCTTCGCCAGCCACCTGCACCGCATCCAGCAGATCATGGATGCTGCCGTGGCCACCGGCCGCGTGGTCGCAACGCTCGGGCTGAGCATGAAGAAGAACGTGCGGATGGGCCGCGACCTCGGGATCATCTCGATCCCCGACGCATCGCTCGTCGACGTCGATGACATCGACTCCTACCCGCCGGGCAAGGTCTGCATCATCTCCACCGGGTCGCAGGGTGAGCCGATGTCGGCGCTCGCGCTGCTCGCCCGCGGCGAGAGCAAGTGGATCAAGGCCGGCGAGCACGACACGATCATCCTGTCGAGCCACGCCATCCCCGGCAACGAGGGGAACGTCAACAAGGTGATCGACGGCCTGTTGCGCGCCGGATGCGAGGTGGTGCACAGCGGCATCGCCGACGTCCACGCCACCGGCCACGCCCAGGCCGACGAGCTGAAGATCTACCTCTCGATCACGAACCCCGAGTACTACGTGCCGATCCATGGCGAGTACCGCCACCTGGTCGCCAACTCCAAGCTCGGCATGCTGATGGGTGTGCCGCGCGAGAACGTGCTGCTCTGCGACGACGGCGACGTGCTGCAACTCGACGACGACGGCCTGGCCCTCGTCGGGCGCATCCCGGCGGGCTATCTGTACGTCGACGGCATCATCGGCGACGTGGGCCAGGGCGTGCTCCGCGACCGCAAGCTCCTCGCCGAGGAAGGCGTCGTCGTGGTCGTCGTCACCGTCGACATCACCACCGGCAAGGTGCTGGTAGGCCCCGAGATCATCACGCGCGGCTGGGTCTATGCGCCCGAGGCCGAAGACCTGCTCGACGAGGCCTGCGACACCGTCGCCGAGGCGGTCGAGAAGGCGTTGTCGGCAGGTGTCCGCAACGTCGAGCAACTCGAGCGCGACGTGCGTCGCGCCGCCGGCAAGTTCGTCAGCGACCGCACCAAGCGGCGGCCGATGATCGTGCCTGTCGTCATGGAGGCCTGAGCCGTGCGCGGTCGGTGGGTGCGGCTCGCCGCGGGTGGGCTCCTGGTCGTCGTCGTCGTCGCAGCAGCCGCATGCAGCGGCGATGGCGATGGCGCCGCTGATGCCACCACCGCACCGATCGACTCCGCATCGCTCGGTTCGCTCGTCACGGCTGAGTGCTCGCCCGGCGCGCCCGTGCTGAAGATCGACCAGATCCCCACTGCGATCGCGGCGGTCGAGGCTGAGCTCGGGGGTCCGCAGCGGTATTTCGAGATCAATGCCACGGACGTTCTGGTGAACATGTTCGTCGCCGGCCCGGACGCCACCACGGTGACGCCGTATGTTTTCGCTGGCGGCGCACTGACGTCGAACGACGTGATCGAGGCGCAGGGCAACACCTTCGAGGCAAGCGCGCTCGACATCGACTCGCAGTTGGTGTCGTCGTGCGTCACCGGGCAGCTGCCGACTTCGTCACAGGACCTGTTCCTCGTCGAGGGCGGCGTGGGTGGGGTCGTTCGCTACGCGATCCTGACGACGTCGGCGAACGGGGGCCAGCTCCTCATCGAGGTCAGCGGTGACGGAACCGTCCTCAGCGTCGATCCCGTCGACGGCTGAACCCACCCGTCGTCGAGACGGACTCAGCCCGGCGAGTCGGGGGTGGGATCGGCGTTCGCGACCTGCCAGGTGAGCCAGAGGAACAGGAACTGGAAAGGTAGCCGCCCGTAGGCGATGAGCTGATCGCCGAACGGCCGGTCGCGCCAGTCCCACGCCATGTAGAGGTTGGCCGGGTAGACCGCGACCAGCAGCACCATGGCAGCGATGCCGCCGAGACGGCGGGTGCGCCGGACCAGCAGCATCGGGCCGACGACCAGCTCGGCGACACCACTGAGGTACGTCCAGAACCGCTCCGAGGGCGGGAGCCAGGGCGGGACGATGTCATCGAAGAACGTCGGGTTGGCAAAGTGCATGACACCGGCGATGGTGAAGAAGGTGCCGATGCCGACAGCGATCTGGTCGCTTCGCCGCCGTGGTGCCGTCACGCCTCTCACCGTAGGGTGCGCGGTCGGTCGCGCGCCCCATTGGTAGGTTGGCAAGCGATGACTTCCTACGGCCCCGGCCAGCGCCGGAGCGGCAAGCAGACCAGCACCAAGACTCCGCCCCGCGGCTCCACCCGCGCGCCCGTCGACCCAACGGGCGGCGCGAAGCGCAAACCAGCCCCGAACGCCGGCGCCGGTGCCCTCGACGGCCGTCGGAACGAGTTCGTCGGCATCGGCCTCATCGTGGGCGGCGTCCTCATTGCGCTTGCGGTGTACTTCCACCTGGCGGGCCCGCTCGGCCGCGGTGTCGAGGTGCTGTGCGGCTGGCTCACCGGCCTCGGCCGATTCGTACTGCCGTTCGCCCTCGCAGGCGTCGGTGCCGCACTGGTGAAGAAAGGCCGCAGCGAGCACCGCGGCCGGCTCGCGTTCGGTTGGGGGCTGGCATCGCTCGCGGTCCTGGGCCTGCTGCACGTTGCCAACGGGCCGAACAAGATCATGGCCGACCTCGACGCGTTCGAGCGCGCCGGCGGCTGGTTCGGCGCCATCGTCGGCCAACCGCTGCGGTCGCTGCTCGGCGACGCCGGCGCCATCGTCGTCTTCCTTGCACTGTTCGTCGGAGCCGTGCTCGTGATCACCGGGTCCACCATCGGTGCCCTGCTGACGAACACGCGCACCGGTGCGTCGGCCGTTGCGCAACCGCTCGGTAAGGCGGCGCGTAAGGCGCGCTCGGCCATCGGTGACATCGCGACCCTCAAGAGCGAGCGTGACAACGGCGTCGACGTCGATCCCTACGACGAGGACGACCGAACACGCCCCAGCCTCTACGACGCCGATGCCGACGACGACTGGAGCGACGTCGCCCCCAAGTCCAAGCGTGGCAAGACCAAGCCGGTGGTGGTGCCGATCGAGAGTGGCCCCACCGAGCAGGCCGCCCTCGACCTCGGCCCTGCTGCGCAGGCGGGCCCATGGTCGCTGCCCCCGGTCAGCTATCTGAACCGCAGTGAGAACCAGGCGATCAACAAGGCCGAGGTCGATGCACGCGGCCGCACCCTGGTCGAGTCGCTGGCCTCGCACGGCGTCGAGACGAAGCTCGTCGGCCAGACCGTCGGCCCCACGGTCACCCGCTACGAGCTCGAGCTCGGGCCTGGGGTGAAGGTCGCCCGCATCACCAGCCTCAATCGCGACATCGCCTATGCGATGGCTGCGGTCGACGTACGCATCCTGGCGCCCATCCCGGGCCGATCGGCGATCGGTGTCGAGGTGCCGAACCACACCCGCCAGCTCGTGGCGCTCGGCGACATCATGACCTCGGCCGAGTCGAAGGTGGCCACCCACCCGCTCGACGTCGCCGTCGGCAAGGACATTGCCGGCCGGTCGGTGTTCTTGAACCTCGCCACCACCCCGCACCTGCTCATCGCCGGCACCACCGGCGCCGGCAAGTCGAGCGGCATCAACTGCATCATCACCTCGCTGCTCATGCGCACCACGCCCGAGCAGGTGAAGCTCATCCTCATCGACCCCAAGCAGGTCGAGATGGGTCAGTACAACCGTCTGCCGCACCTGCTCACCCAGCCGGTCACGAACCCCAAGAAGGCCGCCAACGCGCTGCAGTGGGCGTGCAAGGAGATGGACCGTCGCTACGACGTGCTGTCCGAGGTCGGGTTCCGTGACATCGGCGGTTACAACGCCGCCTACGACCGTGGCGACCTGCACGGTGAGGCCATCGCCGGACTCGACCCCGATGCCGAGCAGCGCCAGTTCGAACGCATGCCGTACATCGTTGTCGTGGTCGACGAGCTGAACGACCTCATGATGGTCGCGGCCCGCGACGTCGAGGAGAGCATCACCCGCATCGCCCAGAAGGCGCGCGCGGTCGGCATCCATCTCATCGTCGCCACGCAACGCCCCTCCGTCAACGTCATCACCGGTGTCATCAAGGCCAACGTGCCGGCACGTATGGCATTCGCCGTGTCGTCGCTCACCGACAGCAGGGTCATCCTCGACCAGCCGGGTGCCGAAAAGCTCGTCGGCAAGGGCGACATGCTCCTGCTGCCCGGCAGCTCGAACGTCGCTCAGCGCATCCAGGGCTCGTTCGTCAGCGAGGAAGAGGTCCGCAAGGTCGTCGCGCACTGGCGTCGCCAGGCACCGGACGTCACCTACGTCAGCGGTGTCGAGGGTGACGACGGCAGTGCCAACGCCTCCGGCGGCGGCATGTTCGCCTCGAGCAGTGGCGGCGGCGGCAACGGCGACGAGGACGACGACGAGGCGTTGATGCGCCAGGCGATCGAACTGGTCGTGCGCAGCCAGCTCGGGTCCACCTCGATGCTGCAGCGCAAGCTCAAGGTCGGGTTCGCCCGTGCGGGTCGCATCATGGACCTGCTCGAGCAGCGTGGCGTGGTTGGCCCCAGCGAGGGCTCGAAGGCGCGTTCGGTGCTGATGACCGTCGAGGAGTACGAGCTCCTCAACGGCGGCTGAGCCACACCGGCACATGACGCCCGAACCGCGGTCTCCGCTGTTGCACGCGCAGGCCACCGGTGAGGTCCGTGCCGCGGCCACGTTCCAGCTCGACACCCTCCGCGATGTCGATGGCCACACGCTCGAGGTGTGCCAGGGCGTGCCCGCCCACGCGGTCGACGATCGTGACGCGCTGGCCACGGGGGCGCTCTGCCTGCTCGCTGACCACAGCCTCGGTGGCGCCGCGATGAGCCGGATCCACGCCGACGAGCGCATGGTCACGAGCCACATGCACCTCGAGATCGTCACTGAGCCGACGCCGGGGATGCGCTCGTTCCGGGGCACCGCCGACGAGGTGCACCTCGCCCCCGGCAGTGCCTTCATCCGCGGTCGCATCACCGCTGCGGATGGCACGCTCGTGGCACTCACCAGCGCCAGGTTCGCCCTGTTCGACGCGTCGCGGGCGCAGGGCGGCAACGTCGCGCCACTGGCCCACGCACCCGCTGCGCCCCCGATGGCCGCCGAGCTCGGCGGCTGGCACCGTGCGCCCGTCGACGTGCTGCTGGGACTCTCGCTCGTCAGGCTCGATGCGGCGGGCATCGGCGTCTCGTTCCGGGCGACGTCCGAGCTCAGCAACGAACGGTCAGGCCTGCATGGCGGTGTCGGCGCGCTGATGGCCGAGCGCGCCGCCGACCTCGTGCTGCGGCTCGGGACCGACACGAACCTCGTGCCGTTCCGCCCGGTCGAGCTCCGCATCGCTTTCCTCCGGCCCATTGCGGCCGACGGGGCCACGGTGGGCGGCACCTCCGAGGTGACCTTCCGCGGCGCCACCACGGCGGCCACCACCACCCGGGTCCACCGTCCGGACGGCAAGGTGTCGGTGCAGTTCGACGCCGTGCACGTGCGCGCCACGCGCTGACCGCCCGTAAGGTGCGCGCCATGAGCGAGACAACGGGTGAGGTCAGGGGACGGCGGATCGTGGTGACCGGTGCGTCACGGGGCCTCGGGAGGGCGTTCGCAATGGCGCTCGCCGCCGAGGGAGCCCACGTCGTCGTGAACGGCACCAACGCCGACCTGGTCGCCGAGGTGGTCGATTCGATCACGTCGGCCGGTGATGCGGCGGTGGCATTCGTCGGGTCGGTCGCCGATGACGAAGTGTGCGCCCAGATGGTCGCCACGTGCGTCAGCGAGTTCGGGGGCATCGACGCCGTCGTGAACAACGCCGGCATCGTGCGCGACCGCACGCTGCTGAAGATGACACCCCAGGAGTTCGACGAGGTGATCGCGGTGAACCTGCGCGGCACGTGGTCGATGAGCCGTCACGCTGCTGCGGCGATGAAGGAGCAGGGGACCGGTGGACTGCTGCTGCAGATCTTCTCGGCGTCCGGGTTCGCGGGTTCCGTGGGGCAGACGAACTACGCCGCCTCGAAGGCGGGTGTGATGGGGATGCTGTACGCGTGGGACGTCGAGCTGCGCCGCATGGGGGTCCGCACCAATGCGCTCTGGCCGGTTGCCGAGACCGACATGACACAGGTGGTCTTCGAGGGTGCCCGCCAGCGTGCCGAGGACAAGGGCGTTGCCGCGCCCGAGCCGCGGTCGTTGGGGTTCGGGCAGCCGTCGGAGATCGCGCCCGCCGTGGTCTACCTGTGCAGCCCTCGGGCAGACCATCTGCGGAGCCAGCTGGTGACCTTCAACGGCTCGAAGCTCGCCTACTGGCAGCACCCGCGTGAGACGGTCATCGAGCGTCGCGATGCGTGGAGCATCGACGACATCGCTGCCGTGCTCCACGACGCGGCCGAGCCGGTGTACGCGCCCGAGCTGTGACATGATCACCGGCCACGACAACCTTGGGGGTACGTCATGGCTGAGCTCACGGAGATCACCACCGGACTGCGGTTCCCGGAAGGACCGATCGCGATGCCCGACGGCAGCGTGGTACTGGTCGAGATGTTCGGACCGCGCATCACGCGCGTGCTGCCCGACGGCACGAAGCAGACCGTCGCCGAGATCGAAGGCGGCCCTAACGGTGCCGCGATCGGCCCCGACGGAGCGCTCTACCTGTGCAACAACGGCGGGTGCTTCACGCCGGTCGATCTCGGTGACCTGCTGCTGCCCGGCCCGTTCGACCCGGGCCGTTACATCGGTGGCCGCATCCAGAAGGTCGACATCGCCACCGGCACCGTCACCGACCTCTACACCGAGTGCGACGGCCGCCCGCTGCGTGCGCCGAACGACCTGGTGTTCGACGACGCCGGTGGCTTCTGGTTCACCGATCACGGCATCCGCGACAGCGAGGCTCGCACCAGCGACCTGACGAGCATCTACTACGCGAAGGCTGACGGCAGCCACATCGCCGAGGTCGTCCATCCCGTCGAGGCACCGAACGGCATCGGCCTGTCGCCGGATGGCACCACGCTGTACTGGGCCGAGACCCACAGCGGCCGCGTGTTCCAGCGGGCGGTGTCGGGGCCAGGCGAACTCGCGCCGGCGATGCCGCTCGACCCATCGGTCGTGCTGGCCGGCCTGCCCGGCTACCAGCTGCTCGACTCGCTCGCGATCGATGGCGAGGGCAACGTGTGCGTCGCCACGCTCGTGAACGGTGGCATCACGGTGATCACGCCGTCGGGCGACATGACGCACATCCCCACCGGCGACCTGCTCACGACGAACATCTGCTTTGGTGACAACGACGGCAGCGGCGAGTACCGCGACGCATACATCACCGTGTCGGGCACGGGGAAGCTGCTCCACATGCGCTGGCCGCATCGCGGTCTGCGCCTCAACAACCTCTAGGTCCGGCGAGTCAGGCGCGGTGCAGAACCAGCACCAGGGCGTCGTCGCATAGCCGTGCCCGAGCGTGGCTCAGCGCGGTGTCGATGCAGGTATCGGCCACGGCCTGCGCGCCGCTGGCCGAATGTCGTCGGAGCGCCTGCTCGATCGCCTGCTCGCCGAGCGGCTGGTGCGACTCGTTGCGGGCCTCGGACACGCCGTCGGTGTAGACGACGAGGAAGCTCCCGCGCTCGAGCCAGCGTTGCTCGGTGCCGTGGCACCCATGGGCGAAGCCGAAGATGGGCTGCGTGCGCGCCCAGCGCTCGATGCCGTGTGCCGTGGCCACGTACGCCGGCGGGTGCCCCGCATTGACGAACTCGATCGTGCCCGCGGCCGGATCGAGCAGCATCAGCACGCCGGTGGCGATGGTGTCGAGTTGGTGCACCGACTCGTTCACCACGTTGGTGATGCTCGCCAATGACTGCCCGGTTCGGTGCAGCGCTGCGATGGTGGTGCGGAGGTGCAGTGCCTGCAGGGCCGGACCAGTGCCATGGCCGGCGACGTCGATGACTGCCACCAGGCAGCGCCCGTCCGGCGCAGTGAGGACCTGGCACGAGTCGCCCGGCAGCGAGGCGAACGCAGCTGACTGCCGAAAGCCGAGATCCCAACCCGGTGGCGCGGTGGGCGGGTCGAGCAGTACGTCGGTGATCGCGGCGATGACGACGTCACGTTCGCCAGCCTCCTCGCGCAGGCGACGTGCCTCGAACAACGCCTCGTTGGCCGCGATCTCGACTCGCTCGGCCGAGCCGAGCGGCAGCATCACCAACAAGCCGAGGGACACGATCTGCAGAATGGCTGCGACCGACTGAGCGAGGCGGGCATCCGGGAGCATCCGGACCAGGGTGGTGGTGACGGCCGTCAGGACGATCGGAGCGACCACGACCGCGGCGACGAGGCGCCGGCCGAGCTGGGCGCTCGGTCCGGTGCGGGTGAGGCGACCGAACAGCCCGAGTGTCGGCTGTGCCAGCAGCACTGCCAGCCCGAGCGTCACCAGCCCGATGGCCGTGTGGATGGCCATGCCGAACAGCACGAACGAGCTGCCGAGTGCTCGCCGGTCGACGCCGATGAGGAATCCGAACGTGGCCGCGACGCCCACGCACACCGTGCCCAGTGCCAGACCCTGCGACAACCGGGGCGCGCGCCGGAGTGCGAGGAGCACGCCCGCAACCCCGATGCACAGGAACGACACGCACGTCTCGGCAACGGGGCGGCCGGCGACCTCGGTGGTGGCTGCCACCACGGGGTGATCCGGCCACAGGCCCTCGAGCAACGTCGAGCCGAGATCGAGGGCGTGGAGCATGAGCGTGATGGCTGCGCAGACGCCCACGATCATGAAGCCGGCAAGTCCGAGTCCGCGGTCGCTCCGCCGCTGGTGCGTGACCGACAACGCAGCGAACCCGCCGATCGTGAACCCGAGCGCCGTGTTCGGGTACATCGGCGGGAGCGAGCGGTGGATCTGGACCGCCCACGTCCACCGGAAGATGTACCCCAGCAGCGCGACCACGCCGACTGCGATGGCGGCGACAGCGGCGATGCGGGACACGCGCGCCAGCCAGGCGGACAGGCCGACGAGGTGCCGCGGACGGTCGAGATCGGCCGTGTCGAAGGATGATCCCGAGACCAACTCGGAACGCGGTGCGGTCACTGTCAACAGGTTCTCCCTCCCTGGCGACTGGTCCCTCTTCCCTAGCACGGGACGAGTGCGCCTGTCACCACCTTCGAGGTGCAGGTGTTGGTGCAGTACATCGGCGCGCTCGACACCCCGCCGGTGACCTCCCGCCTGGATAGCCTGGGCGGCCATGGGGCAGCGCTTCTACGTCGAGACCTTGGGCTGCCCCAAGAACCAGGTCGACAGTGACAAGCTCATCGGCACGCTGTTGGCCGATGGCATGACGGCCACCGACGACGCAGCGCTGGCCGACCTGGTCGTCGTCAACACCTGCGCATTCATCGATGAAGCCCGTCGAGAGTCGATCGACACGATCCTGGCCCTCGAGGACCAGCGCAAAGACGGTGCCCGGCTCGTGGTCACAGGCTGCATGGCCGAGCGATACGGCGCAGAGCTGGCCGAGGCGCTGCCCGAGGTCGACCAGGTCGCAGGCTTCGGTGTTCCGGTCACCCTGGGCGCCACCAACCCCGCAGGTGCCAAGCGCAGCATCGCCGTCTCCGCCGCTCCCATCCCCACCTTCGACCTGCTGAACCTGCCCCGTCCGAAGAGCACCAGCCCGTGGGCCTACGTCAAGATCGCCGAGGGCTGCGACCGATCGTGTGGCTTCTGCGCGATCCCGTCGTTCCGCGGTCCCCAGCGCAGCCGAGACATCGAGCAGATCCTCCGCGAGGTCGACGAGCTCGGGGCGAAGGAGATCGTCCTGGTGGCGCAGGACCTCGCGAGCTACGGCAAGGACCGCCCCGACGAGCTCGGGGCCGGATCGATCGTGCCCCTGGTGCGCGCCGTCAGCGCACAAGTGGCCTGGACCCGTCTGCTCTACCTGTACCCGAGCGACCTGACCGACGAGCTCATCGACGCCATCTGCGACACCGGCGTGCCGTACTTCGACCTGTCGCTGCAGCACGTCAGCAAGCCGCTGCTGCGGCGCATGCGCCGATGGGGCGACGGTGACCGGTTCCTGCGGCGCATCGCCGACATCCGCGAGCGCGAACCCCACGCGTCGTTCCGCAGCAACTTCATCGTCGGCTACCCCGGCGAGACCGAGGCCGACCACGACCACATGCTGCACTTCA
>JBBDMO010000076.1:0-24728 GCA_040878255.1 Ilumatobacteraceae bacterium
CTCATCTCGGCATCGCTGAGCCCATCGGCGAGGTCACCGATGATCTCGGCGTGGCGCGCCCGGCCACCGGCACCGGCCACGCCTCGTGCGGTCATGCCCGCGGTGAGTTCGACGAACGCCGGCTCGTCGAGGCGACGGTCGCTCATCGCGTCGAACATCTCCTGTTCGGTCGGCTCGAAGGCGATGTGTGGGCTCGGCGTGCCGTTGGGTGTGATCGCCCGGCTGAAGTTGCCGCTCCAGTCGTACTGGCTGTTCGCGTCGCCGATTCCGGCGAGGAGCTGCGGGTGCGTTGCCACCACGTGGAACGCCTCCATGAACGCCTCCTGCACCACCTTCCAGTTGGTGGGGAAGATGCGCGCGACGTGGACCGACTTGTACCGGTCTTCGAGTGGCCACTTCTCGAAGTGGGACGGCAGCTCGCCGAGGAACGACTCGAGCGGCTCGCACTCGGGGTCCATGTTGACGAACACGAAGCCGCCCCAGGTGCCGACCTTCAGCTCGGGCAACGCCCACTCGGCCGAGTCGACGTGCGGGAAGTCCCACTCACACGGGATCTGCTTGAGCGAGCCGTCGAGGTTCCAGGCGTAGCCGTGGAACGGGCAGCGGAGCTCGTTGGCGTTGCCGTCGTGCTCGCGGAGCTGGCGCCCGCGGTGCAGGCACGCGTTGTAGTACGCCTGGATCGTGTCGGGCGCGGACCGCACGATCAGGATCGACAGGTCACAGATGTCGTAGACGCACGTGTCGCCGACCTCGGGCACGTCGTCCTCACGGCAGGCCATCTGCCAGACCTTCTTCCACAGGCGCTCCTTCTCGAGTTCGTGGAAGTCGCGGCTGGTGTAGCGCTCCTTGGGGATGTCGACGTCGCCGAGCCAGCTCCAGCTCTGCCAGCGGAGGACGGCCGGCACGTTCTCGGGCCGGGTGTCGTTGTCGAGCAGCTGTTGGTAGTTGGCGCCGGGCGAGCGCGCTGCGCCCCGTTCGGCATTCGACGGTGGTTCATGGGTGACGGTCATGGATGTCTCCTGCTCAGTCGTTCATGGCCTGGGCGGCCTGCTGGAAACGGTTCGCGAGCTGTTTGCCCGCGATCCAGAGGCACAGGTGCGGATCGGCCTGCTTGATCTCGCCGCCGAGCCACACCCCGTGGGCGGTGAATCGGCCGGTGGCGCCGTTCTTGCTGACCTCGATGGTGCCTTCGTCGGTGAGGTCGTACAGCGCACCGGACATCGGATGCTTGATCGTTCGCATGGTTGCGGCCCCCTTCGCCTGCGGCCCAGCGTAATGATCGGCCGGTCAGTTCTCCGGCTCGGAGCGACCTCGCAGCACCCCGGCGAACGATGCCAGGCTGACCGCCAGCGCGGCGCCCGCCACGGCGAGCTCGACGAGCGCGAGGCGCTGGAAGCGCCCGAGGTCACCCGCTGCGATTGCGCCCAACGCGAGGCTGCCGAGGACGCCCCAGTACGGCAGGAAGCGGGCGTTGCGCGACGCTGCGACGACCAGCAGCACGGGGATCACGAACGGCACGAGCTGGACTGCAATCGAGCGTGGCTCGGCCGAAGGCCCGAGCCACCAGGTCGACAGGCCCATGGTGCGCGATGACTTCCACACCGATGCGAACCCCAACATGGTGCCGACCCAGCCGACCACGAACACAACGCGCCACGCCGGCGCGAGCTCGCCCGGACGGGGATCGCGCATGGGCACGACAACAGCCGCAGTGGCCGGCGCAGGTGGCTGCGGCAGGGTGCTCATGTGCCCCGGAGCGTAGCCGCACCTTTGCACTGGCGGTTAGCCTCCCGCCGGTGACCAGCACGGCCGAGACGCTCACGATCTTCTTCCCGATGTGGAACGAGGAGGCGTACATCGAGCGCACGATCGCCGCGGGCCGCGAGGTGGGCGACGAACTGGTGGCTGCGGGCACGATCGCCGACTACGAGCTCATCGTCGTCGACGACGCCTCGACCGACGCCACCGGCCGCATGGCCGACCAGATGGCCGCCGCCGACCCTCGTGTCAGGGTCGTGCACCATCCCGTCAACCGCAAGTTGGGCGGTTCGATCAAGACCGGGTTCGCGTCCGCCACGGGCGATCTGGTGCTGTACACCGATGCCGACCTCCCGTTCGACATGGCCGAACTGCACAAGGCGATCCGGCTCATGCGCTACTACGGCGCCGACATCGTCAGCGCCTACCGCTTCGACCGTGTGGGTGAGGGCCCGTCCCGGGCGATCTACACGTTCTTCTACAACGTGATGATCCGCCGCCTGTTCGGTGTGCGGATGCGCGACATCAACTTCGCGTTCAAGCTGTGCCGGCGGTCGGTGTTCGAACACGTCACGCTCCGCAGCGAGGGTTCGTTCATCGACGCCGAACTCATCATCCGAGCGCGCAAGCTCGGCTACCACGTCATCCAGTTCGGGGTCGACTACTTCCCCCGCACCCGAGGCGAGAGCACCCTGTCGTCGCTGTCGGTGATCCGGCGGATCATCGCCGAGATGTACACACTGCGGCGCGAACTGCGCGGGCTCCAACCCGTGATCGATCGATCGAGCTGATCAGCCGTCGGGGTGCGACCCATCGACCCTGCCGACCCTGCTGCGAACGTCGTTGGTAGGATTGCCGAGACCTCGCCCACCCCGGAGCCCCCTTTCGTGAACAGTCCCCGGCCTCCCGCTCCGCGTCGGAGGCGCCCACCGCAACAGCCCGGCCAGCAGGCCACCGCGGCGCGTTGGCTGCCGGCAGTCGCTGCCGGCGGGGTGCTGCTCGTGGTGGTCGTGGCCGGCATGTCCGGCGGGGGAGGCAGCGCCTCTGATGACACGGCCATCCCGGCTGCCGACTCGGCCGTCGTCGATTCGGGCCTCACGGTGCCGGCCAGCACACAGCCGAACATCGTGGTCGAGTCGACCGTCTCTCCCATCACCAAGACCACGCTCAGCGTCCCGCTCACGCCCGGTGCGGCTGGCGACGAGGTGAAGATGGTGCAGCAGCGACTCACCGACCTCGGCTTCGCCCCCGGTCCGGTCGACGGGTTCTACGGGTCGGGCACGCAGCAGGCGGTGTGGGCGTACAAGAAGTTGGTGGGTGGCATGGACTCGTACCTCGACCTCGCTCGCAGCGACTCGGCGTCCACGGTGTCGCCCGAGATGTGGCAGGCGATGCAGGACCCGATCGTCATCCAGCCGCAACGCCCGCTCGGCGCCGGGAGCACGCACGTCGAGATCTACCTGCCGTTGCAGGTGCTCATCGTCTTCACCGACGATGTGCCGACGCTGATCGCGCACATCTCGAGCGGTGAGCTTGACGAGCAGGGCCAGCCCAAGCTGTGGTGCGAGGTGCTGACCTACGACACCGACAACCAGGGTCGTCCGCTCACCGAGCCGAGGGTTGCCGACGAGTGCGCCTATGCGAAGACCCCGGGCGGTGTCTTCAAGTTCACTCGTCGCGTCGAAGGCAACCGCCTCGGTCCCCTCGGTGGGATGTACAACCCCGTGTACTTCAACTACGGAATCGCCGTCCACGGCGCCAAGAACGTGCCGAAGGTGCCGGCGTCCCACGGCTGCATCCGCCTCAACATGGACATCGCCGAGTACTTCCCGTCGCTCGTCGACAACGGCGACCGGGTCTACGTGTGGGGCCACGACGGACGTCAGCCGGAGGATTACTCGAAGAAGGATCGGCTCCCGAGCTTCAACGCGCCGAACCCGAACAGCACCACGACGTCCAGCAGCACGACGACCACCACCACCGCAACCGCCACCACGACGCCGGCCACCACCACGACGAAGCCGCCGCCCACGACCACCACGGCTGCGCCGACCACCACTGCCGATCCGCCCCCCACTACGGGGCCGCCCGCACCCTGAGGCCACGAGCAGGGAGATCGGTCCGGCAGCTGTCAGCATGGCGCCATGGAACTGATCGCGTACGACGAGTTCTCCCTCTTCCCGGGCAACGCTGCCGAGTACGGCCTCCCGTACCCGCCGGTGCCGTCGGTCCGCCGTGCTGCGGTGGCTGTCGAGGAAGGGCGCTCGATCAGTGCACTGGTGTGGGGGGACGACCCGGCAACGTCGCTGGTGTTGGTGCACGGTGGTGCGCAGAATGCGCACACCTGGGACACCACGCTGATGGCACTCGGGGTGCCGGCGGTCGCAGTCGACCTGCCGGGCCATGGGCACAGCGGGTGGCGTGACGATGGCGCGTACACGCCCCGGAACCTGGCCGACGATGTCGCCGCGACGATGCGCGCGTTGGTCACGACACCGGCCGTGGTCGTGGGCATGTCGTTGGGTGGCCTGACCTCGATGGAGCTCGCTGCGCACCACCCCGACCTCGTGCGCGCCCTGGTCATGATCGACATCACACCGGGTGTGAACAGCTCGAAGACGAAGGCTGTTGTCGACTTCGTCAGCGGTCCGCAGAGCTTCCCGAGCTTCGAGTCGTTGCTCGCTCGCACGCAAGAGCACAACCCCACGCGCAGCGAGGCCTCGCTGCGTCGGGGGATCCTGCACAACGCACACCAGCTCCCCGACGGCAGTTGGGAGTGGCGGTACGACCGGCGCGGTCACGCCCGGTCGACCGATGCCACGGCCCCGACCGATGTCGCCGATGCACCGGATGCGACGGTGACCGCCCTGTCGCCGCTGTGGGACCACTTCGCAGCGGTGCAGTGCCCACTGACGCTCGTGCGCGGCAGCCTGTCGCCGGTGGTCGACGACGACGACGTGGCCGAGGCGCGCCGTCGCCAACCGTCGATCACGGTCGATGTCGTCGACGGCGCCGGACACAGCGTGCAGGGTGACCGGCCGCTCGAACTGGCAGGGATCATCCGGCGCGTGGTTGGCAGTTGACCTCTGCCGTGTAGGCGTCGTTGACGACGCGAATGCGGCAAGAGTCGGCCGGACGTGGGCCGGGTCAGCGCGCGGCAGCCATCACGTCGACGCGCAGGCCGAGCACCTCGTCGAGGAGGCCGCAGCGTTCGTGCGCCGAGTACACCTCGAGCCCGATGTTGCGTTCGTCGGCGGCCACGGCTTCGATGACCAGACGCTCGTCGCGGTGCAACACGCGCACGCGTGCGACCCGGCCGTCGTGGCTCCGGTCGAGGCCGATCGCCACGCGCAGGATGGCAGCGAGCGCGCGGACGGTGCGCCGGCTGTCGGCGTCGAGGCGCTCGAAGTCGCCGTGCGACGGCTTGGGGCTGCTCTTGCGGTGGTAGCGAGCGATCTGGGCGATCATCTCGATCTCGTGGTCGGTGAGGCCCGTCAGCTCGCTGTTGCGGATGACGTAGTACGAGTGCAGGTGGTGCTTGCTGTGCGAGATGACG
This sequence comes from Ilumatobacteraceae bacterium, assembly GCA_040878255.1. Classification (GTDB taxonomy): domain Bacteria; phylum Actinomycetota; class Acidimicrobiia; order Acidimicrobiales; family Ilumatobacteraceae; genus VFMC01. Next base: position 5,315 of record JBBDMO010000076.1, read on the forward strand.
AGCCCCACGTTCGCCAGCAGAGCGGCTGCCTCGAGGTAGTCGCGGCAATGCGGGGGCAGTCGGTGCTCGGCCAGCATCGCGTCGTAGAGCTGCAGTGCGAGCCCTGCGACGTGCGCGGAGTGCGCAGGATCGTCATCGCACCGGGCCGCCAGCGCGGCGATGCTGCGACGTGAGACGTCGCGGAGGTGGTGCAGCTCGCCCCCGCGGGTGCGCGCCATCGTGTCGATGAGCACGCCTTCGCGCAGGGCACCCTCGCTGAAGGTGTACTGCTCGATGCCGAACGCGCTGGCCGCGCACTGCAGCACGAGGGCACCGGCGACGATGATGTCGGCGCGCCCAGCATCGAGGCCGGGCACGGTGGCGCGGGTCGATGCCGTGCGGTGTGCGACGAGGGCGGCCACCACCGCATCGAGCTCGGTGACGCTGAACGTGAACCGGTTGAAGGTGCGCGGGGTGGGGGCGCCACGGGCTGCGTTCACCATCGCGGCAACGGTCTCGGCGGTGCCCGATGACGCCACCGCCAGCTCGAACCCGTGGTGCGCGACCTCGCGGTCGAAGCCCGCGATGACCGAGCGGATGTGCGAGCGAGCATGTTCGATCGCGCCTGTGCCGATGGTGCCGACGGGGAAGAAGCGATCGGTGAGCCGCACGGCGCCGAGCTTGAAGCTGCGTGCCGTCATGGTCTCGCCGCGCTCGCCCACGAGTACCTCGGTGGAACCGCCGCCGATGTCGACGAGCACGAGCCGCGTGTCGAACGCCGGGACCGCCTGGAGCACGCCGAGATAGATGAGACGTGCCTCTTCGACGCCGGAGACCACCTCGACCTCGATGCCCGCCTCATCGCGCGCCCGATCGATGAACACCCGCGCGTTCTCGGCCTCGCGGATGGCGCTGGTGGCGACGGCGCGCACCGTGGCGCCGTGGATCTGGGCGATGCGCTGCATTCGGCCCAGCGCGGCGATGCCACGCTCGATCGCGTCGGGGGCGAGCTCTTTCATGTCGCCGCCGCCGTGGCCGAGGCGGATGGTCTCCTTCTCGCGGGCGATGACCTCGAAGCCGTCGCCGACCACTCGGGCGACGACGAGGTGGAAACTGTTCGTGCCGAGGTCGAGTGCGGCGAGCACCGTCACTGGTCGATGCGGTCCTGGCATGCCGAGAGGCCACCGAGCACACCGGCCCGGAACCCATCGATCTTCTCGAACGCCGTGCCGTTGCGGTCGGTGCTGCTGGCCTCGTCGCCCAGTGCCACTGCGGTCGCGACGGCCTCGTCGAGGTCGCCTGCCGACAGGAGGATCTCCTGGGCGGGGTTCGTGGCGTCGACCGTTCCGTCGGGCTGGACGGTTGGGATGATGTCGCGGATCCATGCGCCGACGAGGCAGTCGTTCAGCAACGCTCTGGGCTCACCGGTGAGCGAGCTCTGCAGGGCCACCTGCACTGCGTCGCTGTATGCGACTGCGATCGGGTAGCCGAACGAGAGGTCGCCGAGCCGTTGGTACAGGTCGCGGGCGAACGCCTCGTCGTAGGCGATGGTGTTCGAGTCGACGCAGAAGGTGGCGTCGTTCACCAGTTCGTCGGCCGAGCGGTCGTCACAGGCCGGCACTGCGTCCGGGGTGAACGGGACGAGCGTCGGTGGTGTGAAGGTGATGTTGCTGCCCTCGAGTGTCGGGGTCCAGAACGTATCGAGGGCCTTCGGTAGCGCTTCGGCGATCTCGGCGTACGGCAGGTTGCCACCCGATTCCGCATCCTGCTGGCCGAGGAAGACGAGGTCGACGCGAGGGTTCGGATTGTCGATGAAGTCGGCGCAGCGCGTGATGCCCTTGATGAAGCCCTCCTGGAAGGCCCCGACACGGTCGAACGCGGAACCGTGCCCGCTGGGATCGGTGGCGACGTCGATGCCGGGCGGGTCGCGCACCTCGATCATGGCGATGATGCCGCCCTTGACGTCGCGGTCGTCGAAGGTGAGCGTGTCGCTCTCGCCGGCCGCCACGTGGGCGGCCCAGGCGCCGGCGAAGCAGTCGGCCTGCTGCTCGGTGTCGACGGTGGGCAGACCGAGGTCGAGGACGCCTGCGCGCGCCTGGATCGCATGGCCGAACTCGTGCGCCGCCACGACGCCCACGGCAGCGTCGCCGAGGTCGCCCGCGAGTGCCGGTAGCAGTTCGGCGTCGTCGTACACGATGATGTCGCCGCACGACGTGTAGAAGGCGTTGCCCTCGACGTCGGAGTACTGCACGGGACCGTCGCAGCTCTGCGGCAGGTCGGTGCGCTCGGGGTACATCGCGTAGATGCCCGCAACCGGCTCGAACGGCACCCCGTACACGGTCTCGTAGTTGTCGGCCCAGAACTGTGTGATGTCGGCGAACGCAGCGTTCAGGAAGTTGTCGTAGCTCTGTGGCTGCTTGGCGTCACCGAAGTCGATCAACCCTTCGCCGTCGGCTGGGGGAGGTGTGGTGTCGTCGACAGGCTCGAGCGGGCTGGTGTCGTTGCCGGTGGTGCCGTCGCCGGCGTCGGCCGGTGCAGAGTTCGGCGCTGAGCGGGTGGAGGTCACCACTGCGTTCGAGCTGCAACCAGCCCAGACCAGGGCGATGAGGCAGGTGGCGGCGAGCAAACGCTTCACGGGGCGAGCATACGTTCCGAATCTTGCGGAGCCGCCGCGCTCTGGTAGGAACGAGGCATGTCCCAGAACACCACCGCCGTCGACCGCCCCGACGCGCCAGATCGCGACACGCTGCTGGCGATGTTCGAGATCCAGAGCCGCATCAAGCTCTGCGACGAGCGCTTCCGCAGCCTGCTCACCAGTGGCCAGATCCAGCTCATCTACTACTCCCCGCGCGGGCAGGAGTGCATCAGCGCCGGTTGGGGCGTGCACCTCCGCAAGGACGACTACGTCGTCACCATCTACCGCGGTCTCCACGACCACCTGGCCAAGGGCGTCCCGCTCCGCGAGCTGTGGGCCGAGTTCCTGGGCCGGGCCACAGGCACCTGCAAGGGCAAGGGTGGCCCGATGCACATCACCCACCCCGAATCGGGGCTCATGGTCACCACCGGCATCGTCGGCTCCGGCATCCCGATCGCCAACGGCTTCGGCATCGCTGCACAGCTCGACGGCACCGATCAGGTCACCGTCGTCAACTTCGGTGACGGTGCGACGAACATCGGCGCCTTCCACGAGGGCATGAACATGGCGGCAGTGTGGAAGCTGCCGGTTGTCTTCGTGTGCCAGAACAACCTGTACGGCGAGCACACGCCGATGGCGATGAGCACCGGCGTCGAGTTCATCTCCGAGCGGGCTGCGGCATACGGCATGCCCGGCGTCACCGTGAACGGAAACGACCCCGTCGCCACGTGGAAGGTCATGGGCGAGGCGATCGCTCGTGCCCGCGCCGGCGAAGGCCCCACGCTGGTCGAGGCACGCACCTACCGCTTCTACGGTCACCTCATGGGCGATGCCATGGAGTACATGGACAAAGAGGAGCGCCGCCTGGCGATGGAGGCCGACCCGGTCGTCATGTACCGCGAGTGGCTGCTCGCCAACGGCCACGCCACCGAGGACCAGCTCGGCGAGATGGAAGAGGTCATCACGGCCGCCATCGACGACGCCGTCGAGTTCGCCGTGAACAGTCCCTTCCCCGACGAGTCCGAGCTCTACACCGATGTCTTCGCAGACGACACCAAGGCGGCCACACGATGAGCACCACCACCGACACCCCCATCACCGAGGCACCCGTCGAGCACCCTGTGCTCCCGATGGCCTCGGCCATCAACCAGGCGCTCGACATCGCCATGGGCCTCGACCCCAAGGTGTTCCTCCTCGGTGAGGACATCGCCGAGCCGTCCGGTGGCGTCTACAAGGTCACCAAGGGCCTGTCGACGAAGTACGGCACCGCCCGCGTGCGTAAGACCGCCATCAGCGAGGCCGCGATCATCGGCGCCGCTGTCGGCTCGGCGATCGCCGGCTACCGTCCGGTGGCTGAGATCATGATGATGGACTTCCTGGCCGTCTGTCTCGACCAGGTCACCAACCACGCCGGCAAGATCCGCTACATGTCCGGTGGCCAGACCCCGGTCCCGCTGGTCATCCGCACCTCGGCCGGTGCCGGTCGCGGTTTCGGTGCGCAGCACTCCGAGCTGCTCGAGGCGTGGATGATCCACACGCCCGGCATCAAGGTTGTCATGCCGTCGACTCCAGCCGACGCCAAGGGCCTGCTCCTCACCGCGATCTTCGACGATGACCCCGTGCTCTTCATCGAGCAGATGATGATGTACTGGGACGTCAAGCGCTTCGGCGGTCCCGTGCCCCCCGGCGATGTGCGCATCCCGTTCGGCGTGGCCGACATCAAGCGCGCCGGCTCCGACGTCACGCTCATCTCGTACGGCCGTCAGGTGCACGACTGCCTCGCGGCAGCCGAGCAGCTCGCGCAGGAGGGCATCGAGGCCGAGGTCGTCGACCTGCGCACCCTCGTGCCGTGCGACGAGAAGACGGTCTTTGCGTCGGTCGCCAAGACCAAGCGCGCCGTGGTGGTGCACGAGGCCGTCACTCGCTGTGGCTTCGGCGCCGAGCTGTCGAGCCGCATCCACGAGGAGCTGTTCGGCGAGTTGGCTGCTCCGGTGCAGCGCGTCGGTGGGGCGAACACCCCGGTGCCCTACGCCTCGAACCTCGAGGCCGACTTCATCCCGCAGGTCCACGACATCGTGGCTGCGGTGAAGCGCACCAACAAGTAACCCAGCGCCGTCAGCCGCCGGTCGGGGCGAGTCGCGCCATCTCGGCGACCTCGTCCCGCTGGCCGGCCGCCATCTTCGTGGCCATCGTGCGCACCTCGTCGGTGTTGGCGTGGCTGGCAGCATGGTCGGCCATGTGGATGCCGCCCTCGTGGTGCGTCGTCATGAGCCGGGCGAACAGGGCGTCGGCTTCGGTGCCGCTCGCCCTGGTGAGCGCCGTGATCTGGTCGGGCGTGGCGAGCCCGGGCATCTCGTCGAGCGGCACCGCATCATTCATCCACGCCATCGCCACATCGGTCTCGTTGATCGCCGACTCGCCGAAGTTGCGGAGCAACTGGATCATGATGCCGATCTCCTGCTCCTGGCTCACGACGATGTCGCGGGCGATGGTGGTGAGATTCGGGTCGGTGTCGGGCCGGTCGAGGTAGATGAAGCTCAACTGGACCGCCTGCTCGTGGTGGAAGCGCATGTCCTGCAGGAAGCCGGTGTCGGTGGCGTTGGGGTCGGGCAGCGCGCGGTTGTGGCCGACCACGTAGCCGCCGGCCGCAGCGAGGAGCACGACGGTGACGAGCAGCACCACGAGGTTGACAGGGTTGCGCCACCAGGGGAGGACCTCGACATCGTCGGAGTCGGTCTCGATGTCGTCGGTGGGTTGATCGGTCGCATTGCTCACGGTTTCCAGCATCGCACGCCAGTCGGCTAAGAACACCTCATGTCCACTCCAATCAGCATCCCCAAACTCGGCGTCTCGATGTCCGAGGGCACCCTTGTCGAGTGGCTCGTCTCCGACGGCCAGGCGGTCAACGTGGGCGACATCCTCTACCGCATCGAGACCGACAAGGTCGAGAACGAGATCGAGGCACCCGCTGCCGGCGTGGTCCACCTGTCCGGTGTCGAGGGCGAAACCTACGACGTCGGGACCCAGATCGGCTCCATCGACTGACGGGTGCCGCCGAGCACGGTCAGGCGCGTTGGCCGCCGCCGTCATCGGGCGGGCCGGCTGGTTCCGGGTGCACGGGCACCTCTGGCTGCGGTGCGTCTGCAGATCGCTGGGGAGCCGACCAGCTGAACACCGGGTTCAGGAGCTGTCGATGTCCGGCGCGGTCGATCATCGCGAGACTCGACCACGGAGATCGGTGTGGCGCCGAACGCATCCGCATCGGCGTTGGCTGAGCCGCTGCCGTCGGCGCCGTCGGTGCCGCCACGGTGGTCGAAGCGGGGTTCGCCGCAATCAGGTCGGATGCCGTTCCGGCGGCACTGAGCGAGATCACCAGTGCGCCCGACAGGAACAGGCCCGCCAACGTCCTGCGCTGCACGAGCGATGCGCCCATCAGGCCGGCGAGCCGCTCGACGACGACGTCACCGGGCACGGCGAGTTGCTCGGCCAGGAGGTCGAGGTCGGCGCGGCGCAGTTCGAGCAGGCGAGTGGTGTCGTTGCCGCGCAATGCCCGGATCAGGTCGATGTACGCCATCATCAGTGACGTGTCGTCACCTGGCGTGAACGATCGCGCCATGCCGTTCGCCGACAGCACGCCGAAGGGCCGGATCTCGAGCGGCACGCGGGGCAGCAGAGCGGTGCCCAGGTCGAGCCCGTACACCACGGCCAGCTCGGCGGCCAGCTCGGTCGTCATGGCCATACGCCCTGCCTCGATGCGTCGAAGGTCGCGGGCGGTGTAGCGGCCGCCGGTCGTGCGGGCGAGTCGGCGCACACTGGCACCGCTGGCGTGTCGATGGTCGGCGAGCAGGGTCGCCATGCGCTCCGTCAGCCCCTCGCCCACGGCGTCGAGCGCCGCGGACGAATCCTGTCGATGGCGCACGGTCATCGCACGGTTGCTCTGCGCGCTTCGTCGACGAGGCCGATCGATGCGGCACCGGCCCGCAGCGACGCGACCATCACGACCCGGTCGCCCTCGGCAACGGCGAGCACGTGGGTGAGCGCATGCTGCAGGCCAGCGTCGGTGGGGGTGGAGTGCTCGTCGAGATAGCCGGCGATCGCCACCACGTCCGAGCGACGAAGCTGCAGTGGCGCGTCGTCGTCGAGGGCGCGCAGGGTGCGGGTGAGGCGGAAATAGGCGGCCACGAGAGAGCCCGCGTCGTCAGGGTCGAACGGCACGGTGACCCCGCCGGCGGTCAGCAGCCCGGGGCGGATGGTGAGCCCGCGCCGGGTGGCCGGCAGCACGGTGGCGAGATCGATTCGGTACAGGCCGGCGAGGTCACCGACTCGCGCCGCATCGAGGGGCAGCATGCCTGCCTCGGCGTCGCGGAGCTCGTTCGTCGTGAACCGCCCGGCACTGCGCGACGCCAGCCAGAACAGCGGCCGACGCGCACGCCGACGTTCGGCGCGCAGGCGGGATGCGAACTGGCGGACGAAGACGGGACTCGCCACCTCCATGTGCTTGCCATCGATCATCGCGACCTCGTACCTCCGGCCTAGTCATCGGCACGGATCGGTCGGAGCATGAAGGAAAAGTGGTGGTGACCTCAGCTGCGAGCGGCTCGCTGGGCGGCGCTGAAAGCGACGTCCTTGTCGACGCGCGGCTCGGCAGGGAGACCCAGCACACGCTCGCCGATGATGTTGCGCTGGATCTCGTCGCTCCCGCCGGCGATCTTGTAGCCGGGGGCGCCGAGCACGTGGTCGACCCACGCGAACGTGCCCCACTCGCCGGTGTCGGCCAGCAGACGAGCCCCCAGGATCGAGGAGATGACGTGGCTGATCCGCTCCATGTTGGCGGTCCACATGAGCTTGCCGAGCGAGCCCTCGGGGCCAGGGACCTGGCCGGCCTTGAGCGAGGCTGCGGCGCGGTGGTTCGTGAACTGGGCCACCTTGTGCTGCACGTAGAGGTCGGCCAGCTGCTGGCGGATCATCGGATCGGCGGTGAGACCGAAATACTGGGCGGCGGCGATGACCTGCTTGTAGCTGCCACCGGCGCGGTTGCTGCTGCTGCCGCTCGAGTGGTCGCGTTCGAAGCCGAGGCACGTGAGCGCCACGCGCCAGCCCTCGCCCACCGGCCCGAGGCGCAGCGAGTCGGGGATGCGGACATCGGTGAGGAAGACCTCGTTGAAGTTGGCGCCACCGCTCATCTGCTGGATGGGGCGAATCTCGACGCCGGGAGCGTCGAGCGGCACGAGGAACGCGGTGAGACCCTTGTGCTTGGGCACGTCGAAGTCGTGGCGGGTGATCGCAAGGCCCCACTGGGCGAACATCGCGCCCGAGGTCCAGACCTTCTGGCCGTCGAGGACCCACTCTTCGCCGTCAGCGCGGGCACGGGTGGTGACCGAGGCGAGGTCGGAGCCGGCTGACGGCTCGCTGAACAACTGGCATCCCCAGATGTCCTGGCGCATCAGCGGAGCGATGAACCGCTGCTTCTGCTCGTCGGTGCCGAAGGCGGCGATGGTGGTGGCGATGAGGCCCATCGAGGTGGGGGGCAGCTCGCCGGCCGACGGCGTCTCGAACTTCGACTCCTCGGCCATGTAGGCCCGGATGTAGGTGCTGGGCAGTGCCCGGCCGCCGAGCTCGACGGGCCAGTTCAGCATGGCGTAGCCGGCATCGAACTTGAGGCCCTGCCAGCGCTGGCACGCATCGAGGCGTGCTTTCTCGGTCTCGTGGTCGATGTTGTGGAACACCGATACGTCGTCGCTGCCCTGGCCCCACACGACGGCGTTGTCGTCGTCGTCGGCCGGGCCGGCCTCGGGCAGGGGCATGGCGTGGTCTTCGAGCCAGGCGCGTGCCTCTTTGCGGAACAGTTCGAGATCGGGGAGTTCGTTCGACATCGTTGACCAACGTACTGATGTCGCGCGGCTGACGACCAACCGTGGTGGCTGCATTGGGGCCCAACGGCTACTGTCACACCCGATCGGAAGGGGCATGGCCGGGTGAGCCTGTTGCAAGTGCAAGACATCTCCGTGCGCTTCGGCGGCATCGTCGCCCTCGACGGGCTGTCGTTCGACATCGAGCAGGGTCAGATCTGCGGCCTGATCGGCCCGAACGGTGCCGGCAAGACCACGATGTTCAACGTCGTCAGTCGGATCTATCAGCCGAGCTCGGGCCGGCTGATCTACCGGGGCGAGAACCTGCTCGATGTGCCGGCGCACGGGATCGCTCAGCGCGGCATCGCCCGCACGTTCCAGAACCTTGCGCTGTTCCCCACGATGACCCTGCTCGAGAACGTGATGGTCGGGGCGCACGCTCGGGGCAAGGTCGGTTTCGCACGAGCGGTGTTCCGCCTCGGGGCATCCAGGGAGAACCGAGAGACCCGCGACCGCTCTGGCGAGCTGCTCACGCAGCTCGGTCTCGGACCGATCATGTTCCGACCTGCTGCCGGGCTGCCGTTCGGCACGCTGAAGCGGCTCGAGATCGCCCGTGCGCTCGCCGCGAAGCCCGACTTCTTGCTCATGGACGAGCCGGCCAGCGGCCTCACCCACGGCGAGGTCGACGAGCTCGGCGAGACGATCGTGAAGATCCGCGACCAGTTCGCACTCACCGTGCTGCTGGTCGAGCACCACATGTCGATGGTGATGGGCATCAGCGACAAGGTGGTGGCGATGGAGTTCGGCCGCAAGATCGCCGAAGGCACGCCCGCCGAGGTGCAGGCCGACGATGCGGTCATCACCGCCTATCTGGGGACCACAGCATGAGTCTGCTCGAGCTGTCGGGCGTGCGGGCCGGCTACGGCCAGGTGAACGTCCTGCACGACCTGGCGCTCACCGTCGACCAGGGCGAGATCGTGGTGATGCTCGGCGCCAACGGTGCCGGCAAGACCACCACCATGCGCGCCATCAGCGGCATGATCGGCCGCACCGGCCGCATCGTGTTCGAAGGCAACGACATCACTCGTGCCGCGCCTGATGCGATCGTCGAGGCAGGCATTGCGCAGGTTCCGCAGGGTCGCGGCACCTTCCCGGAGCTGTCGGTGTTCGACAATCTGCGGCTCGGCGCGTACACGCGCCGCGATGCTGACGTGGCCAAGGACATGGACCGCTGGTTCGGGGTGTTTCCCCGGCTTCAGGAGCGCCGCACGCAGCGCGCCGGCAGCCTCAGCGGCGGCGAGCAGCAGATGCTGGCGATCGCCCGAGCGCTCATGAGTAGGCCACGCCTGCTGCTGTGCGACGAACCGAGCCTCGGCCTCGCACCGATCATCACTCAGGAGCTGTTCGCCGTGATCCAGCGACTCAACACCGACGAGGGCGTGTCGGTGCTGTTGGTCGAGCAGAACGCGAACCTGGCGATGCACTTGGCGAGCCGGGTGTACCTGCTCGAGACCGGCCGCATCGTGGCTACCGGGTCGGCTGCCGAGCTGAGCGCCGACGACTCGATCCGCAAGGCGTACCTGGGGTTCTGATGGATCTGTTCCTGCAACGCGTCGTCGACGGTCTGGCCCAGGGCTCGGTCTACGCGCTCATTGCGCTCGGCCTCGTCATCATCTACCGAGGCACGGGCCACCTGAACTTCGCGCAGGGCGAGATGGCGCTGTTCGCCACGTACTGCGTGTATCAGCTCGGCGAGTGGGGCCTGTCGATCTACATCTCGGTCTGGATCGGTATGGCGATCGGCTTCGCCGTCGGCGCCGCTACCGAACGGCTACTCGTCCGCCCCGTGGCCAAGAAGTCTCCGTTTGCGGTGTTCATCGTCACCATCGGCCTGTTCCAATTCCTCAACTGGCTCGATGGCGCCATCTGGGGTGATCAGCTGTTGCCGAACTCGGGGGTGGGTAGCGAGCAGTCGCAGTTCCCGAGCCTGTTCCCCGACAAGGACACCGACTTCATCACGATCTTCGGCGCGAACATCCGGATCCAGTGGATCGGCGTGTTCGCGCTGGTGTTGTTGGTCACCGGCCTGCTCTTCCTGCTGTTCAACAAGACCCGGTTCGGCCTCGCGATGCGGGCTGTGGCGAGTAGCCCCGACAGCAGTCAACTGGTCGGCATCCGTACGAACCGTGTGCTGATGATGAGCTGGGGGCTCGCTGCAGCGATCGGTGCGCTCGGTGGCATCGTCTTCGCCGGCTTGAACAACAGCGTCAGCCTCGGGCTGATGTTCACGGTCTTCATCTACGGCTCGGCAGCGGCCACGCTCGGCGGCTTCGACTCGCCCGGCGGCGCCGTTCTCGCCGGCCTCACGATCGGCGTCATCGAGAACCTGGTCGCCGGGTACGCACAGGAATGGGTTGGTCAGTCGCTCAAACTCGGCGTCGCCTTCCTCGTCATCCTGATCGTGCTCATGGTGAAGCCATCGGGCCTCTTCGGCACCCAGAAGGTCGAGCGCGTATGAAGTCGCTCGTCACCATCCGCGACGGCGGGGCTGCCCACTGGGCGATCCGCATCGCCGCCGCGCTGCTGGTCGTTGCTGCGCTCTTCCTGGTGCCCACCAAGGGCGGCAACGGGCTCATCACATCGAGCACCGAGGCGCTCACCCTGATGTGCGCCGCCATGGCGCTGAACCTGCTGCTCGGTTACACGGGCCAGATCTCCATCGGGCACTCGGCGTTCTTCGGTATCGGCGCATACACCACCGGCATCTGCGTGTCGCGTTGGGGATGGAGCCCATGGATCACCTTCCCCCTTGCGTTCGTGGCCGCCTTTGTCGTCGGTGTCATCGTCTCGTTCCCGGCGTCGCGCATCAAGGGCGTCTACCTGGCCCTCGTCACGTTGGCGCTCGCGCTCGTGTTCCCGAACGTGCTGCGCTGGCCCAAGCTCGCATGGCTCACCGGTGGTGGCCCTGGCCTGCCGAACAAGGACAGCCAGGTGCAGACCACCGGCTTCGACATCGGCCGCAAGCCCGGGCAGATGCGTCATTTCGAGATCTTCGGTTGGGACCCGTTCGGCGACCTGCGCAGCCTCGATGCGAAGACGGCCTTCTACTACTGGATCGCCGCCTTCATCGCTGTCGTCGTCTACCTCGTGTGCCGTGGCGTCGTGAAGAGCCGTGCCGGTCGGGCCATGGTGGCCGTGCGCGACAACGAGACCGCTGCGGCAGTCATGGGGGTGAACGTCGTGGCTACCAAGGCGTTCGTGTTCGGCATCTCAGCGGGCCTCTGCGCGCTGCCGGGTTCGGTCACCGCCATTCGTATCGGCAGCGTGTCGCCCGATATCGCCAGCCTCACCATCATCGGCTCGCTCACGTTCCTCATCGTCATGGTCATCGGTGGCGCCGGGTCGCTGTGGGGTCCCATCGTGGGCGCCTGCCTCTACGTGTTCATCAGTGACAAGACCGGCACGTGGGCCAACGACGACGCCATCCCGGCGCTGCTCCGGCCGTTCTTCGCCTGGTCGAAGACCCCGCCCGGAGGTGGCATCTTTGCGGTGCTGCTGATCGCCCTGATGTTCGTCGCCCCGCGCGGCATCGTCGGCGCCTGGAAGCAGTACAGTTCGCGGCTCGTGCGGGTTGTCCCACGTCCTGTGGGTATGACCGCACCGGAAGCCCTGGTTCGTGAATCCGGGGCTGACACCACCGACACCACCGGCGCCACGGGTGCCACCAACATCAACAACACCTGATGGGAAACGAATGATCCGACGTAGAGCAACGATCGCGGCCATCGTGGCCGTGGGTGCGCTCACTGTCGCCGCCTGTGGCAGCGACGACAACAGCGCTTCCGATACGACCACCGCGGCCACCACCGCCGACACCACGGCGGCCACCACCGCCGACACGACCGCAGCCACCACTGCCGAGACGACCGCAGCCACCGACGCTCCGGCGCCCGAGGGCTGGGCCGTCAACACTGACGACTGCGTCGACCCCGATGCCGCCAACGCGCCCATCGAGGGCACGCTGAAGATCGGCTCGGCCATGCCGCTCACCGGGGGCGTCGCCGCAGCGGCGTTCGCACCTGTGAAGGGCGGCTTCGAGTCGTACATCAAGTACGCGAACGAGCAGGGCCTCGTGCCCGGCGTGACCCTCGAGCTCACCATCGAAGACGACCAGTACAACGCCGAGCTGACCCCCGGCGCCATCGCCAAGCAGATCGACGGTGGCTCGCAGGTGTTCTCGGGCATCATCGGTTCGCCGAACAACGCCGCCGTGCGCGCAACGCTGAACGACGAGTGCATCCCGCAGCTCAACGCCCTCACCGGTTCGCCCGCGTGGGGCGAGGTTGCGGACTACCCCTGGACCACCGGCATCCTCATCCCGTACACGGTCGAGTCGAAGATCTACGCAGCGCAGATCGCCGAGCTCTTCCCGGAGGGCGCCACCGTCTCGCTGTTCTACGTGAACAACGAGTTCGGTCAGGTCTACGCCGACGCGTTCAAGGAGATCGCCGGCGATTACAACCTCACCATCGTGGGTGAGCAGACGATCGAGGCCACCGACTCGAACCCGCCGGCCTCGCAGGTCACCACCATCGCCAGCGAGAAGGCCGACGTCGTCATGGCCGTGCCGCTCGGTGCCGGGTGCATCTCGTTCCTGTCCGAAATGGCGTCTGCCAAGGCCCAGAACGCCGATTGGACGCCGGCCACGTTCATCACGAACACCTGCGCCAGCAGCCTCATCCTCGGCGCCGCTGGCCCCGCGGCCGATGGCCTCTACACCAGTGGCAACCTCAAGGACATCGGTGACCCCGCCGTCCAGGCAGTGCCGGTCGTCAAGGAGTACATCGACTACATGACCGCTGAGGGCTTCGGCGAGATCGTCACGACGGCAGTCGCCGGCTGGCACACGGGCGAGATCACCGTGGCCATCATCAAGCAGGCCGCCGAGTCGCCCGAGGGCCTCACCCGTGCGTCGATCATCAACGCCGCCCGCAACTTCACCTACACCCCGTCGCTCGCACGTGACGGCGTCGGGGCGAAGTCCATCGGCGAAGAGGACCCGTTCCTCTTCGAGGCGCTGACGGTTCTCCAGTACAACGCCACGTCGGCGACGTTCACCGATGTCGGCAAGCTCATCGCCGACTTCGAGAGCTGAACTGCCGGGTCGGCCTGACCGATCCGCTCAGAACACGACTGACGCAGAGGCCCACCCCATGGGGTGGGCCTCTGTCGCGTCGGTGTCCGGGTGCGGGGGCGAATTGGCCCCGTGGTTAGATTCGGGGACCGATGGAGAAGGCCCGCACGCGGGCACGACGATGGGAGTCCCATGGCGTTGATCGCTGCAGACCGAGCGCGTGAGCGGCCGGACGAGGTGGCCCTGCGTGACGACCGCGTGGCACTCGGCTGGGCGGACGTGAACGCCACGCTCGACCGAGTGGCCAATGGCCTGCATGCGCTCGATCTCGGTCCGAACCGGCGAGTCGCGGTCTATGCCGAGAACGCGGTCGAGGTGGTGCTCGCCCACCTGGGGGCGCTCCTCGCCGGGGCCAGCTCGGTTCCGGTCAACTTCCACCTCACCGCCGACGAGGCCGCGTACATCCTGCGCGACTCCGGCGCGCAGGTGCTGTTCGTCGGGCCGGAAAACCTGGACCGCGGCATCGAGGCCGCCCAGCAGGCAGGCGTTCCGATGGTGATCGCATGGCGGAGCCCTGGTGGTCCGGTCGAGTGGGAGGCCTGGTTGTCCGAGGCGTCCGACGCCGAGCCGCCCACCGACATCCCGCCGCGCCCGAACCTGATGTACACGAGCGGCACGACCGGTTTCCCCAAGGGCGTCGACCTGCCGCCGTCGATGTTCGCGGGCGGCGCAACCACCACCGAGCACGTCGCCGCGCTCCAGCAGAGCCGATTCGCGCAGATGGGGGCCCATCTCGTGGTCGGGCCGATGTACCACACCGGCCCACTGTCTGGCATGCGCACGCTCGCGGCAGGCACCCCAGCGGTGGTGATGGGCAAGTTCGACGCCGAGACCGTGCTGCGCAACATCGACATCTACAAGACCGAGTCGACCGTCATGGTGCCGACCCACTTCAAGCGCCTCCTCGAGCTGCCGGCCGAGGTGAAGGCCAAGTACGACATCAGCAGCATGAAGCTGATCTCGCACACGGGCGCAGCGTGTCCCATCGACGTCAAGCGCGACATGATCCACTGGTTCGGCCCGGTGTTCGTCGACGCCTACGGCGCCACCGAGGTCGGCACGATCTGCAGCATTGCGAGCGCCGATTGGCTCGAGCACCCGGGCAGCGTGGGCCGGGTCATCCCGCCATTCACCCGGGCGATCGTGGTCGACGACGACGACAACGAGGTGCCGGCGGGCACCGAAGGGCGCCTGTACTTCGAAGACGGCACCGGCCGCGGCATCGTGTACCCGAACGACCCCGAGAAGACGGCCAAGTCGCACCTCCGGCCCGGTGTGTTCACGATCGGCGAGATCGGCTACGTCGACCCCGACGGCTATGTGTACATCACCGACCGGTTCAGCGACATGATCGTCGCCGGCGGCGTGAACATCTACCCGGCCGAGGCCGAGGCGGTGATCCACGAGCATCCGAAGGTTGCCGACGTGGCGGTCATCGGCGTGCCGAATGCCGACTTCGGCGAGGCGGTGAAGGCCCTCGTGGTGCCGGTCGACCCGGCCGACCCGCCGACACCCGACGAGCTCATGGCGCTGTGCCGGAGCAAACTCGCCGGCTACAAGTGCCCGCGCACGATCGACATCGTCTCGACGGTCGGGCGCAGCGCGATGGGCAAGATCAACAAGCGCGCGCTGCGCGCTCCGTACTGGGAGGGCACGAGGTCCATTGGCTGACGCACTGGTCTTGATCGACGACCCCGCGCCATCGGTGCGGCGGCTCACGCTGAACCGCCCGACCAAGCGCAACGCGCTGTCGAACGCGCTGCGCACCGAGCTGTTCACCGCGCTGCGCGCTGCCGACGCCGACAGCGAGGTGCGGGTCGTCGTCATCCGCGGTGCCGGCCCATGCTTCTCGGCCGGGTACGACCTCGCCCAGGACCGGTCCGAGCCACTGCCCTGGCCGCAGACCGCCGCCGACGGCGGCTGGGCCCGGCACGTCCTCCAGGGCTGGTTCGAGATGATGGATCTCGCCACGCCCGTCATCGCCCAGGTGCATGGGTTCTGTCTCGCCGGTGGCACCGAGCTCGCCACCGCGTGTGACCTCGTCTACGTCGCCCATGACGCACAGATCGGCTACCCGCCGGTTCGCTCGATGAGCTCGCCCGACATGGCCTGGCACGTGTGGCTCATGGGCATGCGCCGCGCCATGGAGGCGATGCTGACCGGCGACTCGATGAGCGGTGACGAGGCGGTCGAGTCCGGGTTTGCGAACCGGGCGTTCGATGCCGCTGACCTCGACGCCGAGGTGCTGCGCATCGCCGAGCGGGTGGCCAAGGTGCCGCCCGATCTGCAGGCGCTGAACAAGCGGGTCGTGCACCGGGCGATGGAGGCGATGGGCATGCGCGACGGCATGCGCGCCACCGCCGACATCAACGCCCTCGGCTTCCACCAGCGCAGCTCGCGCGAGTACTTCGCGCAGTTCTCGAAGGGCGTCACCACGGCGCTGTCGGCGCGCGACGAGCAGTTCGGCGACTACCGCGAGGGGAGTGCAACGTGACCGACGTCCGCGAGGAGGTGCTGGTCACCCCCGAGGTGCTCGAGTGCCCCTATCCGTACTACGCGCGGGTGCGCGACGAGGCGCCCGTGCACCAGACCCCGCTGGGGTTCTACGTCGTCAGCCGGTACGAGGACGTCGTGGCGATCGTGCGCGACACCGAGCGGTTCAGCAGCGACATGCGCAACTCGTTCGTGTCGGGGCCGCCGAGCGACGAGGTGAAGGCCATCCAGGCCGAGGGCTACCCGTCGGTGAACACCTTGCTCACCAACGACCCGCCGAGCCACACCCAGTTCCGGGGGCTGGTGAACAAGGCGTTCACGCCGAAGCGCGTGGCACAGCTGGAAGGTGAGATCCGTCAGATCGCAGGCGAACTGATGGACCGCTGGGTCGACGCCGGCCGGGTCGAGCTGGTCACCCAGTTCGCCGTCGGGTTGCCGCTCACGGTCATCGCCGATGCGCTCGGCGTGAGCCGCGACGACATGGCGGATTTCAAGCGCTGGAGCGACGATGCGGTGGCTCCGCTGTCGGGGATGCTCCCACCCGATCGCCAGGTCGAGTGTGCCCGGAGCCGGGTCGAGATGCAGCGCTACATGGCCGAGCGGGTTCGCGAGCGTGCATCGGCGCCGCGTGACGACCTGCTGTCCGACCTGGTGCAGGCGCGGTTCGATCAGGGCGACCGTGTCGGCCAGGGTCTCGACCTGCCCGAACTGCTCAACGTGATCGAGCAGCTGCTCGTGGCCGGCAACGAGACCACGACGAAGCTCATCTCGGCAGGGATGCAGCTGCTGCTCGACCACCCCGAGCAAATGGTTGCAGTCGCCGCCGACCATTCCCTCGTCCCGAACCTCGTCGAGGAGGCGCTCCGCGTCGAGAGCCCCGTCCAGATGCTGCCGCGTGTGGCCAAGGTCGACGTCGAGGTCGGCGGCATTGCCATCCCGGCGGGTTCGATCCTCATGATGATGTACGGCTGCGCGAACCGCGACGAGGCGAAGTTCTCCGACGGTGAGGCCTTCGACGTGCGCCGCACCAACGCCCGCGCGCATCTCGCGTTCGGGAACGGGGCGCACTTCTGCCCGGGCGCAGCGCTGGCGCGCAGCGAGGGGCGGATCGCATTCGAGACGCTGCTCGATCGCGCGACCGACTGGGCGCTCGACACCACCGTCGAGTCGCCGACCCACCGTGAGCTGTCGATGACCCTGCGCGGGCTGTCGGCGTTGCACCTCACCTTTCGCCCCGACACCCGCCCGAAAGGGGCCACCGCATGAGCGTCTCGCTCGACTCCCTGAGCACCATCCGCTACGAGGTCGTCGAGCCCGGCCCGAACGGGGTCGCCGTCGTCACCCTCGACCGGCCCGAGAGCCGCAATGCACAGAACAAGCGAATGACCTACGAGATGAACGCGGCGTTCGATGACGCAGCGAGGCGCAGCGACGTGAAGGTCATCGTGCTGCAGGCCGATGGGCCGCACTTCTGCAGCGGACACGACATGCGCGACACCGAGAGCCACCGCGATTTCGACCTCGTCTCGACCCACGGCGGCTACGGCCGCGAGGGCCAGGAGGGCCACATGGCCTGGGAGGAGGAGGTGTACTTCCAGATGTGCTGGAGGTGGCGCAACATCCCCAAGCCGCTCATCGCTGCGGCACAGGGCAAGACGATTGCCGGCGGGCTGATGCTGCTCTGGGTCGCCGACATCATCATCGCCAGTGATGACGCGCTGTTCAGCGACCCGGTCGTGGGTATGGGCGTGAATGGGGTCGAGTACTTCGCGCACCCGTGGGAGCTCGGCGCCCGCAAGGCCAAGGAACTGCTCTTCACCGGCGACTGGATCACGGCCGAGCAGGCCCGCGAGCTCGGCATGGTGAACCACGTCGTGGCGCCCGGCGAACTGCGCACGTTCGCCATGGACATGGCAGGCCGTATCGCCAAGCGGCCGAGCTTCGCGCTGAAGCTGGCGAAGGAGAGCGTGAACCAGACGCTCGAGGCGCAGGGCCAGTGGACCGCGCTGCGGTCGGCGTTCTCGCTCCAGCATCTCGCCCATGCACACAACCGCGTCCGCTTCGGCATCCCCGTCGACCCAGGCGCGCGATGACCACTCGGAGGATGGTCGAGCCACGTCGGCTCGGCCGCCCGAAGGATGCGGCGTCCGCCGAGACGCGAGCCCGGTTGCTGCGAGAAGCGCGTAGCGCCTTCGCGCGCAACGGCTTCGACGCCACCACCAACCGCCAGATCGCCGATGCGGCGGGCATCACCGCCGGTGCGATCTACCACTACTACCCGTCGAAGGCCGAGCTCTACGGAGCCGTGCACGAAGAGGTCCAGCAGATCGTCTACACGGCGTTCGAACAGGCGCTGGTTGGTCGACACACTCTCGTCGAGCAGTTCAGTGCCGTGCTCGACACCGCCGTCGAGGTGAACCGCGAGGACCCCTCGATCACCGCGTTCGTGGTTGGTGTCGCGAGCGAGGCGCAGCGTCACCCCGAGCTGCGCGCCGTGATGCAGCGGGGCCGCACCACGAGCGCCGGCTTCCTGCACCGGGTGGTGCAGGGTGCCGCAGACCGGGGTGAGCTCGCCGATGGCGTGTCACCGGCCGCCCTGGAAGATCTGTTGAACTCGGTCCTGTCGGGGCTGGCCCGGTTCAGCGACCAGACGGGTGACTCCCGCCGGCACGAAGAGGCCGTCGTGGTCCTGAAGCACTTCCTTGCCGGCACGCTGATGCGCCGCTAGACCCGGCGGGCGTTCAGGGGGTGATGCAGGCGGTGATCGTGCCCATCAGCGCCGGGTCGTTCATCACGTCGGCGAGCTGGGCGACGTCGATGCCTTCGAGGGCCTGCTCCACGCAGGCGCGGTCGGCCTGCAGACCGCTCGACTCGAGTTGCGTCATGAACAGGTCGATCAGGGCGTCGGTCATCTCGATGCCCTCGGGGATCGAGCCGGTGCCCGAGGTGCCGATGTCGTCACCGAAGTCGGTGATGCAGCTGACGAGCGCAGCGCCGATCGCATTGGCCTGGTCGCTGACGACCGGATCGCCCTCCTCGCCGGCCGCCACGATGATGCGCAGGTCGTCGTCGGACAGTTGATCGACCGTGTCGCGTACGCAGCCCTCGTCGACCGTCATGCCTTCGGTGGCACTGAGCAACTGGGTCACGAGCTCCTCGCGCAGCTCGTCGGTACTCATGCCCGACACGTCGACCGAGCCGACCGACGCGGCGGTGTCGGCGGTGTCGGCGGTGTCGGCGGCCGGGGTGATGCAGGCAGCGAGC
>JBBDMO010000077.1:0-23863 GCA_040878255.1 Ilumatobacteraceae bacterium
TGCTTGTCGGCCTGGTGTACGTCGCACTTCGCGCCCGGACGACGTACGACCGCTAGCTCCGCGAGACGCGGCGTCAGCCGACGAGCGCTTCGGCGACCGCGTGGTAGATCGGGATGCCGAGCGTGACGTTCAGCGGGAACGTGATGCCGAGGGCGAGCGTGAAGTACCGGCTCGGCCGGGCTTCGGGGATCGCATAGCGCACGACAGCCGGCACCACGATGTAGCTGCCGCTCGCGGCCAGCACGGCGAGCAGCGTCAGGTCGCCGACCGACATGTCGAGGATCGTGCCCAGCAGCATCGCGATGCTCGCGTTCACGAACGGGATGAGCAGGCCGAAGCCGACGAGGAACGGTCCGACGTCGCGCACCTCGCGCAGTTGCCGAGCCACGAGGAGCCCCATCTCGAGCAGGAAGAACGCGAGCAGACCCTTGAACAGGTCACCGACGAACGGCTGCATCATCGTGCCGCCCTCGGAGCCGCTGATGATGCCGACGACCATCGATCCGATGAGCAGCAGGTGTGCACCGTCGGTGAAGGCCTCACGCAGGACCTCCTTCACCGACAGCGGCGCACCGGAGCCGTGGCCGCCCTCTTCGGCAGGCCGCTGTCCGGATGCGTGGTCGGCCTCCGGCACGATCGTGCGCGAGTCGCGGGTGGCGATCGCCGCCCCCACCGTCGAGCCGACGGGCTCGTCCGCCAGCATCGGCTGAGGCCGCGTCCGAACCCACGTGGCGAGCAGCACGGCCATGATGATCGCCGGCGACTCCATGACCACCAGCGCCACCGTCAGGTAGCCACCGACTTCGTCGCCACGATCGGCGACGAAGTTCGATGCGGTGGCGAACGTGACGGCGCTGACCGACCCGTAGGTCGCGGCGATGGCGGCGGCGTCGAAGGCGTTCACCCGCTTGCGCAGGATGGCGAAGCCGAGCAGCGGGGTGAGCACGGCGAGCAGGAGTGCAGCGCCGATCACCTTCATTGCGTCGCCGCTGAGGCCCGTATCGCCGAGCGCCTGGCCACCCTTGAACCCGAGGGCCATCAGCAGGTACAGCGACAGGAACTTCGCGACCTGCTCGGGGATCTGCAGGTTCGACCGGACCACCCCGATGAACACCCCCAGGAAGAAGAAGAGGATGGCGGGATCGGTCAGGTTCTTCATGCCGGCGACACATTAGATTCCTAACACATGAATTGCAACACCGGTTATCGCCTTCAACAACGAGATCCGGGTCGGCCGAGCAGGTGAATCCTGCACCCAGGTCGCCCTCGTCTGCCGATGCCGGGCGGTGAGTGCGTACCGTGGTCACGTGCTGCACCGGACTGCGTCGTGACCCTCACCGCCACCGGTGACGACACCCATCACGAAAGGCCGACCGCCACCGGCCGCGAGTTCATCGCGCTCGTCACGGTGCTGATGGCCACCAGCGCTGTTGCGATCGACCTGATGTTGCCCGCCTTCCCCGACATCCGCGCCGAGTACGGCATGGCCGGCGACTCGTCGCAGGTGGGCTGGATCGTCACGTCGTTCTTCCTCGGGCTCGCCGTCGGGCCATGGCTGTACGGACCGCTCTCGGACCGGTACGGGCGTCGGCCACTGCTGTTCGCAGGCCTCGTCCTCTACGTCATCGCTGCTGGTGCAGCCGTCGTCGCTCCGTCGTTCGGCTGGGTCATTGCCGCCCGGTTCGTCTGGGGTCTGGGGGCCGCTGCTCCACGGTCGCTCAGCGTCGCGATGATCCGCGACCGGTACGAGGGCGACGCGATGGCGCGCCTGATGTCGATGATCATGGCCGTCTTCCTGCTCATCCCGATCGTGGCGCCGAGCCTGGGCGCCGCCCTCAACCTCGTCCTGCCCTGGCGGGTCGTGTTCGTGCTGCCAGGCTTCATCGCCCTCGGCCTCATGGTCTGGGCCCGCCGGCTCCCCGAGACACTGCCTCCCGAGCGGCGGCGGCCGTTCACCTGGGCATCGGTGGCCGATGCCTCCCGGCAGGTCGTCACGCACCGTCAGACGGTCTGCTTCACCCTCGCCGTCATGTTCCTCTTCGGCGTCATGACCGCGTACCTGGCAGGGTCCGAACTGATCGTCGAGGACGTGTACGGCTACGGCTCGTGGTTCCCCGTGTTCTTCGGGGTGATCGCCGTGCTCCTGGCGGCAAGCTCGCTCAACAACGCCCGTCTGGTCGAGCGCCTCGGCATCACGGTGCTGGTGCGGCGGCTTGCGGTGCTGGCCGTCGGCTCGGCCGTGTTCCTGATGGCCATCTCGCTGCTGTCGGGCGGGCGGCCCCCGTTCTGGCTGTTCTCGATCGGCATTGCCGCCGTCGTCCCGCTCGTCCAGGGACTCGTCCCGAGCTGCAACACCGCAGCGATGACACCGCTCCCCCACGTGGCCGGCACGGCGTCAGCCATCATCGGCACCGTCACGGTGGCAGGCGGCGCTCTGCTCGGTGGGTTCGCCAGCAGCGCGTTCGACGGGACCGTGCGCCCGTTCTCGGCCGCCATCTTGGTGTTCGTCGCCGCAGCCGCAGCCCTCATCCTCTTCGGAGCGACGAGACCTCGTACTCCTGCAGCGGGGCAAAGCCGGTGAAACCCACCGAGCTGTAGGTGGCGGTGTCCGCCCCCACCGACGAGACGTCAGTTGTTGCGGGCCCGAGCGCTCTCGACGCCGCGCTTCACCAGGATGACCGGGATGAGGAGGCCGGCGAGCATGGCTGCAAGCCACACGATCACGACCGCAGCGAGCCATGTGGTGACACCCTCGATGTCGAAGCCGTCGGCGACGATCTCGGTGACCAGCAACCCGACGAACGTCGTGACCAGCGCGATTCCGCCCATCAGACCCTTCGCGTTCTGCAGTGCCATCTTCATGATCAGCGGACCTGCGATCGTCTCGACCACGGTGAAGATGAGGACCGCCCACAGGAACGGCCCCGCACTGACCGACAGGTCGTCGAGCACGAGGTCGGCGACCAGAAGGCCGACCGCATTGGCGGCCAGGTGGATGGCGAAGGACACGATGATTCTCAGCACGGCGGCGACTGTACACCGGTGCGTCAGGGGACCATGACCGATCCGCTCCGCTGCGCTGGGTCAGCGGACGCGAATCGCGCAGACCGGGTCGACCGGGGCGATCCCGTGCAGCAGGGCCGCCAGCGTCTCGACGCCGTCCACGATCCGCGGGCCGGGCCGCACCATGAGCCCGTTCGCATCGATTGCCCACACCGCACACCCCTCGGGTAGGCGGTCGAGCACCTCGGCGGCATGCTGCGCCGAGCCATGCACGTCGAACCCGCACGATGACACGACGACCACGTCGGGTTCGGCGGCCGCGATGTCTGCCCATGTGGTCGGCACCGACCGCTCGCCGGGAAGCGCAAGCACGGCCTCACCACCGGCCAGTTCGACGAGTTCGGGCACCCAGTGCCCGGCCACGAACGGCGGGTCGGGCCACTCGAGCACGAACACCCGCTGCCTCGCGAGTGACTCCACGTGATCGGCCACCGCGTCGAGGCGAGCACGGAGTGAGCCGACCAGCGCCTCGGCCGCTGCGGTCGACCCGGTCGCGTCGCCGACGTCGACGATGGTGGTCAGCACCTGGTCGACGGTGTGCGGATCGAGGGTGACCACCGCTGCCGAGCAGCCGAGCCGATCGATCGCCTCGTCGACCTGACCGCTCGGCAGTGCGCACACACGACACAGGTCCTGGGTCAGGACCACCTCGGGGTCGAGGGCGCGGAATTGCTCCTCGTCCAGCGTGTACAGCAGTTGCCCCGCAGCGACCTTCTCGCGCACCAGTGCGTCGATGGCCGCCGCGTCGAGCCCGTGCGTGTCGAGTCCACCCACCACGACGGCCCGGCCGACACGCGGGTCCGGCGGGTAGTCGCATTCGAACGTGACACCCACGACCTGGTCGCCGACGCCGAGGGCGAACGCGATCTCGGTGGCGGACGGGATGAGGGACACGATGCGCACGCAGCGAACGTACCGGCCCGGGGTGGTCAGGCCTCGGGTGACGTGAGCCGCACGGGATCGACGATCTCGTCGAACACCTCCGGGTCGACTCCCGAACGCACAGCCGCCTCACGCACGCTGAGGTCGTCGCGCATCGCGAGGTGTGCGATCGCCGCGGCCCGGTCGTACCCGATCGTCGGTGCGAGGGCAGTCACGAGCATGACCGAGCGATCGACGTTGGCACGCATGCGCACTCGATCGACCTCGGCACCCTCGACGAGGTGCTGACGGAACCGGTCACACACATCGGTCAGCAGGCCGATCGAGTGCAGGACGTTCTTGATCGCGACCGGCCTGAACACGTTGAGTTGAAAATTGCCCTCGGCACCCGCCATCGCGGTGGCTGCGTCGTTGCCGATCACCTGCACACACACCATCATCATCGCCTCCGCCTGCGTGGGGTTCACCTTGCCCGGCATGATCGACGAGCCAGGCTCGTTGGTGGGCAGGTCGAGTTCGCCCAGCCCGGCACGAGGCCCGCTCGCCGACCAGCGGATGTCGTTGGCCACCTTGAACAGCACCAGCGACAGGCCGCGCAGCGCCGACGACATGCGGACGAGGTCGTCCATCGCCGACATGGCCGCAAAGCGGTTGGGTGCCGGTGTGAACGGCATCGCCGACAGTCGCGCCAACTCGACCACGACGTCGTCGCCGAAGCCGGCAGGCGCCGTGGCGCCCGTGCCGACGGCAGTGCCGCCGATCGCCAGGCGCATCACACCCGCCAACGCATCGGCCATCTGCGTCATCGAGTCATCGAGCTGTGCGACGTACCCGGACCACTCCTGGCCGACCGTCACCGGCATGGCGTCCTGCAAGTGGGTGCGGCCGACCTTCACCACATCGGCCCATTGCCGCGCCTTCGCGTCGATCGAGTCGCGCAGCGACCGAACGGTCGGCAGCAGACGTCGCTCGACCGCCTGCGCGGTGGCCAGGTGCATGGCCGTGGGGAACGCATCGTTCGACGACTGCCCCTTGTTGACGTGGTCGTTCGGATGCACCGGCGAGCGCGAGCCGAGTGCACCGCCGAGCAACTGGATCGCCCGGTTCGAGATGACCTCGTTGACGTTCATGTTCGTCTGCGTGCCGGACCCGGTCTGCCACACGAACAGCGGGAACTCGTCATCGAGTCGTCCAGCGGTCACCTCGTCGGCCGCCCGGATGATGGCGGCTGCCAGCTCGGGGGCGAGCAGTCCCCGCTCGACGTTGACGGTGGCTGCCGCACGCTTGATCAGGGCAAGGGCATGGCAGACGGCGATGGGCATGCGGTCGTCACCGATCGAGAAATGGACGAGTGACCGCTGGGTCTGCGCACCCCAGTAGCGGTCGGCCGGCACCTCGACGTCACCCAGGGTGTCGCGTTCGGTGCGCGTGCCCTCGGCACCGAGGCCGATGGGAACGTCGGGCAGATCGGGCAGGTCGACGGGCGGCATGCACCAGTGTTGCCCGTCGGCCGGGCGCATGAACGCCGGTCAGGTGACGAGCGCGGCGAACGCGGCCAAAGCGACCACAAGGCCGACCGCAGCCATGGCGATGCTGCGGGCACGGGGCGCGGCTTCGAGATCACCGTCGTCGCGGGGGACCACTGGCGGGCGCACCAGCGCCATCACGTTTCCGGCGAAGAGCGCGCCACCCATGGCGAGCAGGATCCAGACGATCAGGTCGTCACCGAGGAGGAATCCGTCAGCTGCAAGCACGGCACCCAGTGTGCCGGACCGAGGCGCACAGGACGACCTCCCGGCAGGTCGCCGCACGCGCGAGACTTCGACCATGGGATTTCACCACGTAGCGCTGGCCACCCGCGACTCGGCGGCCACACACCGCTTCTACACCGAGGTGATGGGCTTCGAGCTCGTGAAGGTGAACGTCGGGCCGACACCGGGCGACCACGGCGGCTGGAGCAAGCACTTCTTCTACGACACGAGCGGGGCGCTCGGTGGGTCGTCCGACAACGGGATGATCGCGTTCTGGGAGATCCACGACACCCAGATCGGCACCGACTTCCCGGTCGACATCAATGCGGCCGCCGGCCTGCCCTGGTGGGTCAACCACATCGCCTTCGACGCCCCCACGGCCGAGCATCTCGCGGCACACCGCGACCGGTGGCGCGCCCACGGTCACACGGTGCTCGAGGTGGACCACGACTTCTGCGTCAGCATCTACATCCGCGACCCGAGCGACAACATGGTCGAGTTCTGCCACACCGTGCGCGACTTCACCGCCGACGAACGCACCCAGGCCACGACGATCCTCGCCGACCCGGCCGCCCAGCACGAGCAGCACGAGCCGCGCGTCACGATCCACCAGCCTCTCGCCACCCCCGCCAACGCCTGAGCCAACCGCCTCGGCTGCGTCTGCAGTCGGTACACGCGGTACGTTCGCCGTACACGAACGATCTCTGGGAAAGGGAGCGACTGATGGCTGGTGGCGCGCTCAAGACGGCGAGCATGGATGACTTCGATCTGCGGATGTCCGAGGGGGTCCGCCCGCTCTACGAAGCAGTGAAGGCCTTCATCCGCGACGAGGTCGATCCGATCACGGCAGAGTTCTTCCGACTCGGCGAGGGTCGCGCTGATCGTTGGAGCTGGGCGCCAGGGCAGCTCGAGTTGCTCGAGGGCGCCAAGCAGAAGGCACGCGAGCAGGGGCTCTGGAACTTCTTCCTGCCGAACGCCGAGACCGGTATCGGCCTCAGCAACCTCGACTACGCATACATCGCCACCGAACTCGGCAAGAACCGGCTCGCGTCGGAGTGCCTCAACTGCTCGGCCCCCGACACCGGCAACATGGAGGTGCTCGAGCGGGTCGGCACCCCCGAACAGAAGCGGCAGTGGCTCGAGCCCCTGCTGAACGGCGAGATCCGGTCCGCGTACGCGATGACCGAGCCGGGCGTCATGAGCTCCGATGCCAAGCAGATCCAGACCAGCGCCGTGCTCGACGGCGACGAGTGGGTCATCAACGGCGAGAAGTTCTACATCTCCGGCGCCGGCGATCCTCGCTGCAAGATCATGATCACCATGGTGCGCACCAGCCCGGACGCCGACACCTACAAGCAGCAGTCCCAGATCCTCGTGCCGGTCAACGCCCCCGGTGTCGAGATCGTCGGCCCGATGGAGGTCTTCGGTGCCGACGACGCACCCCACGGCCACATGCACATCCGCTTCACCGACGTTCGCGTCCCCAAGGACAACGTGCTGTGGGGCGAGGGTCGTGGCTTCGAGATCTCACAGGTGCGCCTCGGCCCCGGCCGCATCCATCACTGCATGCGCTCCATCGGTGCCGCCGAGCGGGCCATCGAGCTCATGGTCGATCGCGGCCTCAGCCGCGACGGCTTCGGCAAGAAGCTCATCAACCTGGGCAAGAACATGGAGGTCATCTCCCGGGCCCGCATCGAGGTCGAGGCGATGCGCCTCATGGTCCTGCGTGCGGCCAAGGCGATGGACACCCTCGGCAACGCCGAGGCCCGGGTGTGGGTCAGCGCCGTGAAGGCCATGGTGCCCGAGAAGTGCTGCGACATCATCGACGAGGCGATCCAGATGCACGGTGCCGCCGGCATCAGCCAGTGGTTCCCCCTCGCCGACATGTACCACAGCCAGCGCACCCTGCGCCTGGCCGACGGTCCCGACGAGGTCCACCACCAGGTGGTCGGCCGCGCCGAAGCCAAGACGCGTGAGGCCGAGCGTTCGGCCGGCGCATCGAACGCCGCACGCGGCTCGCTCTTCACCGGACCCTGACCACATGTCCGACCACACGCACGAGTCAGGTCACGGCAAGGACGTCCTCGACGAGTTGCGGCCGTTGACGCGCGAGCTGCGCCAGGCGATCCCGACGGTGTACGGGGCGTTCGCCGACCTGCACGGCGCAGCGATGGCCGACGGTGCGCTCGACACGAAGACGAAGGAGCTGATCGCACTCGCCATCGCCGTCAGCGAGCGGTGCGACGGCTGCATCGCCTCGCACGCGAAGGGCGCAGCGAAGGCCGGTGCCACTCGCCAGGAAGCGGCCGAGGCGATCGGTGTCGCGATCCTGATGACGGGTGGCCCCGCCACCGTCTACGGGCCGCGGGCCTTCGCCGCCGTGTGCGAGCTCGTGCCCGCCGACCCCACCTGACGGCCGGGCAGGTTGGTCAGTCGTCCACGAACAGCAGCGCCGGCATCTCGAGCAGCGTTCTGATCCGCTGGACGAAGGTGGCCGCGTCCCAGCCGTCGACGATGCGGTGGTCGAAGCTCGACGACAGGTTCATCATCGATCGCGCCACCCAGCTGCCGTCGCGCCACACCGGCCGGATCTCGATCTTGTTGACGCCGACGATCGCCACCTCGGGCTGGTTGATCAGCGGCGTCGTGACCAATCCGCCGAGCGCACCCAGTGACGTGACGGTGATCGTCGACCCGCTCAACTCGTGCAGGGTGGCTCGGCCGTCGCGGGCAGCGGCGGACACCCGAGCGAGCCCGTCGGCAAGTTCGCGGAGCCCCCGCGTCTCGGCGTGACGGACGACAGGCACCATCAGGCCGTCGTCGGTCTGCGTCGCAATGCCGACGTGCACGGCGTCGAACGTCGACAGGGTCTGGATCACGCCGTCGTAGTGCGAATTGAGGCGAGGCTGCTCACCCAACGCGACCACGATGGCGCGCACCAGGAACGGCAGGATCGTCAACCGCACGTCGTTCGTCCGCCCGCGCCCGTTCAGCTCGGCGCGCAGCGCCTCGAGCTCGGTGACATCGACCGCCTCGACGTAGGTGATGTGCGGGATCTGGGTCCACGACGAGGTGACCCGTTCGGCAATACGTCGCCGGAGGCCGCGGACCTGCTCGACATGCGGGTCATCGGAACGCTCGACAGACGGCCCCCCGACCCGATCGCCGCCGCCGCCGCCGCCGGCAGCGGTGATCACCCGGTCGAGGTCGGCGTGCACGACCCGGCCCTCGGGGCCGGTTCCCCTCACGGCAGCCAGGTCGATGGCGAGCTCGCGTGCCCGCGCGCGCACCGCGGGCGCCGCCGTTGCCCGGGCAACGTGCTCGACGCGCACGGGTGCGCTCGTATCGTCAACCGGCGCTGGCGCTGGAGTTGGCGCTGGCGCTGGCGTTGGCTGCGGAACACCGGCTGCTGGGGCCACGCCGACGAGCTCGACCGTGACGAACGGCGCGCCCACGGCAAGGGTGTCGCCCGGCTCGGCGTGCAGGGCAGCCACCACGCCGGCCACCGGCGACACGATCTCGACCGTCGCCTTGTCGGTCAGCACCTCGGCGAGCACCGACTCGGCGGTGATGGTGTCGCCGACGGCCACCAACCACGACACGAGCTCGGCCTCGGCCACACCCTCGCCCACGTCGGGCAGCTTCACGCCGAACCGACTCACGACTCGAGCACCCGGCGCATCGCCTTGCCGACCCGGTCGGGTCCGGGGAAGTACGACCACTCGTGCGCATGCGGGTACGGGGTGTCGTAGCCGCAGACGCGGACGATGGCCGCCTCGAGGTGGTGGAAGCAGCGCTCCTGCACCGTGGCGCTCAACTCGGCACCGAAGCCAGACGTCAACGTTGCTTCATGCACGATCAGGCACCGACCGGTCTTCACAACGGACGCGACGATCGCGTCGACATCGAGCGGCACGAGCGTGCGCAGGTCGAGGATCTCGGCGTCGATCCCCTGCTCCGACGCCGCCGCCTCGGCGACATGGACCAGGGTGCCGTAGGCGAGCACGGTCAGGTCCGACCCGGCGCGATGCACTCGGGCCTTGCCGAGCTCGACCGTGTAATGGCCCTCAGGCACTTCGCCCAGCGGGTGCTGCGACCAGGGCACGATCGGCCGGTCATGATGGCCGTCGAACGGACCGTTGTAGAGCCGCTTCGGCTCGAGGAAGATCACCGGGTCGTCGTCCTCGATCGCAGCGAGCAGCAGCCCCTTCGCGTCGTACGGGTTCGAGACCACGATGGTGGTCAAACCGGCCACGTGTGTGAACAGCGCCTCCGGGCTCTGCGAATGCGTCTGGCCGCCGAAGATGCCGCCACCGGTGGGCATGCGCACCACGAGCGGCGCGGTGAAGTCGCCAGCCGAACGGTGTCGCAACCGCGCCGCCTCGGACACGATCTGGTCGTAGGCCGGGTACATGTAGTCGGCGAACTGGATCTCGACGCACGGCCGCAAGCCGTACGCCGCCATGCCGACCGCGGCACCCACGATGCCGGCCTCGCTGATCGGCGTGTCGAAGCAGCGGTGCGATCCGAACCGCTGCTGCAAACCCTGCGTGCACCGGAAGACGCCACCGAAGTAGCCGACGTCCTCGCCGAACACCACGACCCGATCGTCGCGCTCCATCGCCACGCCGTGTGCGTCGCGAATCGCCTCGATCATCGTCATCGACGGCATGTCACTGCCCCACCTGGTCGCGCTGCTCACGCAGGTGTCTGGGCAGCGTCGCGTACACGTCGTCGAACATCGTCGCGGGGTCGGCGATGTGCCCGCTCTTCACCAAGCCGTGCGAATCGGCCTCATCGAAGGCATCGGACACCAGTGCATCGACCTCGGTCTGCAGTGCAGCCTGACGGTCGTCGTCCCACTCGCCGATGGCGACGAGGTGGCTGCGCAGTCGATCGATGGGGTCACCGAGCGGGAATGTCGCCACCTCGTCAGCGGGCCGATACACGGATGGGTCGTCCGAGGTCGAATGCGCCCCCGCACGCAAGGTCACCCACTCGATGATCGTCGGCCCCAGATTGCGGCGGGCTCGTTCGGCCGCCCACTGGCTGACCGCGTACACAGCGAGGTAGTCGTTGCCGTCGACTCGGAGCGCAGGGATGCTGAACCCGAAACCTCGATCGGCGAACGTGGCCGATGCGCCGCGGGCGAAGTCCTCGGGCGTCGAGATCGCCCAATGGTTGTTGACGATGTTCAAGATGACCGGCGCCTGGTAGGTCGACGCGAAGAGGAGCGCTGCGTGGAAGTCGGACTCGGCGGTCGCTCCTTCGCCGATCCACGCCGAGGCGATGGCCGTGTCACCGCGCAGCGCCGACGCCATCGCCCACCCGACCGCCTGGATGTACTGCGTGGCGAGGTTGCCCGAGATCGAGAAGAAACCGTGCTCCTTCGACGAGTACAGGACGGGTAGCTGGCGCCCCTTCAACGGGTCGAGCTCGTTCGACAGCACCTGGTTCATCATCGCCGACAGCGGATACCCGGCGGCGATGAGCAGGCCCTGCTGCCGGTAGGTCGGGAAGTGCATGTCACCTGGGCTCAGCGCTCGCTGCTGGGCGCAGGCAATGGCCTCCTCGCCCAGGGCCTGCATGTAGAACGAGATCTTCCCCTGGCGGTGCGCACGCAACAGCCGCGCGTCGTAGGCCCGCTCGAGCATCATGTCGCGCAGGCCACTGCGCTGGTGTTCGGCCGAGAGGTTGGGGACCCACGGTCCCACCGCTTCGCCGTCGTCATCGATCACACGCACGAGCTGCTTGCGCATCAGCGCGATGCGCTCGACCTGCTCGTCGAGCGCCGGCTTGCGCATCTCACCCGCGATGCTGAGATGGCGGCGGACGCGTTCGGCCGGGTCGGCTCCGCGCGCCGGCTCGGGGATTCTCAGGCGCAGGGCCTGAGGACCGTTGCCATCCTCGGTCTCCATGGACCGAATCTGCCCCTCGGTGAAGCCCGTGTCAAGGCACGGTCAACGAATCGTGTGCCCTCAGTCGTCGATGGCCTGGTACACGAGCGAGCGGAAGTCGCGCTCGGGCAACTGCATTCCGGTCATGTACTGCGACATGAAGACCCCGACGAGGTCTTCGGCCGGGTCGACCCAGTAGTACGTCTTCGCGGCGCCGGCCCATCCGTACTCGCCGACCGAACCCGACCCGGCCGTGGCAGCCACGTCGAGCATGACCCGCGACCCCAGCCCGAACCCCATACCGGGCACCGGCATGCCGAGCAGTTCGTACGGCATCAACTCGGGCGCCAGGTGGTTGGCATGCATCAGGTCGAGCGTCTTGCGGCCGACGACCCGCTCACCGCCGAGGCGCCCACCCCCGGCAAGCATCTGGGCGAAGCGCATGTAATCGCTCGCAGTCGAGAACAGGCCGACGCCGCCGCGCTGGAACATGCCCGGTGTGCTCGTCGGGTAGGTGGCCGAGACGTCGATCCGTTCGTTGAAACCGGCCATTGCGGCCTCGACGAGCTGTACGAACGAATACCCCTCCCCGATGAGGTCCGGGAGGCCGTACATCGCCGACAGGCGGTGGAGCTGATCGTCGGCAACACCGAAACCCGTGTCGACCATGCCGAGCGGGTCGAACAGGCGGTCGCGCAGGAATTCACCGAGCGACTGGCCGGACAGCACCTCGATGAGGCGTGCTGCGACGTCGATGCCCACGCTGTAGTGCCACTTCGATCCGGGCTGGAAGGCCAGGGGGATCGTCGCGAGCTCGTCGATCGCGGCTTCGAGCGTCCGGGTCGCATCGTTCATGATGCGGGCGTCGCGATAGAGCTGAGCCACCGGGTTGTCAGCCATGAAGTCGTAGGTGAGGCCACTGGTGTGGGTGAGCAGGTCGCGGATCTGCATCGGCCGGGCCTGGTCGACGACGACACCGTCAGCACCGAGCACCTTCGTCGCACCGAACGCCGGCAGGTACTGGGCGACCGGATGCTCGAGCTGGAACCGACCCTCCTCGTGCAGCAGCATCAACGCCGTCGAGACGACCGGCTTGGTCATCGAGTAGATCCGGAAGATCGTGTCGGCCGCCATCGGCAAGCCGGCCTCGCGGTCCTGGTGCCCGAACTGCTCGGCATGGACGATCTGGCCGCGCCGGCTGACCATGGTGCTGATGCCGACGACCCCGCGCTCAGAGACGTAGGACTCCATGATCGGCCGGATGCGGGCCAGTCGGTCGGTGCTCATGCCGACCGCTTCGGGTGATGTGACGTTGGTGGTCATCGCTGTCTCCTCGACGCTGGTGCCGCATCATCGCGCACCGTGCTGCGCCGACGACGCCCGAAGCCCGGTCTCAGCGCACCGACGCTTAGTGGGTACGCAGGTCGGTGTGACGGGCGAGGGTGTCGAAGTCGGCGTCGGCATGGAGGACGTCGAGATCTGCCCTGACGGCCACGGCGCCGATCAAGCAGTCGATCAGCTTGCGGACGGTCTCCCCGCGCACGCGGCACGCCCGATACATCGCTGCGGCCAACTCGTAATCGGCCGGTCCCGTCGGCAGCACGGTCGTTCGCGCCAGCAAACCACGAAGCTGTGCGAGTTGCCGTTCGTCGCGTGCGCCGGCGAGCAGTTCCATCGAGATCGCGTCGCAGACGGCGAGATCGTCGGCAAGCAGGCGATCGACCGCCTCGCACACCGGTGATCCGGTGCCGCGGAGGAACTCGACCCACGCCGAGGTGTCGACGAGGATCACACGCGGCTCGTGCGCATCTCGTCGAGATCGTCGTCCCAGCCCGAGCCCTTCAGGGCACGTGCTTCGTCGAGGCGGAGTGGTTCGCCGGCGAGATGTCGCAACGCCATGTTGACCGCCTCACGCTTGGAGGACAGGCGATAGCGGTCCATCACCCGTTGGCACAGTTCATCATCGATGTCGATGTTGGTGCGACTCATACACCAACGATACACCACAGGCTCCAGCCGAGCCCCTCACGATGGGGTTCGACTTCGGCACGTGCGAAGCGGCCCCTACAAATCAGTTCAGGCCCTTCGCTGCATTGTCGAAGCGTGTGTATGCGCCGTTGAACACCAGGCGCACCACACCGGTCGGGCCAGAGCGGTGCTTGGCGATGATGACCTCGGCGGAGCCCTTGTCGGGTGACTCGCGGTTGTAGACCTCGTCGCGATACAGGAACATCACCACGTCAGCGTCCTGCTCGAGCGAGCCCGATTCACGGAGGTCAGCCAGCATCGGTCGCTTGTCGCCGCGGGTCTCGAGGTTTCGGCTCAGCTGGCTGAGGGCGATGATCGGCACCTCGAGCTCACGGGCCAGGATCTTCAGGCCACGGCTGATCTCGCTGACCTCGAGCTGGCGGTTCTCGGAGTTCATCCCGCCGCTCATGAGCTGGAGGTAGTCGATGCAGATGAGCGCCAGACCGCCGTAGCGCGCCTTCATGCGTCGAGCCTTCGCCCTGATCTCCATGACCGTGACGCGCGGGTTGTCATCGAGCAGCAGCGGCACCTCGAGGCGGTTGATCGCCTTGCCGATCTTCGTCCAGTCGTTGTCGACCAACCTGCCGGTGCGCAGCTTCTGCGAATCGACGCGCGCCTCGCTCGACAGGATTCTCTGCGTCAGCTCGGCATGGCCCATCTCGAGCGAGAAGAACAGCACCGGCTTCTTCGCCGTCATGGCGATGTGCGTCGCGATCCCGAGACCGAACGCGGTGTTGTGGACGAAGACGTCCGCCGCCACGAAGTTGTGCGAGCCCGGCACGTTGAAGTCGTAGACACGATCCCAGCCGCAGTCGTCCATCGAGACGACCGCGTCCCACGACACGTCGGGGGACGCCCAGCGCCGCAGGACGTCCGACTCGAGCACCTCCGCGAGCAGCGCGATCGTCTCTCGACGTGGGGACCGCCGATACGGATGCCAGTTGTGACTCGACGGTTTGCCCGCAGCGCGACTGATCTCGGCCCAGGAGCGGTCGCCCTTCGCCTTGACGACGTCGTCCCACACCTCGACCGGCAGGGTGTCGGGTACCCGTCGGAACGCCGCCGTGACCACCGGGTCCTGCAGGGGCGTCGTTGGCACGGCGATGCGATCGCCGATCGCGATCTCGGTGAGGGGGCGCCAGCCGCGTCCCGTGAGCAGCGGATGCTCCTCGGTGAGACGGATCCGTCGACCGGATCGCGTGGTCACCAGGTACAGGGGCTTGTAGCCGTCGGCGTAGAACCCGGCGAACGGCGCCACCACCGCTCGACCCCGGTCGTCGAGCGTCGTGCACTGCACCGTCTCGCCCGCCGTGCCGCGCATGAACCACTCCTCGGCGGTGCGTACCGCGCCGGTGGCGGGGTCGACCATCGGCGTGTCCCAGGCGACGCACTTGCCCATCGCGGGCCTGGCGCCGATGATGTTCAACGTGCTCGGCTGCAAGCCGGACATGATCTCGTCGAGGTCGTTGAAGCCGGTGGCCGTGCCGGTGATGGTGTCACCGCGGTCGAACGTCTCCTGCAGCTTGTCCATTGCGATCGGCAACAGGTCGCCGAGCGGGCGGGTCGAGTCGATGACCCGGTCCTCGGCCACCTCGAACATCTTCGTCTCGGCCTCATCGAGCGCCTTGGTGACGTCGTCGGGCTCCGTGTACGCCAACTCGGCGATGTCGCTGGCAACGGCGATCATGCGCCGCAGCACCGCCGTGTCCTGCACGATCTTCGAGTAGCGGCCAGCGTTCGAGATCGCCGGCGTTGCGTTCTGCAGCTCGAGCAAGAACGCAGCGCCACCGATCTCGTCGAGCAGGCCGTTGCGCCGCAGTTCGTCGGCGACCGTGACGACATCGACCGGCTGGCCGGTGGCCATGAGGCCGCGGATTGCCGCATACACGTGCTGGTGGGCAGGTTTGTAGAAGTGGTCGATCTGGAGGCCGGCCTCGGCCACCTGGCCGACCACGTCGCGCGACAACAGCAGGGCACCGAGCAAACTCTCCTCGGCATTCAGGTTGTGCGGGGGAACGCGGCCAGCGGAACGCCGGGTGGTGGTGCGGGCGCCGCCGCGTTCGTCATCTCGTGCTGCCATGGGCTGCCCACCTTCGTCGCGCTGGCATGTGGATCGCTAGTGCCAACTACTTGTGAGGTTCCTGGGGACAACGTCCCGATCCTGTGGACGCAACAGCCGTGCCGGTGAGCAACAGGCACACGGAATCTGCTCCGATACCTGCGATGGTCTGCTCACCAGCACGGCTGTGGTCGCACTGTGGACGGTCGTGTGACCGTACTGCGGGTTGTGGACGCCGGTACATGACCGACGTCGATCAGGATCAGGCCTTGACGACCTCGACGGTGACCGGGAACTCCACATCGGAGTGAAGCTTCACAGCCACGCTGTAGGTGCCGAGCGTCTTGATCGGCTCGACGTGGAGCTTCTTGCGGTCGATCGAGATGTTCGCCTGGGCGTGAATCGCCTGGGCGATGTCGCCGGTGGTCACCGAGCCGAACAACCGTCCCTCGGCACCGGCCTTCTGGGTGATCGTGATGGTGCGGGCCACGAGCGCCGACGCGATGGTCTGCGCCGACTCACGGTCGGCCGCATCGCGCAGGTCGCGCGCACGGCGCATGGCCTTTGCCTGGCTGACCGCACCGTCGGTGGCCGCCATGGCGAGCCCCTTCGGGATGAGGTAGTTGCGGGCGTGACCATCGGCCACCTCGACGATGTCGCCACGCTTGCCGATGCCGGCGAGATCGCTGCGGAGAATGAGCTTCTGCATCAGGCCTCCACCTCGACGGTCTCGGTGACCTCGGTGGTGGTCGTCGTCTCGACGGCCGTATCGACCTCGGCCGCGGCGGCCCCCTCACGACGCGGGCCACGCTCGCGACGATCGTCACCGTCACGCGGCGGGCGACCGGCACGGGTCTGGGACACACGCTTCGAGTACGGGATCAGCGCCATCTCGCGAGCGTTCTTGATCGCGTTGGCGATGTCTCGCTGCTGCTGCACGTCGTTGCCCGTGACCCGACGGTTGCGGATCTTGGAGCGATCGCTGACGAAGCGCTGCAGGAGGTTGACATCTTTGTAGTCGACGAACTCCACCTTGTCGGTGAGGAGCACGCTGGTCTTCTTCTTGAACTTCTTGGGGTTGGCCTCGCGCGGCGCACGAGCCTTGTTCTTTTTGCTGGTCATAGGTCTCTCAGTTCAGACGATTGGTTCGATGTTCGATCAGAACGGCTCTTCGTCGCCGTACACAGGATCGGCCGGTCGGCCGCCCCCGAAGGAGCCGCCCCCGCCCGGACGAGCGCCACCCTGGGCACCACCGCGACCGCCGCCGCCGCCACCTTCGCCGCCATCGCGCTGGATGCGGGTCATGGCTGCGGTGGCGTACTTCAACGACGGTGCAACCTCGTCGGCGACGATGTCGTGGGTCGTGACCTCGATGCCGTCTTTGTTGGTGTACTTGCGGAAGTCGAGCCGGCCCTTGATGAGGACGCGGTCACCCTTCGCGAGTGATGCGGCGACGTTCTCGCCGTACTGGCCCCAGACCGTCACGTTGAAGAAGTTGGTGGGTGCATCGACCCACTCGTTGTTCTGCATGTAGCGGCGGTTCACGGCCACACCGAAGCTGCACGTCGCCGTGCCGGACGTGGTGAATCGGATCTCGGGCTCACGAGTGAGGTTGCCGGTGATGGTGATCTCGTTGTCGGCCATGATGGCCTCCTTTGACGACGAGCAGCCGGGTCAGGCTGCTGACTCCGACATGCCGCGGCGAGCCACCTCGGCATCAGGGAGACGGATGAGCTTGTGGCGGACGATGTCGTCAGCGATGCGGAACGAGCGCTCGAGCTCGTCGAGGGCGCCACCCGTGGCGAACAGTTGGAACACGACGTAGTAGCCGTACTCCTTCTTGTTGATCGGGTAGGCGTACTGGCGCCGGCCCCACCAATCGGGCTTGCCGTGCACCGAGCCACCAGCTGCGGTGATCGAGTCGGAGACCGACTTGATCCACGCCCGTGCGGCGGTGTCTTCGAGGTCACCATCGATGATGACCATGAGTTCGTAGGCACGCATCATGCGTGTGGAACCTCCCTTCGGACCCGATGCTGTTCCTGCAGCTCGGGGCCCCTGTGGCGGGGCAGGGTGAATATGACCTTGCGAGCGTAACGGCTGATCGACGACATGTCACCCGTTGTAGTCGCGGGGTCTCACACGGCTTCGGGGAGATACGGTCGCGTCTGATGGACCTGCGCTCGTGGTTGCTCGACGCCCACACCGATCTCGTCACCAAGCTGACGGGCGCCGTCGTGCGCCAGGTGCCCACCGACCGCTGGACCGAGCAGGTCGACGGTGGGGGCTCCAGCATCACCTGGCTCCTCGTCCACCTCGCTCGCCACCACGACCTCGCGCTCACGACGGTGGTGCGCGACCACGACCCGATCTTCGTCGAGCACCGCACGGCTCTGGGCCTCGACGGCACCGCATCCGGAGCAGGGCTCACCGAGCGGGAGGATCACGAACTCAGCCGGTTGGTCGACCCCGATGCACTGGTCACCTACCTCGACGCTGTCTTCGACGCATCGCGGCACTGGCTCGAGCACCTGTCGATGATGGCCCTCGACATCACCCCCGACGTGGCGCACCGGCTCGAGCACCGCGCCCACCTGCCCACCGACGAGCTCGACTGGCTGTACGGCATGTGGGCCGGCAGGACGGTCGCCTGGTTCGTCCAGTGGCCGATCATCGGCCATGGAAACGCCCACCTCGGTGAGGCGATCTCGGTGCGCAACCGGATGGGCCTCAGCCCATTCTGAACGGGCTGAGCGCGAGTGCTCAGCCGAGCGCGCGTCGCTTGGGGACCCCGCCCACCGGCAGGATCCGCAGCAGGTGGTGCCACTTGCACTCGACACAGGCCTCGACCACGTAGGCCGTGAGGTCGTCGGAGCGCTCGTTCAGCACTGCCATCTCCTTGGCGGTGCCTACGCATCGCCCGTGCGAGGGCAGGCGCGACCCGAACACGTAGGTCACCAGTCGCAGCTTCGCGTCGCGACAGATGGGGCAGGTGGTGCGGCTCTCGGATCCGACGTTGCGAGCCGCCCGGATGAGCTCGGGGTGGGCATCGCACACCTCGTGCTGGCGGAGCCGGCCACGGTGGTACTCGTTGATGAGGTGCCGCCGTGCGAGACGATGATCGACCACACCTCGGCCACCACCCCGAAGGGCACCGGCCGAGAAGGCGCCCGAGGGACCCTGCGTCGACATGAGTCCCGAGGCTATCGACCCGTTCACCGCCGGTGGGGACACGGGTGGGCGGATGCGCGGCCGACGCCACGCCATCAGACACACTTGCGTCATGTCAAGCGTCTGGTACGGGCCCGGAGTGGCCGACGACAGCGAGTTCCGCCTCTGTGGCGACGTCTCCGGCAAGCGGGCGATCGAGCTCGGGGTCACCGCCACGCCGGCCTCGGTCGCACCGAACGCGATCACCCTGGCTCGACTCGGCGCCAAGACGATCGCCGTCGACCCGAGCGCCGAAGCGATCACAGCCGTCCGCCAACACGCCCATGATGCCGAGGTCCGGGTCGAGTGCCACCAGAGCGAACTCGCCGACCTCGGCTTCGCCACCAGTGGTTCGGTCGACCTCGTGCTGTCGGCCGGCACCCTCGACGACGTCGACGATCTTCCCCGCCTGCTCCGCCAGGTGCACCGAGTCCTTCGGCCCGACGCCTCGTTCGTCCTGTCGCTCACCCACCCCATCGCGGCGATGTTCGACGGGTCAGGTGTGGCGACGTCCCGCTACGGCAGCCGAGCCCGCTCGATCAGCGAGCTGTTCATGAGCCTCGAGCGCAGCAACTTCCGCATCGACGTGATGCACGAGCCGATGCCCATCGCCGACCGTTCGGCGATGGCACCGTCGGTGCTGCTGATCCGGGCACGCAAGCAGGGCGTCTGACGCAGGGCCGGGCAGGACCTCAGTGGTCCTGCGTCGCCCACCACGCGAGCAGCCGCTCGCGGGCGACGTCCTCGCCGACGAGTCCCTCGTCGAGACGCAGCTCGAGCAGGAACGCCAGGGCCTGGCCCACCGCACGACCTGCTGGGATGTCGAGGATCGACATCACCCCCACGCCGTCGATCTCGGGCCGCAGTGAATCGAGCGCCTCCCGCTCTTGCAGCTCGGCAATGCGCGTCTCGAGCTCGTCCATTCGCCGCGACAGCGCTGCTGCCTTGCGCTCGTTGCGGGTGGTGCAGTCGCACCGCGTCAGCTCGTTGAGCTCGTTGAGGTACGGGCCGGCATCGCGGACGTAGCGCCGAACGGCGGAGTCGCTCCACCCCATCTCGTAGGTGTGGACGCGCAGGTGCAGCGCCACCAGCTCGGTGATCGCCTCGACGTCGTCGTTCGAGTAGCGCATCGCCAGCAGCCGCTTGCGGGTCATGCGTGCGCCGACGGAGTCGTGGTGGTGGAACGTCGTGCCGCCCCGGGCCGGATCGAAGCCGCGTGTCTTCGGTTTGCCGACGTCGTGGAAGAGCGCAGCCAGGCGGGTGAGGCGGAAGTCGTACGGCGGCCGCTGCGGGCGCTCCGCTGGTGGGCGCACGTTCTCGACCACGGCCAGGGTGTGCGTCAGCACGTCCTTGTGGCGATGGATCGGATCGTGCTCGAGCCGCATCGACGGCAGCTCGGGGAGGAAGTGGTCGGCCAGGCCGGTGTCGACGCAGAACCACAGGCCCGCCGTGGGCGACGGCACAACCATGAGTTTGTCGAGCTCGTCGCGGATGCGCTCCGCCGACACGATCTCGAGGCGATCCGCCATCGCCTTCACCGCATCGATGAGCTCGGGGACCGGTTGCAGGCGGTAGCGGGCGATGAACCGCGCCGCCCGCAACATGCGCAGCGGGTCGTCGCTGAAGCTCTCGGACGGAGCGAGGGGTGTGCGCAGCACCCGGGCGGCGAGGTCGACCAGGCCGCCGAACGGATCGACGAGCGTGGGTTCGGCAGCTGTCAGTTCGAGCGCCATCGAGTTCACGGTGAAGTCGCGCCGCGACAGGTCGGCCTCGATGTCGTCGGAGAACGCGACGTCGGGCTTGCGCGAGTGGTCGTGGTACGCCTCGGCCCGGTGCGTCGTGATCTCGTAGGTGCGTTCGACCATCTGGCCGTCGTCACCGACGAACCGCTTCATC
Source organism: Ilumatobacteraceae bacterium (assembly GCA_040878255.1). Lineage (GTDB taxonomy): Bacteria > Actinomycetota > Acidimicrobiia > Acidimicrobiales > Ilumatobacteraceae > VFMC01. Next base: position 20,787 of record JBBDMO010000077.1, read on the forward strand.
GCCCCGATCGTCCCGAACCGCTCACCCTGCGTCCACAGGGCGTCGGCCCAGCCGCTCAGCAGTTGTTTGATCCGCTCGGGGCGCGCCGGTGTGGTCGCATCGATGTCGAAGTCGGGACGCTGGTCGTCTCCGAGCAGGTCGCGCACCGTGCCACCGACCAGGAAGAGTCGCTCACCGGCGGCGCTGAAGCGCTCGACGAGCGGGCGCACCTCGCGCAGCACCGGTTCGAATCGCTCGGGCATCATGAAAAGATCACGCCCGATCGTGCCAGAAGCGCGCGATGGCCTCGACCTGGGTGCGACCCGGACCACCGGACGTGTCGCCCTCGGTGATGTCGACCGGTTCGGCCGATGCACCGGCAAGCACGCGGATGACCCCCGCACTGCACCAGGCGAGCGCATCGAGGTCGTAACCGCCCTCGAGCATCACGATCCGACGGCCGGCCGGCACCCACTCGAGGATGCGTGACGTCATCGTGATGTAGTCGCCCGATGTCAGGCCCAACTCGGTGATCGGGTCGAAGCGGTGGCCGTCGAACCCCGCCGAGATCACCAGCCAGGTTGGATCGAAGGCCGCGACCCGTGGCGCAACGATCTCGTCGAGTGCCCTCAGGTAGACGTCGCCGGTGGTGCCGGGCGGCAGCGGGATGTTGACCGTGTACCCCTCGCCGGCGCCAGCACCCACCTCGGTGTGCCGGCCGGTGCCCGGATAGAGCGGCCACTGGTGGAAGCTCACGAACAGCACGCGGGGGTCGTGGTAGAAGACCTCCTGCGTGCCGTTGCCGTGATGTGCGTCGTAGTCGACGATGAGGACCCGCTCACCCTGCTCGGCCAACGACGCGGCCAGGACGGCCACGTTCGAGATGAGGCAGAAGCCCATCGACTCGTTGCTGGTGGCGTGGTGTCCAGACGGACGGACGGCACAGAACGCGGCGTCGCCCTCGCCCCGGCGCAGTGCTTCGGCGGCCGTGAGCCCGGCGCCGGCGGCCAGCGAGGCGGCGCGCCACGTGCCTGGCGACGCGTAGGTGTCGGGATCGAGGCGACCACCACCCGCGGCGGACAGCCGTTCGATCCGGTCGAGATAGGGACCCGGGTGCACCCGTTCGAGCTCGGCACGGGTCGCGGCAATCGGCTCGAGCGGCACCAGGGCATCCATGATCCCGTCCCGCTGCACGCCGGACAACACCGCCTGCAGCCGCTCCGGACGCTCGGGGTGGCGAGGACCTGCGAGGTGCTCGAGGTACGCGGCGTGGGTACTGAACAGCACGGCCATCCTCCCGACGCTACCGTCCAGGGCGAATGTGCCCGGCTCTTCGATCCACCCGCCATGCCGCCGACGGCGATGACGCCGTGCGCACCGGGTCCTCGGCTGCCCGACACATCCGTCTGTCGCCGTCCACGGTTCCGGCCAAGGCGCAGCCCTGCCCCGGTGACCCCACGATGGCGCAGGTGGTCGTGCTCGACGGGCTGGTGGTACCAGCGCCCGAGCACTGGCGCAGCTGGGCGCGCAGCCTCGCATCCATCGGATACACCTCGATGCGCACCGGTGCATTGTCGGCGCGCCAAGCGCAGCAGGCCGAACAGGTCGGCATGCACTGCGTGCAGGAGCTCGCGTTGCTCGACCTGGTCCGGCCTGGCATGCCCGCTCGACCGTCGCACCGCACCCGCCGCGTCCGCACCGGCGACCTGCGTGCCATGGCGGCTGTCGACCGCGCCGCGTTCGGTGACCGCTGGGGCCTCGACGAGCACATGATCGGCGACGTCCGCGGGGCAACACCCGTGCACCGTTCACGACTCGTCGTGCTCCGCACGTCCCCCGACGCGCCGGCCGGTTTCCTGATCTCCGGGCGCGCCGGACGCACCGGGTACATCCAACGACTGGCGGTGCACCCGTCGGCTCAGCGCAGCGGCGTGGCCACGGCGCTGATGGCCGATGCTCTGCGCTGGATGCACCGTGCCCGGGTGCAGCGCGTGTTCGTGAACACCCACGTCGAGAACACCGCCGCGCTCGAGCTCTACCGGTGCCACGGCTTCACCGTGATGCCAGAGCGGCTCCGGGTGTACGAGAGCACCACGGCCCTGTGACCACGCCGGCGACACCGCGACACCGCGCTCGTACGCTCCGATTCGTCGGAGCCACCACCGTCGTCATCACCGCCCTCGCGCTGGGTGGCCAGCCGCCGTCGGCGGGCGGCGCATCGTCAGCGGCACCGTCGCCGCGAGCACCGTTCGCCGATCCCGTCCCCGACGACATGGCCCTCGTGAGCCAAACGTTCAACCTCGACGCCGACGGCGAGCTCGACATCACCATCGCGCTGCCTTCCGGCGTCGACGCATCCGAGCTCGACGCCGACGCCCGCATCGTGATCACGAGCTACCGTGTGGTGTCCGATCGGCAGGCGTTCCTCGAGGCCATCGACGGAACGTTGCCGCGCGTCGAGGACACGTTCGACATCCCACTCGACCCGGCCGTGGCGGGCACGCTCGCGTCGATGCCCACCACCGACACGCTGATGCTGCGAATCCCCACCGAGTCGGTAGAACGCACCGACGGAGCGCTCCAGATGGCGAGCGTGGGTGTCCACCCCCTGGTGATCGAGCTGCGCATCGGCATCCGGCGCTACAGCACCTCCACGTTCGTGAACCGCCTGCCCGACCCGAGCACCGGCGACGGGCGAGCGATGTCGATCGGGTTGATCATGGGTCAGACGACCACGCCCACCATCGATACCGACGGCACCGTGCGTGCCGGCCCCGACGAGGTCGCTGAACTGGTTCGCCTTGCCGACGCCCTGCTCGCGATCGATGCAGCGCCGGCACGCGTCGGGCTCGATCCGTCGAACGTGCCTCCTCGGGCGGTCGGGGTCGATCCCTCGACGCTCGAGGCGGTGGCCATCGCGGAGCCCGATCTTGCCAACCGGCTCGCGCCATCCGTCGCTGCAGGCGACGTCATCGCCCGTCCCCGCCTGCCCCTCGATGCCGGCGCGGCGGCCGCGCTGACGGCGACGGGGGCCGCCGAGCCGCTCTACACGCGTTGGCTGCGCGAGGGCGAGGACCTCCTCGACCAGCTCCTGCCCA
>JBBDMO010000078.1:0-23325 GCA_040878255.1 Ilumatobacteraceae bacterium
CCTCGCCCTGTGGCCCGGCATCAACACGGCGTTCGTCATCTCCCTCGCCGTCGTTGCGTCGGGTGCAGTGGTGGGGTGGCGGGTGCCGATCGAGCCCTGGGTCAACCCGGTGAAGGTGTCGGGGGAGCGGGCGTATCAGTACCTGCTCGACGGCTTGCTCACCATGTCGCGGCGTGTCACCGCTGTCAGCCAGACCGGCTCGCTGCTCGCCTACCTCGCCGTGGTCATGGGCGTCGTCGGCGTCGTCCTCGGTGTCAGCGTGCTTCGCAACCCGGGCTCCGGCCTCGACGAGTTGGTGTTCGCCGACTCGTTGGTCCAGGCCGTCGTGGCTGCCATCGCGATCGCATTCGCGTTCGCGGTGCTGTTCTGCCAGCAGCGGTTCGTGGCAGCGCTACTCATCGGTGGTGTGGGGTTCAGCTGTGCAGTGCTGTTCGCCGTGTTCGGCTCGCCCGACCTGGCGCTCACCCAGATCCTGGTCGAGACGCTCACCATCGTCGTGTTCCTCCTGGTGCTGCGCCAGATGCCACGTCGGTTCGACGACACCTCGTCGTGGGCGCCGAGGCGGGTTCGGGCTGCCATCTCGGTCGGTGTCGGTGTCACCGTCGCACTCTTCGCCGTGATGGTGAGCGCTGCCCGCACGGCGCCATCGGCCGGCGACGTGTACCTCGAGAAGTCGCTGCCCGAGGGCGGTGGCAAGAACGTTGTCAACGTGATCTTGGTCGACTTCCGTGGCTTTGACACGCTGGGCGAGATCACGGTGCTCGCCGTGGCCGCCCTCGGTGTGACGAACCTCGTGAGGGCAGCGCGCCGCTCCCGTCGCGCCGATGCGGCCGCTCCGGAGGGCACCTCATGATCGGTCGTCGCTCGATAATCCTGTCCGAGGCCGACCGCTGGCTGTTCCCGGTGGTGCTGCTGGTGTCGGTGTACATCACCTTCCGTGGGCACAACGCGCCTGGCGGCGGGTTCGCGGGTGGCCTCATCGCGGGAGCCGCCTTCGTGCTGCGCTTCCTGGCGGGCGATGCGCCTGCCACACGCCACCCGGCCGTCGGTCGCCCCACCACGTTCATCGGGGCCGGGTTGGCGCTCGCGATCCTGACGGCTGTGGCGCCCCTGCTGTTCGGCGACCCGTTGCTCACGTCGACGATCTGGAAGCTCGAGGTGCCGCTCATCGGAGAGGTCAAGGTCGTGTCGTCTGCTGCGTTCGATCTCGGCGTGTACGTGCTGGTGATCGGTGTCGTGCTGGCCGTGCTGTTGGCCCTCGGCTCCGATCCGGAGGACGTGCGGTGAGCCTCTCGCTGGTCGTGCTCATCGGGGTGCTCTTCGGGGTGGGCACCTACCTGCTGTTGCATCGCACGCTCACCCGCATCGTGCTGGGCGTCGGCATGCTGGGCAACGGTGTGAACGTGCTGATCATTGCCACCGGCGCGCGTCAGGGCGAAGCACCCATCATCGGCCGGGAGGGCCAGGTCACCGACCCGGTGCCGCAGGCGTTGGTGCTCACCGCGATCGTCATCGGGTTCGCCCTCACGGCGTTCCTCCTCGCGCTGGCGTGGCGCAACTGGACGATCGACGGCAACGACGCCGTCGAAGACGACGTCGAGGACCGTCGGCTGGCCCGAGCCGAGCTCGATGCCGATCACCATCGCGATGTCCGCCACCACGAGGACGTCGAGTCATGAACATTGCCATCGCCCTTCCCCTCGTGGCGCCACTGTTCGGCGCAGCGCTGTCGATGATGGTGCGCCGGCTGGCGGTCCAGCGTGTCGTCAGCTTCCTGTCCCTCAGCGTGTCGCTGGTGGCGAGCATCATCGTGCTCGTCGAGGTCGTGTCCGAGGACTCGATGGTCGTCAGCCGTCTCGGCGCATGGCCCGCGCAGGTCGCGATCACGTTGGTGGCCGATCGCCTCTCGGCGATGATGCTGCTCGTCTCGGTCACGGTGCTGACGATCGTGCTGGCCTTCGCGATCGGCCAACGGGCCAGCGACGAACGCTCCCCCTTCTACCACCCGGTCTATCTGGTGCTGGCGGCCGGCATCGGCCAGGCGTTCCTGGCCGGCGACCTCTTCAACCTGTTCGTTGCGTTCGAGTTGCTGCTCATGGCCAGCTACGTGCTGCTCACCCTCGACGGCACCGATGCCCAGATTCGCACCGGCACCACCTACGTCGTGCTCAACGTGGTCGAGTCGTTCGTGCTGCTCACCGCGATCGGCCTGATCTTCGCCGCGACCGGCACGGTCAGCATGGCCGAACTGCCTGCACGTCTCGCCGAACTGCCCGACGAGGTGCGCACGGGGCTCAACCTGCTCCTGCTCGTGGCCTTCGGGATCAAGGCGGCCGTGTTCCCGCTGTACTTCTGGCTGCCCGACGCCTACCCCACGGCGCCCAGCTCGGTGACGGCGGTGTTCGCCGGCCTGCTGACGAAGGTGGGCGTCTACGCCATGCTGCGCACCGAGACGCTGCTGTTCCCCGGCGGGCAGAGCACGCTCCTGCTCGTGATCGCCGGCTTCACCATGATCGTGGGTGTGCTCGGCGCCATCTCGCACGCCGAGATGAAGCGCATCTTGAGCTTTCACATCGTCAGCCAGATCGGCTACATGGTGCTCGGCATCGGCATCGGTGGCGATGCGGCCATCGCTGCCACCGTGTTCTACCTGATGCACCACATCCCCGTGAAGACGTCGCTGTTCCTGGTGGAGGGCATCGTCGAGCGCGAGACCGGCACCAGCGCGTTCGATGCCGTCGGCGGCATGGCGCGACGATCGGGGTTCCTCGCGGTGCTGTTCCTCATCCCTGCGCTGAGCCTTGCCGGGCTCCCACCCTTTTCCGGCTTCCTCGCCAAGTACGCGCTGGTGCGCGCCGGCTTCGACGATGGTCAGTACGTGATCGTCGGTGTTGCCATCGCAGGAAGTCTGCTCACGCTCATCTCGATGACCAAGATCTGGAACGGCCTGTTCTGGGGCGAGGTCGAGCCGGCGGTCCCCGACGGCCATGTCGGCGTGCTCCGCCACCAGCGGTTGATGTCGGTATCGACGATGGCCATGGTGGGGTGCACGCTTGCCATCGCCGCACTGGCCGGGCCGTTGTACTCGTTCTGCATCGGAGCCGCGCAGCAGCTCGGTGACCCCATGCAGTACGTGCAGGCGGTGCTCGACGCATGATCGCTCGCACCCTTGTGCTCATCGCCATCTGGGTCGCTCTGTGGGGCGAGCTCAGCGTGGCCAACGTGGCCTCTGGCGTCGTCGTCGCGGTGCTCGTCACCGTGCCGTTCGAGGCGCGGCGAAGCGCTGCCCATACCGTGCATCCTGTGGCCCTGCTGCGGTTGGTGGGCTCGGTGCTGGTCGACCTGATCACCTCGAGCTGGGCCGTTGTCGTGGCCGTGCTCCAGCCGCGTCCTGATCGCATCCACACCGAGATCATCCCGGTCCAGCTCGCCACGCGCTCACCGCTGGTCGCATCGATCGTCGCCAACGCGATCACGCTCACACCGGGCACCATGTCGATCGCGTGTGGTAGCGAGACGTTCGTGTTGCGCGTGCACGTGCTCGGACGCGTCGACCACGACACGTTCGCCGCGAGCGTGCACGACCTCGAACGGCGTGTTGCCGCTGCGATCACCGTGCGGGAGCCTGCGTGAGCGCCGTCCTCACCGTCGCACTCGCGATGTTGCTGGTTGCCGCCGCGCTCGCCGTGTGGCGGGCGGTGCGCCCGGGCACGCTGGGCGACCGGGCCGTTGCGCTCGACATGCTCACAGCGATCATCACGTGCGGGTTGCTCGTCGGCGCTGCGCTCACCGGTGATGGCCTGCTACTCGACCTCGCTGTGGTGCTCGGCCTCCTCGGCTTCCTTGCGTCGGTCACGGTCGCCCGCTTCATCGAACGGAGGGGGGTGTGAGCCTGTTCGTCAACGTGCTCACCGCCGTATTCGTGGTTGTTGGTGTCGCCCTGGCACTGGTGGCGGCGATCGGTCTCCACCGCCTCGGCGACACCCGCGCCCGCATGCACGCGGCCACCAAGCCCGCCACCCTGGGCGTGCTGTGCTGTGCCACCGGTGCTGTGCTGCAGGTCGATGACGTGAGCTCGATCACGAAGGTCGTCGTGGTGGTCGTACTGCAGGTGATCACGGCGCCCGTGGGCGCGCACATGCTGTCGCGCGCCATCACGATCGACGCCGATCAGGCGGGATGACGAGCTGCGTCGTCGAGCCATGAGGCGAACTCGATGCGCGCCGCCAGGCTCTCGCAGCGGGTGAGCCGCTCGTCGGCGTAGGCGACGAAATCGGTGTCGAGTGTGCTGATTGCCTGCTGCACGACGGCCCACATGCCCTCGCGGAACTCGCTCATGCACTTCATCAGCTGGAGGCGCGCCCATCGCGACGCCGAGACATCGCCGAAGTAGAGCCGGAGCAGACGCTCGTCGTCGGCGTCACCGAGGCTGCTGTTGACGCTGAGGTTGGCGAGGTCGAAGAACGCGTCGTTCATGCCGGCGTACTCGTAGTCGAGCAGCCAGACCCGATCGTCACCGACGAGCACGTTCGCAGGGAGCAGATCGTTGTGGCAGGCCACCGGAGCCGATGGCGCGGCGGCGAACGCCGCTTCGATGCGCCGGCTGTGCTGGTGCAGTCGCTCGTACGACGACGGCGGCATCACGCCGTGCGCGCCGGCGTCGCGAGCGTGCCACTCGACCACCCGGTGTACGGGGAACGAGCTGCGCAATCGGCCTCCGTGGTGGAAGCGGTGGACGAGCTCGACCACGTCCTCGAGATGGGTCGTCAACGCGTGGTTGTCGAGCTGGCTGCCGGGGACGAACTCGGTGATCAGCGTGCCGGTACCGGGCAGCTCGCCGAACACTGCGGGTCCGATGCCGAGGTCGGCGGCCCGGCTGGTGGCCTCCACCTCGCCGATGCGATCGATGCCGAGCAGCTCGGTGCGTTCGCCGGGCACCCGCACCACGTAGCGGTGGTCGTCGACCGTGACGATGTAGTTGCGATTGGTGATGCCACCCGGCAGTGGCTCGACGACAAGCGATGCTCGCCGCCATGCCGGCACCTGCCGGACGAGCTCCTCCACCGAGTGTGGACTCGCGGGCGACGCCGTCACGGCGCCACGAGGCCGTCGTACACGCGGGCGACGCCGTCCACCAGCGAATCGGGATCGAAGACCACGGCACCGACGCGGTGACCTGCCGCGGCAATGGCTGCAGCGCGCACCGGGTCCGACAGCAGCTCGATCATCGCCGCTGCGAACGCTGGCGCAGCACCCACCGGTGTGATGCGCGCGCTGACGCCGTCGACGAGGTGACGGGTGACCGTGCCGACAGCGGTGGCCACCAGCGGTCGCCCCACGGCGAGGCACTCGGCCACCACGAGCGGCGACCCCTCCCAGTCGGAGCTGAGCCCCACCACGTCGGCGGCGTGCATCTCGTCGACCGGGTTCGGCCGCTGACCGGTCATCACGACGATGCCATCGAGGCCGAGCGACGAGCGATGCCGTTCGAGGTCGGCGCGATCGGGTCCGTCACCCACCATCAGCACACGCAATCCGGGCACCGCCGCCACGGCCACCGCGACGGCGTCGAGAAACATGGTGAGGTTCTTCTGGCGATGGTGGCGGGCGACGATGGTGACGAGCGGGGCGTCGGCGGCGATGCCGTGCTCGCGGCGCACCTCGTCACGGGTGCGGCCGACGGTGCGCGGCGGTGACACCGGCAGCACGAAGCTGCGCCGATCGGCGCCGATCACGTCGGCGAACCGCTGCTCGATCTCGTCGCTGATGACGATGAGATGATCCGCGCGCGCGACGAGATGCGATTCGAGGCGCTGGAGCACGGGGCGTACGGCCCACGGCTGTGTACCGGCGACCAGGTTGTGGACCGTGAGCACCATTGGCGGCCGGTCGGTGAGGCCAACGGCCACCATCGCCGCCTTGAGCCCGTGTACGTGCAACACGTCGTGGCCCTCGACCATCTCGGCCAAGCGTCGGCGCGCCGGTCGATACGCGGTCACGTTCCACATCGGGGGCACGTCGAGATCGCCGTGCTGCGGACCGATGCCGGCCATCACGTCGTGTGAGCAGATCACCGAGGGCTGCCACCCGTGTGCGGGAAGGCGGCGCGCCAGCTCGGCCACGTGGGCCCGAATGCCACCGGCCGACGGGCCGAGCAGTTGCAGCACTCGCCTCGCCATGACGGAGGTGTACCACGGCGGAAGGGTCGTTGCGCGACACGCCGACGGCGGCGATCTCGCTGCAGCGCTCCTGCGCCACGGCCTGACGGTCCGTCGTCATACCGATCTATGGTGGGCCGATGGGACTCTTTCCGTATGCCGACCGGTTCCCCGTCGTTCGCGAGTTCCCTCAGCAGGGTCGCGACCGCCACGAGGTGATGAGCGAGATCGAGGCGATGTCGGCGGCCGAGGACGCCAACGCCGACGAGGGCCTCCTCAGCGGCTCCATCTACTCCGGCGACCACGACCACTACGCGTTCTTGAACGAGGTGTTCGGCCACTACAGCCACGCGAACGTGCTGCAACGCGACGTGTACCCCAGCGCCACGCGCTTCGAGGGTGAGATCATCGCGATGGCGGCCGACGTGATGCACGCCCCCGAGCCGTGCGGCGTCCTCACGAGTGGTGGCACCGAGAGCCTGATGAACCCGCTGCTCGTGTACCGCGAATGGGGCCGAGCACGTGGCATCACCACACCGAACGTGGTCATGCCGGTCACCGCCCACCCCGCCTTCGACAAGGGCGCGCACTACTTCGGCATCGAACTGCGCAAGGCCGAGGTCACCGACGAGTTCGTGGCCGACATGGCGTCGGTCCGCTCCCTGATCGACGACAACACCGTGGCGCTCGTCGGCAGCGCCGGCACGTATCCGCACGGTGCGATCGACCCGATCGGCGAGCTGAGTGACCTGGCGCTCGAGCGCGGCATCGGCCTCCACGTCGACGGCTGCCTCGGCGGTTTCATCCTGTGCTGGGGCGAGTCGCTCGGCGTCGATGTGCCGGTGTTCGACTTCCGCCATCGCGGCGTGACGTCGATGAGTGCCGATACCCACAAGTACGGCTTCGGCCTGAAGGGCTCGAGCGTGCTGCTGTACCGGACGCCCGAGCTGCGCCGCCTGCAGTACTTCGTCGTGCCCGACTGGCCGGGCGGCGCGTACACGTCACCCGGCATGAGCGGCTCGCGGTCGGGCGGCATCATCGCAGCCGCCTGGGCGGCCATGGTGACCCTCGGTCGCGAGGGTTACCTCGCGATCGCCGCAGACATCTTCGCGACGGCTGCTCGGCTTCGGTCGATCATCGGCGAGCATCCCGAGCTGCGCGTGTTGGGCGACCCGCTGTTCAACGTCGCGTTCGCTGCGTCGACCGCAGTGCAGGACTTCGACGACGAGCCGATCGACATCTTCCACGTCAACGATGCCCTGGCCGCCAAGCGCTGGCGGCTCAACGGCCTGCAGATGCCGCCCGCCGTCCACTTCTGCATCACGCGCCCGAACACGATGCCCGGCGTGATGGACCGCTTCGCCGCCGACCTCCACGAGGCCGTCGGTTTCGCTCGTGAGCGTCGAGGCACCCCGCCCCGCTCCGGTGCCATGTACGGCGGCGGCGGTGCCAGCGTGCCGCGCGACAAGGTGTCTGCCGGCATGGTGGGCTGGCTCGACGCCACCCAGTCCCTCCCCCCTACCCCCGTCCGGTGAGCGATGAGGGGCCGAGCGCCGCTCACTCCTCACAGCGGTCTGGGGTGGCGTGGGTTTGTGGGCGCATTCGACCGGCCTGGTAGCGTCGGGGTCGATGTCAGACTTCCTTCGCGACTACCTGACCGTGGTCTGGTTCGGTGCCATTGCCCTCGTGCTCGCCGGCGTGCTGCTCGGCGTGGCAGCCCTCGTTCGGCCGAACAAGCCCACGCCGCAGAAGGTCATGGCCTACGAGAGCGGTGTCGACCCCGTCGGCACCGGCTGGTCGCAGAGCCAGATCCGCTACTACATCTTTGCCCTGCTCTTCGTCGTGTTCGACGTCGAGGCAGTCTTCATCTTCCCGTGGGCCACCCAACTCGAGCGTTACGGCGCGTTCGGCCTCGTCGAGATGGGTATTTTCGTCTTCGTCCTGCTCCTTGGCCTCGTGTACGCGTGGCGCAAGGGCGTACTGCGCTGGGTGTGATCACATGGGTCTTGTCGACAAAGGGCGCATGCCCAAGCCACTCACGTCCCTGTTCAACCTGGGCCGCTCCTACAGCCTCTGGGTGTACCAGTGGGGCCTTGCGTGCTGCGCGATCGAGATGGGTGCAGCGTTCGGTTCGCCGCGCTACGACGTGATGCGCCTCGGTGTCATCCCGCTGCCGGCAAGTCCCCGCCAGGCCGACCTCGTCGTCATCAGCGGCACGGTCACCGACAAGATGGCGCCTGCGATCCTGCGCCTGTACGAACAGATGCCCGAGCCGAAGTACGTCATCTCGATGGGCTCGTGCGCCAACTGCGGCGGCCCGTACTGGGACAGCTACTCGGTCACCAAGGGCGTCGACCAGATCATCCCCGTCGATGTCTACGTGCCCGGCTGCCCGCCCCGTCCGGAGGCGCTGCTCGAAGGTGTCGTGCTGCTCCAGCAGCGCATCAAGAACGAGGACATGGGTGCCCGCTGGCGCGGCGAGGGCCACAAGGCCATCGTGCGTGACCCGATCGTGGTCGGCGGTGGTCCTGTTGAGTGACACCACGGGAACCCCCGAGACCGAGGTCCCGGCACTCCCCGGTGACGGCCTCCGCGAGGGAATCGTCGCGCAGCTCCGCTCCGACATCGGTGCCGGCCTCGTCGACACGCTCGTCAAGCCGGGCGTCGACGTGTGGGCCCGGGTCGCCACCGAGTCGTGGCGCGATGCCGGCCTCGCGCTGCGCGAGGCGGGGTTCCACTACTTCTGCTTCCTGTCGGCGATCGACTGGATGCCCAGCCCGTTCGGCCGTGGCGAGGATGACCCCAGCGCGCCGCCGCCCGAGCGCCGCACCGAGATCGTGCAGGGCTACGCCGGTGGCAGCACTCGCTTCCAGGTGTTCGCCCGTCTCACCGACCTCACTCGTCACGTCGGCATCACGGTGAAGGCCGACGTGCCCGACGACGATGTCGTCGACAGCTGGACCACGGTCTTCGCAGGTGCCGACTGGCACGAGCGCGAGACCCACGAGATGTTCGGCATCTCGTTCCGGGGTCACCCCGACCTGCGCAACATGTACCTACCCACCGACTTCGAGGGCCATCCGCTCCGCAAGGACTTCCCGTTGCTCGCCCGCATCGTGAAGCCCTGGCCGGGCATCGTCGACGTCGAGCCACTGCCGGGCGAACCAGAGGGAGAGGGTGAGTCCGAGTGACCGACCTGATCGATCGTCAGAAGCTCAGCTACATCGCCGCACAGGCCGCCGACGCGCGCCTGAACGTCGAGCTCGAGACCGAGGGCATGACCCTCAACATCGGCCCGCAGCACCCGGCCACCCACGGCACGCTCCGCATCATCGTCCGTCTCGACGGCGAGCAGGTCGTGTGGGCCGATCCGTCGGCGGGCTACATGCACCGCGGCTACGAAAAGCTCACCGAGGTCCGCACCTATCCGCAGGTCAACAGCCTCATCAACCGCATCGACTGGCTGGGCAGCTTCGCCAACGAGGTGCCGTTCATCCTGGCCGCCGAGCAGCTCATGGATGTCGAGGCACCGCCGCGAGCCCAGTGGATCCGGGCGATCTTCTTCGAGCTCAGCCGCATCGCCAACGTTTCGCTGTTCCTCGGCGACCTGGGCGTGCAGCTCGGTGCGATCACGCCCGTGTTCATGGCGTTCCGCGACCGCGAGTACGTGCTCAACCTGATCGAGAGCGCCACCGGCGGCCGCTTCCACCCGAACTTCGACCGCATCGGCGGCCTCAAGGACGATCTACCCAAGGGCTGGATCGACGAGACCAAGCAGGTGATGAAGAAGCTCCGGAACTTCTGTGATGAGATCGAGACGCTGCTGTTCGGCAACGAGATCTTCCAGAGCCGTACCCGTGGCATCGGTGTCATCCCCGCCAACGTCGCGCTGTCGTACGGCCTCAGCGGTGCCAACCTGCGCGCCAGTGGCGTCGACTGGGACTTGCGTCGCGACCAGAAGATCGCCCTGCCGTACGACAAGGTCGATTTCAAGGTCTGGACCCATCCGGACGGCGACGCGTTCGCCCGCTGCTGGATCCGCCTGCAAGAGACCCGCGAGGCGACCCTCATCGTCGACCAACTCCTCGACGGCATCCCGTCCGGGCCGGTCATGGCCAAGGTGCCCCGCATCATCAAGGTTCCCGAGGGCGAGGCCTGGGTCAGCACCGAGAACCCGCTCGGCGAGATGGGCTACTACGTCGTCAGCCAGGGTGACCTCGGTCCCTTCCGCGTGCGCATCCGCACCGCGAGCTTCAACAACATCTCGATCGTGCCGTGGGTGCTCCGAGGGGTCTTCGTCCCCGACATCATCACGATCCTGGCGTCGCTCTACTTCATCCTGGGAGACATCGACAAGTGATCGCCGTCGATCTCCCGTACTGGGCCCAATCGCTGCTGCGCGTCCTCGGTGGCACCGTCGCGGTGCTGCTGCCCGCCGGCACCATCGTGTACCTGTTCCTGTTCAAGATGATGAGCTTCATGCAGAGCCGTCTCGGCCCGATGGAGGCCGGACCCTACGGCTCGATGCAGCTGTTCGCCGAGGTCAGCAAGTGGCTGCAGAAGGAAGACATCCAGCCCGAGAACGCCGACAAGGTCGTGTTCAAGATGGCGCCGCTGATCGTGCTGCTGAGCACGTTCCTGCTGGTGGCCGTGGTGCCGTTCGGCCCCGACGCCTACTTCACGGATTTCGAAGCCGGCGTCTTCTATGCGCTGGCCGTCAGCTCCATCAGCGTGCTCGGCATCTTGATGGCCGGCTGGAGCAGCGCCAACAAGTACTCGCTCCTCGGCGGCCTCCGCGCCGCCGGGCAGCTGATCGCCTACGAGCTCCCCATGGTGCTCGCCGTCATCGGCGTGGTCATCCAGGCCGGCACGATGAACCTCCAGGGCATCGTGCTCCGCCAGAACGCCGGCAGCATCTTCGGCTGGGACGGCATCGGCAACCCGTACATCCTCACCCAGTTCGTCGGGTTCGTCGTCTTCATGATCGCCGTACAGGCCGAACTCACCCAGACGCCGTTCGACATGCCGATTGCTGAATCCGAGCTCGTGTCCGGCTACATGACCGAGTACTCCGGCTTCCGCTTCCTCATGTTCTTCATCGCCGAGTTCGCGACCGCCGGTGTGTTCAGCCTCATCGCCTCGGTCCTCTTCCTCGGCGGATGGGGCGTGCCGTTCAGCTGGTTCGGCTGGTCCGACATCGACTCGATCGACAACTGGATGAACGTCGTCGGGCCACTCATCATGATCACCAAGATGTTGGCGCTGTCGTTCATCATCATGTGGGTCCGGTTCAGCTACCCACGCTTCCGTGAGGACCAGCTCCAGCGGTTCGCCTGGAAGGTCCTCATCCCCGTGTCGCTCGTCAACATCATGCTGACCGCAATCCTGAAGGTGGTCTTCTGATGCCCAGCAAGCCCCAGGTGCCCGGTCTGGTCAAGGGCCTCGGTGTCACGTTCAACACCATGATGCAGACCATCAAGCCGAAGAAGTTCGGCGGTGGTGCAGCCACGGTGCAGTACCCGCACGAGAAGGAGGCGCCGACGGCTCGTGCTCGCGGCGTCATCGCCCTCCGTGAGGACAACTGCACGTCGTGCATGCTCTGCGTTCGCAGCTGCCCCGACTGGTGCATCTACATCGAGGGCCACAAGGAGCTCGCACCACCGCGCCGCGCCGGTGGCGCGCCTCGCAAGGTCAACAAGCTCGACCGCTTCGACATCGACTACGCGCTGTGCATGTACTGCGGCATCTGTGTCGAGGTCTGCCCGTTCGATGCGCTGTTCTGGAGTCCCGAGTACGAGTACAGCGAGCCCCGCATCGCCGACCTCCTCCACGACAAGGAGAAGCTCGGCGAGTGGATGGAGACCGTTCCCGAGCAACCCGAGCTCGAAGCCGGCGCAGAGAAGAAGAAGAAATGAACGCCGTCGTCCTCGCCTCCGACATCGAGGTGGCCCAGAACATCAGCTTCGGGATCATCGCTGCGATCATGATCGTCGGTGCCCTCAAGGTGGTCACCAGCAAGAACGTCGTGCACGCTGCGCTCGCCCTGGTGCTCGTGCTCGCCGGTGCGTCGGCGCAGTACCTGCTGCTCGCCGCCGAGTTCGTCGCCGTCACCCAGGTGCTGGTGTACGTCGGCGCCGTCATGGTGCTGTTCCTGTTCGGCGTCATGCTCACCCGCGCCAAGCTCGGTGTCGACACCGAGCTGAACAACTCGAACTACCTCCTCGGGGTCCCGGTGGCGCTGCTCATGCTCGGCGTCATGGTGTACGTCCTGCTCGACGGCTTCGGCGACACCCGGCTGCCGGCCGACCGCCAGCCGGTGGCGATCCAGGAGCTCAGCGACAGCATCTTCAGCCCCTACCTGCTCCCGTTCTGGGCGCTGTCGTTCGTGCTCCTTGCCGCGGTCATCGGCGCCATCGTCCTGGCCAGGAAGGACTGAGTCGCCATGTTGATCAACAACTTCCTCCTCCTCGGCGCGGTCCTGTTCTGCATCGGCGTCTACGGCGTGATCGCCCGGAAGAACGCAGTCATGGTGCTCATGAGCATCGAACTGATCCTCAACTCGGTGAACATCAACCTGTTGGCCTTCAGCCAGTTGCACGGCAACGTCGACGGCAACACGTTCGCGCTGTACGTCATCGCCGTGGCAGCCGCCGAGGTCGGCGTCGGCCTCGCTCTCGTGCTGCTGATCTACCGCAACCGACGGAGCATCTCGCTCGACGAGCTCTCCGAGATGAAGGGCTGACCCATGCTGGCAGAGACAGCGGCAGTGGCCACCTCCGGGTGGTTCCTCGAGCACGCCTTCCTCATCCCGGTCATCCCGGCCATCGCGTTCTTCGTCATCATCTTCTTCGGCAAGCGCATGCCCAAGCACGGCAGCGAGGTCGGCATCGCCAGCATGCTCGCCGGCCTCGTGCTCGCGGTCGGCGCAACCTGGCAGTGGATCCAGCGGGTCGAGTCGGCCGGTGGTGCCGACGAGGGCGGCGCGATCGCACGCGGCATGTACGGCTTCGCGCGCGGCCTCGTGCCGCAGGCCGCCGAGGGTAAGGCCGAGCCCTACGTCGAACCGGTCATCCGCAGCTGGACGTGGTGGCAGAGCGGTGGCTTCGAGTTCAGCGTCGGCCAGCACATCGACGGCCTCGCCGTCATGTTGCTGCTGCTGGTGACGTTCATCTCGACCCTCGTGCAGATCTTCTCGCTCGACTACGTGCGCGGCGACCGGCGGTACACGCACTTCTTCGCCAGCCTCACGCTCTTCAGTGCCGGCATGCTCACGATGGTGCTCGCCGAGAACACGGTCCAGCTCATTCTCGGCTGGGAGATCATGGGCCTCTGCTCGTTCATGCTCATCGGCCACTGGTGGGAGGAGCAGGCCAACAGCCGCGCCGCGCTCAAGGCGTTCTTCACCGTGCGCGTCGGCGACATGGGTCTGCTGGTCGGTGTGGCCATCCTGTTCGGTGCCTTCGGCACGTTCTCCATCCAGGAGACCAGCCGTATCGCGATGGACCCCGCCACCAGCCAGACAGTGCTGCTGTGGGCTGCGATCGCGCTGTTCATCGCCTGCATCGGCAAGAGTGGCCAGTTCCCGCTGCACACGTGGTTGCCCGACGCGATGGCTGGGCCCACACCCGTCAGTTCGCTGCTGCACTCGTCGACGATGGTGGTCGCCGGCGTGTTCCTGGTCGCCCGCATGTACCCGGTGTTCTACAACGGTTTCGACATCGCCCAGAACGGCAATAGCGCGAACTTCATCGCCGTCATCGGTGGCATCACGATCATCATCGCCGCCGGGCTCGCATTCGTGCAGAGCGACATCAAGAAGGTGCTCGCGTACTCCACGGTCAGCCAGCTCGGTTACATGATGATGGGCCTTGGCGTCGGAGCCTGGACGCCGGCGGTGTTCCACATCTTCACGCACGCGTTCTTCAAGTGCTGTCTCTTCCTGTGCGCCGGCTCCATCAGCCACACCGCCAGCCATCACAGCTTCGACATGCGCAAGGACATGGGCGGCCTGCGCAAGCGGATGCCGATCACGTTCGTCGCATGGATGGTCTCGACCGCGGCGCTGTGCGGTGTGCCGTTCTTCAGTGGTTTCTTCTCGAAGGACGAGATCATCGACAACGCTCACCACAACGGGTACACGGTGTTCTTCGTGATCGGCCTCATCGGTGCGTTCATGACAACCGCATACATGACCCGGGCGACGTACCTCACGTTCTTCGGCAAGGCCCGTGGTGCCGCTGCTGGTCACTCCGATCACGGTGACGACGCCGAAGAGCACGAGATGGAGCACGCCGAGCCGCTCGACGACCACGCCCCGGTGCTCGCCATGGCGCACGCGGCCCACGGCCACGACACGCATGACACCCACACCGCAGCGGTGGCGCACGATGCGCACGATGCGCACGACTCGCACGGCGCACACCACAAGCCTGCGTTCGGTCTCGCCGAGGAGTCGCCGATCCTGCTCGTGTTCCCGATCGCGATCCTGGGTGTCCTGGCGGTCCTCAGTGGCTACATCAACGCTGCGCCGTTCGGAATCGAGAAGTTCCTCGAGTGGGTCGAACCACGCGGCGGCGAGTACGCGCCCACCATCGACCACGCCACGTTCACCTGGGCCAAAGCCATGCCGTCGATCGTCCTCGTCGCGCTCGGCTTCGTCGTCAGCCTCGCGATCTGCCGGTCGATCTACGGCGAGGCCGACTCGAAGCTCAAGGGCCTCACCCAGCGCAACGCTTCGGCCCGTGCCGGGTACGCGTTCCTGGCGAACAAGTACTACCTCGACGCCCTCTACGAAAAGGTCATCGTGCACGGCGTCGCGCATCCCATCGCCAACGCCGTGAACTGGGTGAACCAGAACGTGATCGATGGCATCGTCAATGCCGTCGGCAAGGGCGGCAAGGGCACCGGTGAGTGGGTCTACCGCAACATCGACCAGACGCTGGTCGACGGAACGGTCAACGGCAGCGGCTCGGTCGCCCGTGGAACGGGTGGCGCGTTGCGCCCCACACAGTCAGGCAAGGTCAATCAGTACGGAGCGTTGCTGTTCGGTGCCGCAGCAGTCGCCGCGCTCGTACTCGTACTCGTCAACACCTAAGGGACGGCGAACACCATGGAAGTCATCCGCGATCAGAACTGGCTGCTCAGCCTGGGGGTGTTCCTGCCGTTGGCAGGTGTGCTCGTCATGCTGTTCATCCCCAAGCGCGACGAACTGCTCCAGAAGCAGGTCGCCCTGGTCACTGCGCTCGCCACCCTGGGCGTGGGCGTCTACACGCTCACCCAGTACGACTACGACCAGTCGGCCAAGCTGCAATTCTTCGCCAGCACCGAGTGGATCAAGGTCATCAACAGCGGTTACACGATCGGCCTCGACGGGATCAGCCTGCCGCTGTACTTCCTGTCGATGGTGGTCACCGTGCTGGTGATGATCTACTCGTGGGACCACATCCCGTCGCCTGGGAACCCCAAGGCGTTCCTCATCCTCATGCTGGTCCTGCAGACCGGCATGGCGGGCACGTTCGTGGCCCAGGATCTCATTCTGTTCTTCGTGTTCTTCGAGGTCGTCCTGCTGCCGATGTACTTCATGATCGGCGTGTGGGGTGGCGAGCAGCGCCAATACGCCTCGCTCAAGTTCTTCCTCTACACGATGTTCGGCTCGGCGCTCATGCTCGTCGCGTTCCTCGCGCTGTACTACAAGACCGGCGCGCAGAGCTTCTCGATCCCGTACCTCATCGAGAACGGCATCGGTATCGACAAGGACGTCGCGATCTGGATCTTTGCCGGCATGTTCATCGGCTTCGCCGTGAAGGTGCCGATGTTCCCCTTCCACACCTGGCTGCCTGATGCGCACACGCAGGCACCCACGCAGGGCTCGGTCATCCTGGCCGCCATCCTGCTGAAGCTCGGCACCTACGGCTTCGTCCGCATCGCGATCCCGATCCTGCCGCAGGCCGCCATCGAGTGGGCCCCGGTCATCGGCATCCTCGCCGTGATCGGCATCATCTACGGTGCGCTCGGCTGCCTCGCCCAGAAGGACATGAAGCGCCTCATCGCGTTCAGTTCCGTGGCCCACATGGGTTTCGTCATGCTCGGCATCTCGACGCTCACCAGCATCGGCATCAACGCCGCACTGTTCGGCATGGTCGCCCACGGCCTCATCACCGGGATGCTCTTCTTCGTCGCCGGCAGCATCAAGGAGCGTTACCACACGCTCGAGATCAGCCGGCTCAGCGGCATGCTGCTGCAGATGCCGAAGCTCGGCTGGATCCTCGGCTTCTGTGCGATGGCATCGCTCGGCCTCCCCGGCCTCGCCGGGTTCTGGGGCGAGTTCCCCGCCATCCTCAGCGCCTACCAGCCGGCACCCGGCCTCAGCGTCGGCCTGTTCCGCACGCTCATGGTCATCGCTGCCCTCGGCACGGTGCTGGCGGCCGGCTACCTGCTGTGGCTCTACCAGCGCACTGCGTTCGGCACCGTGAATCCCGAGTTCGCCACGCCGAGCCACACCCACAGCCTCGGCGCCGCCGGCAACGACGAGCACCACGGCCACGATGACATCCACGACGTCACCGTGTTCGAGTGGATCGCCTGGGCGCCGCTCCTCATCGCCATCGTCGTGCTCGGCGTGTACCCGCAGCTCCTGTTCAAGGTGATGGATCCTGCCGTCACCGAGATGGTGAAGGTGTTCAACAAGTGATCGGGGCCCTCCTGGCCGCGGCGAGCGACTTCACCGCGCCCACCATCGACTATCACGCGCTCGCGCCCGAGATCATCCTCGCGGTCGGGATCTGCGCAGTGCTCCTCATCGACTTGTTCGTCGAGGAACGCCAGCGCTGGGTCACGTCCACCGTGGCCGGGCTGGTGCTGCTTGCTGCGTTCGTTCCGGTCGTCACGCTCGGTGTCCTCGGTGACGATGTGCGCTCGATGTTCGGTGGCCGTTACGTGATCGATCAGTACGCGCTCGTGCTCAAGGCGCTGTTCCTGCTGGCCGGCTACATCGTGGTGCTGATGAGCAGCAACGAGATCGACGAGGGTCGGTATTACCAGGGCGAGTACTACGTCCTGCTGCTGTCGAGCATCCTCGGCATGGTCATGATGACGTCGTCACGCGACCTCGTCAGCATCTTCGTTGCGCTCGAGTTCCTCTCGATCCCCGCCTACATGCTCGCCGCCTGGAACAAGCGCAACACCAAGGGCAACGAGGCGGGCGTCAAGTACTACATGCTCGGTGTATTCGCGAGCGCCGTCATGCTCTACGGCATGAGCCTGCTCTACGGAGTCACCGGCACCACGCTGCTGGTCGACCTCGCTCCGGCCATCACGGCCACGGGCGGTTTCGCCGGGGTCCAGGCGTTGGCGATCGTGTTCGTCATCGTCGGGTTCGCCTTCAAGGTGAGCGCCGTGCCGTTCCACCAGTGGGCACCCGACGTCTACGAAGGTGCGCCGACCCCGATCACGGCGTTCCTCAGCGTCGCCTCGAAGGCGGCGGGTTTCGTGGCGCTCATCACGCTCATCTACGTGGCCTTCCCGCAGGCGAGTGGCGTGTATCAGCCGTTCGTGTGGGTGCTCGCGGCGGTGTCGATGACGGTGGGCAACCTGCTCGCGCTGCGCCAGACCAACATCGTCCGCATGCTCGCCTACTCGAGCGTCAGCCAGGGCGGCTTCATCCTCATGCCGCTCGCAGTCGCTGGTACGGCGTCCGAGTCGGCGTTGAAGGCCGTGGTCGTCTACCTCATCATCTACGCCGCCATGAACCTCGGTGCATTCGCCGTCGTCATCGCGGTGTCGCGTAAGACCCGCAGTGGCGAGATCAGCAGCTTCGGTGGTCTGTTCAGCTACGCCCCCGGGCTGTGTGTGATCATGACCATCTTCATGGCGTCGCTCGCCGGGATCCCGCCGCTCGGTGGATGGTTCGCGAAGTTCGGTGCGTTCAAGGCAGTGCTCGATGCCGGCAACGGCTGGGGCTACAGCATCGCGGTCATTGCCGCGGTGAACACGGTGATCTCGGCGGCGTACTACATGACCGTGCTGCGCGAGATGTGGATGAAGCCTGTGCCCGACGGCGACGTCACGCCGATCCGCACCCCTGCAGCGCTGCAAGCAGCGTTGTTCATCACCGTTGCCGTCACCATCGTCCTCGGCGTCGTCCCGGGTCTCGTCGGCCGATACGGCGAGCTCTCCGACCTCACCGGTGCCTTCGGCTTCTGACGACATCGCCGCCGCCATCGCGGCGGCAGATGGTGCCCTGCGGTTCGACCGCTTCGTCGAGCTCGCTTTGTACGGACCCCACGGTTTCTACACCGGTACCGGTCGTGCCGGCCGCAGGGGTGACTTCATCACCTCGGCCGAGGTCGGCCCGCTGTTCGGCACCGTGCTCGCTCGCTGGATCGACGCGGAGCATCGGCGTGTCGGCAGCCCCGATGACTTCACCGTCGTCGAGGTGGGGGCCGGGCCGGGCGCGCTGGCCCGGGCCATCACCGCCGAGTGGGCGGCACGGCCTGCTCCGCCGAGCTTCCGCTACGTGGCGGTCGAGCGTTCCGGTGCCCAGCGCGCCCTGCACCCCGCGTCGGTGACGTCGCAGGCCGACCTCCCGATCCAGCCGTTCACCGGTGTCATCGTCGCCAACGAGTTGCTCGACAACCTGGCCTTCCGGTTGCTGGTGTGGGATGGAGCGTGGCGAGAGGCCTTCGTCGCCGAGCATGCCGGCCGATTCGTCGAGGTGCTGCACCCGCTCGCCGAGGTGCCGCCGTTCCTGCCCGCACGTGCGCCGCTGGGCGCGCGCGTGCCTTGGCAACAGCAGGCGCGCGACTGGGTGGCCGGCGCGCAGCAATTGCTCACCGCCGGCAGCGTGCTCGCGATCGACTACGTCACGCCGATGACGGCGCAGTTGGCCGTGATGCCGTGGCGCGAATGGCTCCGTACGTACCGTGGCCACGAGCGCGGCGTGCACTACCTCACCGACGCCGGTGAGCAGGACATCACGACGCAGGTGGCGCTCGACCAGCTCCCCGAACCGTTGTCGGTGCGCACGCAGGCGCAGTTCCTCCAGCTGTACGACATCGACGATCTGGTCGAAGCGGGCCGTGTCTTCTGGCAGGCAGCGGCGGCAGCCCCAACGGTGGCGGCGATGCGGATGCGGAGCCGTGTCCGCGAGGCCGAAGCATTGCTCGACCCGGCGGGGTTGGGCGGATTCCTCTGTCTGCTCTTCCCGGCGACCGGTTGACCAGTAGCGTCGCACCGTGGCATCCGACAACACCGCAGGGCCTGAGTCGGTCAAGATCGCACGACCGCCCGAGGACACCGATCCGTCACTCGACGGCGCCGGCGAGAGCGATGCAGCAGGGGGCCACGGCCACGAGCACCCGCATTCGAAGGCCGGCACCGCGATGCTGGCGATGGGTGCGCTCGGGGTGGTCTACGGCGACATCGGCACGAGCCCGCTCTATGCGATGCGCGAGGCGTTCACCGGTGAGGGCCACGAGATGACTGTCGACAAGATCAACGTCTACGGCATCTGCTCGCTCGCGTTCTGGTCCCTGATCATCATCATCTCGATCAAGTACCTGCTGCTCGTGATGCGCGCCGACAACAAGGGTGAGGGTGGCATCCTGGCGCTCACCGCGCTGGTCATGCGCAAGCGCGGCCCGCAGGTCTCCAAGGCCGGCCTGCTCGTCGCACTCGGTATCTTCGGCACTGCGTTGCTGTACGGCGACGGCGTGATCACCCCCGCGATCTCGGTACTCAGCGCGGTGGAGGGCCTCGAGGAGGTCTCGACGTCGCTCACGAGCTGGGTCGTCCCCATCGCGATCGTCATCCTGATCGGGCTGTTCGCGGTGCAGAGCCGGGGCACGGGCGGTATCGGCAAGGTGTTCGGCCCGATCATGGTGCTGTGGTTCGCCACCCTGGCGCTGCTCGGCCTCTCGAAGGTGATCGCCTCGCCCGAGATCATCCAGTCGATCAACCCGATCTACGGCCTGCGCTACTTCACGCACGAGAGCGGCAAGGCATTCCTGTCGCTGGGTGCGATCTTCCTGGTGGTCACGGGCGGCGAGGCGCTGTACGCCGACATGGGGCACTTCGGTCGTCGGCCGATCACCTTCGGCTGGTACGGCATGGTGCTGCCGTCACTGGTCCTCAACTACTGGGGCCAGGGCGCGATGCTGCTCGACCAGCCCGAGATCGTCGACAAGAAGTTCTTCTTCCTGATGGCGCCCGAGTCGCTCAAGCTGCCCCTCGTGCTGCTGGCCACGATGGCCACGGTCATTGCGTCCCAAGCCCTCATCTCGGGCGTGTTCTCGCTCACAGCGCAGGCCGTGCAGCTCGATTACCTGCCGCGCATCGCGATCCGTCACACCTCGCACAAGCAGTCCGGGCAGATCTACGTGCCGCTGGTGAACTGGCTGCTGTTGCCCGCCTGCATCGGCCTGGTCATCGGGTTCCAATCGTCCAAGAACCTCGCCGCCGCCTACGGCCTCGCCGTGACCATGACCATGGCCATCACCACGCTCATCTTCTTCCGCGTCCTGGTCGATCGCTGGGGTTGGTCGCGTATTCGGGCGTTCCTGGTGTGCGTTCCGCTGTTGGTGATCGAGCTCGGCTTCCTCGGTGCGAACATCGTGAAGATCCCCAAGGGTGGCTGGTTCGCCCTGGTGGTCGGCGTCATCCTCATGGTCCAGATGCAGACCTGGCGCAAGGGTCGCCAGCTCGTCGCCGCGCGCATCCACCGTGGCGAGCGGCCCATCGCCGAGGTGCTCGACGAGTCGTCCGACATCAAGCGGGTCGCAGGCACCGCCGTGTTCATGTTCAAGGACCTCGGCAAAGCGCCGCCGGCGTTGGTCAACAACCTGCGCCACAACAAGGTGCTGCACAAGACCACGCTCATCGTGTCGGTCGAGACCGACGAGGCTCCCCGCGTCGAGCCTGAGGAGCGATGCCACGTCACCAAGGTCGAGCCCGGCGTGTACCAGGTGCTGCTTACGTTCGGCTTCATGGAAGAGCCCGACGTGCCCGCGGCGCTGTCGCAGATCACGATGCGCGGCATCGACTTCCACCCGGAAGAAGCCACGTACTTCATCGGCCGCGAATCGATCGTTGCAGGCAAGGCTCCCGGTATGAACCCTGTCGCCGAGCATCTCTTCGTGCTGCTGAACCGCGGTGCCGACAGCGCCAGCCGGTTCTTCAACCTCCCCGGTGATCAGGTGTTCGAGGTGGGTTCGCAAGTCGAGATCTGACGATCTGCGGCACCTCGTCGTGGCACAGCGCCGCTGAGGTGCCAAAGTTGGGGCGCGTTGCTACGGTCGGGCAGCACAGGACCAAGGGGGATCACATGAGCGACACCGGCTCTGGCGGCGGCATCGACGCACTGCAGTGGGAGAACCGGCGGTTCCCACCGTCGGACGATTTCAAGAAGCAGGCGCTCGTCACCGGCACGTTCCTCTACGACGAGGCGGCCGCCGATGACGAGGGGTTCTGGGCCAGGCAGGCGTCCGATCTGATCGACTGGTCCGCCGACTGGCACACCATCTGCGAGTGGGAGCCGCCGTTCGCGAAATGGTTCGTGGGTGGCCAGCTGAACGTGTCGTACAACTGTCTCGATCGGCATGTGCTCGCCGGTCGTGGCGACAAGGTGGCGTTCTACTTCGAGGGTGAGCCGGGTGACACGCGCACCGTCACCTACGCCGAGCTCCTCGACGAGACCCAACGGTTCGCCAACGTGCTGAAGGGTTTGGGCGTCGGCAAGGGCGACCGCGTCAACATCTACCTCCCGATGATCCCCGAGGCCGCCGTCGCGATGCTGGCGTGCGCACGCATCGGTGCGGCGCACAGCGTCGTGTTCGGCGGGTTCTCGGCCCATTCGCTGCGCGACCGCATCAACGACGCCGAGGCCAAGGTGCTCGTCACCGCCGACGGCGGCTACCGCCGCGGCGACGTCTTTGCCCTGAAGCCGGTCGCCGACGAGGCGCTCGTCAGCACGCCCACCATCACCGGTGTCGTGGTGGTGCGCCGTGGCGGCAACGAGGTGCTGATGCAGGATGGGCGAGACCACTGGTACCACGACCTGATGGCCGCTGCCGATCCCCTGTGCCCGGCTGAACCGATGGACGCCGAGCAGCTGCTCTTCCTGCTCTACACCTCGGGTACGACGGGCAAGCCGAAGGGCATCATGCACACGAGTGGCGGCTACCTCACCCAGGCCGCGTTCACCCACAAGTACGTGTTCGACCTCCACGACGACGACATCTACTGGTGCACCGCCGACGTGGGCTGGATCACGGGCCACAGCTACATCGTCTACGGCCCGCTCGCCAACGGTGCGACGCAGGTGATGTACGAGGGTGTCCCCAACTTCCCAGGCAACGACCGGCTCTGGTCGATCATCGCCAAGTACGGGGTCACGAAGTTCTACACCGCGCCCACGGCGATCCGGACCTTCATGAAGTGGGGTGCCGAGGAGCCGGCGAAGCACGATCTGTCGTCGCTGCGTGTCCTCGGTTCGGTGGGCGAGCCGATCAACCCCGAGGCCTGGATGTGGTACCACGAGCACATCGGTGGCAGCCGATGCCCGATCGTCGACACCTGGTGGCAGACCGAGACGGGCGCGATCATGATCAGCCCGCTGCCGGGCGCCACCACCACCAAGCCGGGTTCGGCCACGTTCCCGCTGCCGGGCATCGGTGCTGCGCTGGTCGACGAGAACGGCAACCCGGTCGAGCGAGGCGGCGGCTACCTCACGCTCACCCGCCCGTGGCCTGCGATGTTGCGTGGCATCTGGGGTGACCCCGAGCGGTATCACGAGACGTACTGGAGTCGCTTCGACGGTGCCTATTTCGCTGGCGACGGCGCCAAACTCGACGACGATGGGTACCTGTGGCTGCTCGGTCGGGTCGACGACGTCATGAACGTCAGCGGCCACCGCATCTCGACCACCGAGGTCGAGTCTGCGCTCGTGGCGCATCCGGCCGTGGCCGAGGCCGCTGTCGTGGGAGCGAACGATGCGACGACCGGACAGGCGATCATCGCCTACGTCACCCTGCGCGGCGGGTCCGAAGTCGATGAGCAGGTGCTCCGGAACTTCGTTGGCAGCGAGATCGGCAACATCGCCAAGCCGAAGGCGATCTACTTCACCCCCGAGCTGCCGAAGACGCGCAGCGGCAAGATCATGCGCCGGCTGCTC
>JBBDMO010000079.1:0-21812 GCA_040878255.1 Ilumatobacteraceae bacterium
CAGGCATCGGCGACATGGCCGCGACCGGCGACCAACTGGTCGGCGACGATGGGCCGGTACTCGGCCATCGCCGTCCCCTTCGTGCCCTGCACATAGAACTTCGGCTTCCGGAGGGCGGCGACGTCGGTCTGGATGAACCGCGCCTCGCGACCGTCGTTCCATCGCATGTGGACGTCGATCTGGTCCGAGTTCGAGACGTCACGCCACACGCGCTTGTGCGACGTGGCCTGCACGAGATCGGGCGTGCTGCCGTAGAGGGCGAGGATCCAGTCGATGTGGTGCGAGCCCCAGTCGTAGACCGCGCCGCCCGAGAGGGCCTCGTCGCTGTGCCACCACCGGCACGGGTGATCGAAGCCACCGACGAACGTCTCCATGTTGAAGACCTCGCCGAGCACATCGGTCTCGACGGCCCGGCGCAGTGCCAGGAAGTCGCCGTCCCACCGACGGCTCTGATGCACGGTGATGGTGCGGCCAGTGTCGGCAGACACGGCGAGCAGCAGGTCGGCATCGGCGGTGGTGAGGCACATCGGCTTTTCGACCACCACGTGCTTCCCGGCGCGCAGGAGCTGCAGCGCCAACGGGGCGTGGAGCACCGGCGGGGTGGCCACGATGACGACGTCGACATCGGGGTCGCTGCACAGTGAGTCGATGTCGATGTGGCCGCGGGCGTCGGGGAAGTCGGCCTCTGCGGCCTGGCGGCGCTCGGCGTTCGAGTCGCACACGGCGGTGAATCGCAGACCGGGCGTCTCGGTGGCGGCGAGGCCGTGGGTGTAGCCCATCCCGCCGAACGGCCCGTAGCCGACGATGCCCACGCCAACGGTGCGTTCGCCGACGTCGGGGCCGGCAGCGACGAGACGTGCGAGGAAGCGGCCGGGTTCGGGGCGGGCGGCGACGCGCAGGGGTTCGATGGCACTGACGATGACACGGCCTTCGCCCGACGTGCACTCGACGATGGCCGGGAGGTCGGTGAAACGAACGCTGACGGTGGCGACGACGCGGGCGATGGATGCATCGGTGACGCCGAGCACCGCGAGCGGGCCGACCACGCTCGTCTCACGTTGCAGGCGGACCGCCTCGGGCCGCCGGGCGTCGGGTCGGATGAACCATTCGCCCTGGTCGAGGATGGTTTCGCGCCGCAGTCCGAGCGACGCAAGTTCGCCTTCACTCATCGTCGTCGCATCGAGGACCCGCACCAGTTCCAACACGTCGACCGACGCTAGCTGCGGATCGGGCCAACGTCCTCTCGTGCCACCAGCCACCGTGTGATCTTTGCCGTGATCCGGTCGTGGACGACTCGGCCACGGCAGAGGTCGCAGAACCTGCCGACTCCGGACCCGCTGCGCTGGCATGATCGCGTGATGGCCACCACCGTTGCTCCCGATGCCCCCACCGAGCTGCTGCAGCACCTCATCCGCCTCGAGTGCGTGAACACCGGCCACGACGATTCGGGCCACGAGACACGGGCAGCCGACCTGCTGACCGCCGTGGTCGATCTGCCTGGCGTCGAGCTCCAACGCCTCGGGCCGACTCCCGACCGCCAATCCCTGATCGCACGGCTGCCCGGCACCGATCCGACCGCACCGACACTGCTCCTGCTGGGCCACACCGACGTCGTGCCCGCCAACGGCAGCGAATGGCAGCATGACCCGTTCGGCGGCGAGTTGATCGACGGTTGGGTGTGGGGTCGCGGTGCGATCGACATGCTGTGCGTGACCGCCACGATGGCGACTGCGTTCGCGTCGCTCGCCCGTCGCGGCGCACTGCCCGGCTCGGTCGTGTTCGCCGCGGTTGCCGACGAGGAGTCGGGGGGCAGCCTCGGCGCCGACTGGCTGCTCCAGCACCACCGTGACGCCGTGATGGCCGATTACGTTCTCACCGAGTGCGGTGGTACACCGCTGCACACGCCCGGCGGCATGCGTCTGCCGGTGCTCGTTGCCGAAAAGGGTGCTGCCTGGTGCCGCCTCGTGATCCACGGTGTCGCAGCCCATGGATCGACGCCGCTCATGGGAGACAACGCACTGGTGAAAGCCGCCGAGGTGGTGCGGCGACTGGCGAGCTACCGGCCGCTCGGCGAGATCCACGACACGTGGCGGGCCTACGTTGCGGCGATGGGGTTCGACGCCGACCTCGAGCGGATCCTCCTCGACCCGACGGCCATCGCCGACTGGGCGGCATCGCACCCCGACCGCGGTTTCGCTGCCGACTGCCACGCATGCACGCACCTCACCATCTCGCCGAACGTGCTGCGCACCGACGGCAAGACCAACACGATCCCGGGCAGCGTCGAGCTCGAGGTCGATATCCGCACGCTCCCTGGCCAGACCACCGAGGACGTCGTCCACCTGCTGGCCGAACTGCTCGGCGAGCTGGCCGACAGCGTCGAGATCCACATGATCGGCGACGAGTGGCCTGCCACGGCATCGCCCGTCGAGTCGCCGCTGTGGACGTCGATCGAGCGCGCATCGGCAGCGGTCTACCCCGAGGCTCGTTGCGTCCCTGCCATCACGCCGGGCGGCACCGATGCACGCTTCTATCGACGCGAGGGCGCCACCTCGTACGGCTACGGGCTGTTCTCACGCGAGCTCACCTTCGACGATTACGTGGCGATGTTCCACGCTGCGAACGAACGAGTGGACGTGCACTCGCTGGCGCTGATGCATCAGCTGTGGGATGACATCGCGGTCGACCTGCTGGCCTGACGAGGTGCCGGGCTGATGGCTCAGACGACCGACTCGCCACCGTCGGCCAGCAGCGTCTGACCGATCACGAACGAGCTGTCCTCGCTCAGGAAGAAGCAGATCACGCCGGCGAGCTCGGCCGATGTTGCCATGCGCCCCATCGGCACTGCTTTGGCGAAAATGCGCTCGCCCTCCTCCATGTCGTGACCCCGGGCGATCATCAGTGGCGTGGTCATGCCCGTGATCGTGCGTCCCGGAGCGACGCAGTTCACCCGAACCTCGGGCAGGGCCTCGAGGCTGAGCTGTCTCGTGAAACCGCTGATCGCCGCCTTCGCCGCACCGTACGGCGAGTTGTTCGGGTTCGCGGCGAACGCGGCAGTCGAGCTGACGGTGACGATCGAGCCACGACCTCGGGCCTTCAGCACGGGGAGCGTGTGCTTGCACACGTTGAACGTGCCGCCGAGGTGCACCTCGATCATCTTGTTGAAGCGGGCGGTGTCCCACTCGGCGATCGGGCCGAACTCGGCATGGCCTGCAGCGGCGAGCACCAGGTCGATGCCGCCCAACTGCTCGACCGTCGCCGACACTGCCGCAGCAACGGCGGCTTCGTCCGCGACGTTCGCCGCGAGGCCGATGCAGCCGGGCAACGTGGCTGCCGCAGCCTGTGCTCGGTCGAGGTCGAGGTCGACGAGCGCGGCTCGACCACCTTCGGCCACCACCCGCTGGGCGGTGGCGAGGCCGATGCCACTTGCTCCGCCGGTGACGAACAGGACCTGGTTCTCGAAGCGCATGCCGTCATTGTGCGACGTCGGTCGCTCCGGATCCAAGCGCTGTCAGCGCGGGATGATCGTGCCCATGTTCATGATGCTGTTCGGGTCGAAGGCACGCTTGAGCTTCTCGAGCATCACGAACGACGAGCCGTACTCGTCGCGAACCCACGGGGCACGGGCCTTGCCGATGCCGTGGTGGTGCACGATCGAGCCGCCGAGACGCAGGGTCTCCTCGCAGATGATCGAGATGATCGGCAGGTAGTACTCGTCGTTCTCGTCCTCCGGCGCGCAGTCGATGTCGTAGAAGTAGTTGAAGTACATGTTCGTGCCGTTGATGTAGCTGTGCGACGAGTGGCCACCCAGCAGCGTGATCCCGCGGGTCTCGGTGCGAATGCGGGCGAGCGCGGCCTCGTAGATCTCGTTGATCGAGCTCCAGTCGGCCGAGATCTCGGTGGTTCGGTTCACGTTGCGCGTGGTGCGGATGCGATCGTCCTCGCGGGTCACCTTGTCGGGGCCCCACACCAGGTCGTCGAACCAGTCCGAGATGATCTGGCTGTCGACCGGCGTGCACGCAGTGTGCTTCGACACGATCTCGCGGATGCCCTCGGCGGACGCCTTGGTGATGCCGGCGTTGCCCTCGGCCATGAACAGCACGATGCAGTCGTCGGGCGCAGCGAAGTGCGAGAAGTGGAGCTGACCGTCTTCGGGGTCGTAGAGGCGGGCGACCGACGGCTTGTAGCCGGCCACCATGACCTCGCGCAGCACCTCGAAGCCTTCCTTCATGTTCTTCAGCGTCCAGCCGAGGAAGATGTTGTTCTCGGGCATGTATGGGAAGAGCTTCACCGTCACCTCGCTGATGAAGCAGAGGGCGCCCTCGTTGCCGATGACGATGTGGCGGATGTCGGGGCCCGCGGCGCGGCGCGGCACGTTCTTGATGCGCGACACGACGCCGCCGGGGAACACGACCTCGCACCCGACCACCATGTCCTCGATGCCGCCGTACAGGGTCGAGAACTGGCCGATGCTGCGGGTGGCCACCAGCCCGCCCATGCTGGCGATCGGCTTCGACTGGGGCGAGTGGCCGGTGGTCAGCCCGATCTCGCGGCAGCGGTCCTCGAGCATCTGCAGAGGCACGCCACAGCCGACCGTGGCCTGCATGTTGTAGGCGTCGATCGAAATGATCTCGTTCATGAGTGAGCCGTCGAGGACGATCGAGTTCTCGACCTGTGTCTCGAGGCCGCCCTCGGTGGCGGTGCCGCCGGTGCGGGCGACGACGTTCACGCCGTGCTCGTCTGCGAACGCAAGGACAGCTGCTGCTTCGGCGGTGGATGCCACCATTGCGACGGCGGCCGGCTGGGTCATGGTGAACACCTGGAAGATGCTCTGGAGCTTGCGGAAGTTGTCGATGCTGCGCTCGCGCAGGGTCTGCTCGTCGGTGACCACGCGGTCGGCCGGGAGGATCTGGAGGAGGTGCTCGACGACGGCTTCGCGTGAGAGGGCCATGGTGTTCCTTCGGTGTGCTCGGGGTCAGTGGAAGATCGGGTACGCGCGCTCGAAGAGCGCATCGGTGTGGCTGCGGATGTCGTGGTAGACGGTGTCGGCCATGCGGGCGTACACGGCGCCGTTCGCGTCGTCGGGCTCGAAGGACTCGTGGCTCGCCGACATGGCCGCCACGGCGGTCTCGATGTCGGGGTGCACGCCGGTGGCTGTTGCCGCGCAGATGGCCGCTCCGAGGCCGGCTCCGCCTCCACCGCCGACGTTACGCGAGGCGGTGATGCCGAAGACGTCGGCGAAGATCTGCATGAACAGGGGGCTGTTCGACCCACCGCCGGACACGACGATCTCGGTGAGTGTGATGCCGAGCTCGTCACACATCGCGTCGACGTGGTGCTGCATCGTCAGGGCGATCGCCTCGAGGATCGACCGGTAGACGTGACCACGCGAGTGGCGGGCGTCGAAGCCGAGCATCATCCCCTTGCGGAACGGCTTGTCGGTGGTGGCCAACCAGTCGAGCACGGTCATCAACCCGTCGCTGCCGGCGGGCACGACGGCCGCCTCGCGCTCGATGTACTCCTCGCGCGACAGGCCGAGCGACACGGCGCGCTCAGCCATCTCGTCACCCAGCAGGTCGAGGAACCAGGTCAGCGTCCACATGCCGCGGCGCACGCCGTTGCTCTCGTAGAGGTAGCGGTGCGGCACGGACGCGAAGTTGGTCCAGAAGTTGGTGGGCGCCGTGTGGTTCTCGTGGCCGTGCACCATGGCCGCGATGTAGGTGCCGAGCGAGATGACCGCTGTCGACTCGCCGAGCGTGCCGGAGCCGAGCATCTCGACGGCCTTGTCGTTCGCCGTGGCGATCACCGGGATGCCTGCCGGCATGCCTGTGGCGGCAGACGCCTCGGCGGTGAGCGGGCCGATCACATCACCGGGCATCTGGAGCTCGAACAGCATGTCGCGACGCACCCCGCACTGCTCGTAGAGCGCGGGGTCGTCGCTCCACTGCCAGGTGTCGGTGTCGATCGGCCACTGCATCGAGATGTTGTTCGCCGCGGTGTCCTTGAACTGGCCCGTGAAACGGTGGGCGATGTACCCGGTGGTGGTGGTGGCGTAGACGACCTCGGGATCGTCGGGGACATAGGGCTGGTATGCCCGGTCGTCCATCCAGCTGATCACTGGCTCGGCCAGCGTGCCGTCAGCTCTCAGGAACACCTTGCAGCAGCGGATCGGGCAGATGCCCACGCCCGCGATCTCGGTGGGGTCTCCGGTGAAGGCGGCCATCGCTTGCCGGCTGGCCGAGGCGATCGCCGTCCACAGGTCGTCGTCGGGGTGGATCGCCACGCCGTGACGTGGCCGCTCCATCGGCCGGAGCACCTGCTTGCCATGCGCCACCGTGGTGCCCGCGGCGTCGACGATCACGACCTTCGCACTCTGCGTGCCGCAGTCGACGCCGATCAGGTACGGGCCGTTCATGTGCGTCCCAGGCCACCCGTCCGCTCAGCGGACGAGGTAGCCGCCGTCCACGCAGAGGATGTGGCCGTTCACGTAGTCGGACGCACGGCTCGACAGGAAGACCACGGTGCCCATCAGGTCGAGCGTCTCGCCCCACCGGTTGGCCGGGATGTGGTCGAGCACCCGCTGGTTCGTGATCGGGTTGCTGCGGGTGTTCGTGGTGATCGCCGTGGCGTAGTAGCCGGGGGCGATGCCATTCACCTGGATGTTGTGCTCGGCCAACTCGTCGCAGTAGGCCTTGGTGAGCCCGGCGATGCCGTGCTTCGTGGCCGAGTAGGCGGGTGACAGACGGCCGCCGAGGAAGCTGAACATCGAGCAGATGTTGATGATCTTGCCGCTGCGCTGCGGGATCATGTGCTTGGCGGCCTCATGGCTCATCTCGAACGCCGCGGTGAGGTTCACCGACACGGTGGCGTCCCAGGGTGTGCGGTCGAAGTCGAGGACCTCGGCGATGGGGCAGATGCCGGCCGAGTTGATGAGGATGTCGACGGGGCCGAACCGCTCGACGCACGTGTCGATCACGTGTTTCGGCGCCCCGGCGGCGGTGATGTCTGCCTCGAGGAACTCGTACCGCACACGTTCGGCCTCGACCATGGCGCGGGTGCTGCCGTCGTCGTCGGCGAGGCTCGGCACCATCACGTTGGCGCCGCCCTTCGCGAGCGCCAGCGAGAAGGCCTGGCCGAGCCCGGTGTTGCCACCGGTGACGATGGCGTTCCGGCCGGCGAGGCTGAAGTAGTCCAGTGCGAAGTCGCTGATCGTCATGCGTGCTCTCTCTGTGTCGGCGCGCAGCGATGCTAGTGGGACGTCTGCTGCTCGGCGGAACACTCGTACCAGAAATCCCCCGCGCCCCGACCTCTGCCGCACCCCGGTCGCTGACGACGCGATCACGGCAAAGGTCGTGTCATCAGCGGCGAATCCGGATCGATCGGCAGCCGTGGGCCGCGAGGGCTGCGGCCGCCGCCGCCAGTGCTGCCGCGTCATCGGACACGGCCACCACGGAGCCACCCGAGCCCGGCGTGGTGGCATGCACACCAGCTGCACGGACCAACTCGACCAGCGCCGCATGGTCGGGCCGCAACGGCGCGCACGCTTGGCGGATCGACCACCCGGAATCAATCGCGTCGCCGACCCCGCCGACGTCGCCGTGCTCCCACGCGTCGGCCGCGACGCGCGCCAGGTCGGCGAGCTGGGCCATCGGTGCAGCGAGCAATTCCGGCGCCCGGCGCAGCGGCGCATGGTAGATGTCCGACGATGCAGCATCGCCAATGCTCCAGCCGACCAGCACGTGCAGCCCGGCGTCGCTCGGTTGCATCACCCTTGGCACCTCGATGCCGTCGACGACGTCGAGGTGGCTCGCGTCGACCAACACCGTTGCGCCGAACGCCTGGACGATGCGGTCCTGCCATC
The DNA here is from genome assembly GCA_040878255.1 of Ilumatobacteraceae bacterium. GTDB lineage: Bacteria > Actinomycetota > Acidimicrobiia > Acidimicrobiales > Ilumatobacteraceae > VFMC01. The sequence continues at coordinate 7,862 of JBBDMO010000079.1, forward strand.
CGGCGGCGATGCCGAGGATGTCGCGCTCTGCGCGCAGTGCCAATGCGGCGACGACGCGACGGTCGAGGTCGACGCCCCATGCCGCAGCGGTCGCATCGATCACGCCGACGGCCAGGGCACTCGACCCGGCGAGCCCCACCGATCGTGGCACCGTGGTGGTCCACCGCAACGCGACGCCGTGACCGGACACGCGGCCGGTCGGTCGCAGGTGGTCGACCACGGTGAGCAGCGCCGCCGAGATCAACCGCTGCGCGTCACCGTGGCCACTGACGTCGATGCCGCCGAGCCAGTCGTCGAGCGACGACCAGCTCCGCAGCTCATCAGCACCGTCGAACGAGACGCCGTCGGCAACCGTTGCGGTGACGGTGGCGGCGAGCGGGGGCACCAGCGTCGCGAGTACGGCACCACCGAACCCGTCCGATGGGTTCCCGACGAGTCCGACCCGCGCCGGAACGATTCGGGTCACCGTGCTGCGATCGACCCCCTGATCCACAGCTGCAGCGTACGAGACGCCTGTTGGCGGGCCGACATACTGCTCGGGTGCGCATCGAAGCAGCCGACGGCCTGGCAGCGCGGATCGGTGCCGATGGCACGGTCCGCATCGAGTGGGGCGAGACCGACTGGTTCGGCCCAGGCCGGTTGACCGTTGGTTCGGCGGCGGTGGATCTGCACCCTGACGGGCCGCTGACGACCACTGACGACCTTGGTGACGCGTCGTGGGTCACGCTGCACGATGGGGACGTGATCGCATCGGTCCGCGCCCACAGCGACGCGGCGATGATCGTGTTCCGGCTCGAGGCTGCGGCGTCGCTCAGTGACCTCTCGAGCGGCGCGTTCGATCAGCCATCGGTCGGTTGGCCGGTTTTCCAGCCGGCTGCGCGCGATGCCGGCGGCATCGACGTGGCGGCCCGCGCACTGGCGTTCCAGTGCTGCGAGTTCGGGTTCCCATCGGGGGCGAGCGCCAGCCTCGATCGCTTTTTCCTGCTGCCCCACCGCCCGCCCACCGGATGGCCGTTGCTGGTCTCGGCACCCGACGGCCGGACGCTGCTCGTCGCGCCACTCGACGCCTTTCACGATCAGGTGGTCGGCCTCAACGGCGGCACGGTCCGGTGCGGCTGGCACGGTGACCTCGAACGCGTGCCAGCAGGCTTCGCCACCGAGCTGGCGGTCATCGCCGGGCCTGATGCGCGCACCTGCCTCGATACCTGGGGCGCTCTGCTGCTGCGCCGTGCCGGCACGGTGCGCCCCGGGCGCTGGCCGGACGCGCTGGGAAGTCGCCCGTCGTACTGGACCGACAACGGCGCGGCCTACTGGTACCGCACCGAACCGGGCTTCGATGCGGCCACCTCGATCGTGAACGCGGTCGACGACCTCCGCGCTCGAGGCGTGCCTGTCGGCGCCGTGCAGCTCGACTCATGGTGGTACCCGCACGCCGAGTTGCGCCCGTTCGACACCGACGAGTGGGTGGTGCCTCCCACGGCGATGATCGCCTGGGAGCCGCGGCCCGATGTGCTGCCCGACGGCATCCCTGCGCTCCGGGAACGCCTCGGCTCGCCCCCGCTCGTGGCGCACATCCGCCACCTGTCGGCGGCTGCACCCATCGCCGATCAGGTCGAGGTCCGCACCGACGGCCCATACGCCGTGCCGGTCACCTCCGACGCGTACGAGCGCTGGCTCGATCAGTGCGTCGCCTGGGGCATCGAGACCTTCGAGCACGACTGGCTGGTCGAGGTGTTCTTCGGTGTGCGGCCGTTGCGCGCCGAACCGGGCCGGGCGCGCGCCTGGCAGGAGGGCATCGATCGAGCCGCCCGAGAGCGTGGCATCACCACCCAGTGGTGCATGGGCACACCGGCTGACATGGCCCAGACCACCACGCTCACCCAGGTGACGTCGGTGCGTACGTCCGGCGACCACGGCTACATCGCCACGCCGGGCCAGCTGTGGGCGTGGTTCTGCACGACGAACGCGCTCGCCCGCGCACTCGGGCTGATGCCGTTCAAGGACGTGTTCCGGGCGGACCCCGACATCGTCGGAGACCACGGCGAACCCGAAGCGCTGCTGTCGGCGCTGTCCACCGGTCCGGTGGGCCTCGGCGACCGAGTGGGTCGCTTCGATCCCGTGCTGGCGATGCGCACGTGCCGCGCCGACGGCATCCTCGTCAAGCCGCACGTCCCGGTCGCCGCCACCAGCCGCACGATGGCCTCGAGCCCCGGCAGTCGCCCGGCGCTCATGGTGGCCGAGTGCTTCAGCGACCATCCGGCAGGCCGGTGGAGCTACATCACGACGATGCGATGCAGCCCGAGTGACACGCCGACCACCGGCGAGGTCCGCTTGGCCGACCTCGGCGACAGCGCCCCCACCGGCGACGTCGTGCTGTGGGACTGGCGGCAGCAGACGGCTGCCCGACTCGCGCTCGATGCGTCGTGGAGCACCACGCTGGCGCAGGAGGAGTGGACCTTCCACGTCGCCGCACCACTGCTCTCGTGCGGCATCGCCGTCATCGGTGACACGTCGAAGTTCGTCACCGCCGGCGACGCGCGCATCGAGGTCAGCGAGCACGGCGACAGCGTGCAACTCGTCGTGAAGGGCGCCGCCGAGACCGTGACGATCACCGGCTGGTCCGAGCGGCCACCCACCCGTGCCGACGGCGACGTGCACCACGACGCCGCCACTGGCGTGTGGACCACCACCGTCGCCGTGCCTGCGCGCGGATGGTGCAGCACGAGCATCCGCCCCACCTGATCAGGGGCGCAGGACCGGCTTGATCACCCCACCGGCGAGCGACGATGCCTCGGCCTCGTTGATCTGGTCGAGTGGGAACTGCTCGATGAGGCGATCGAACGGGAATCGACCGTCCTGCCACAGCGCGATCATGCGCGGGATGAACTCCTGCGGGTCGGCGCTGCCTTCGAGGATGTTCAGGACCGCCTTGCCCATGTAGTCCATCGCTTCGAGCTGCAGCGTTCCCTGCTGGACGCCGACGAAGCCGACCTTGCCGGTCATGCGCGTGGCCCGCAGCGCCGTCAGCATCACCTGCGGCACCCCCGTGGGGTCGAACGCGTAGCCGACGCCACCGGGCGTGATGCCGTTGATCTGCCCCACCAGGTCGTCGGCGTCGCCGCGCAGCACGTGCGTCGCACCGACCTCGAGCGCGATGTCGAGGCGAGTCTGGTGGAGATCGACAGCGATGATCGTCGTTGCACCGGCGACCTTCGCTGCCATGACCGCAGCGAGGCCGACCGCACCGGATCCGAACACGGCGACGCTGCCGCCCGGTTGTACGTCGAGTGCGCACAGAATGCTGCCCGCACCGGTTTGGATCCCGCAGCCGAGCGGCCCGAGCAATTCGAGTGGCAACGACGGGTCGACCTTCACGGCGTTGCGTTCGGTGGCGATCGCGTGCGAGGCGAACGATGACTGTCCGAACCAGCGGGCGCCCACCGCCGCACCCGACGCATCGGTGGCCGTGTCCGATCCATCGGCCTCGCGGCCGAACAGGTTCCGAACCATGAAGGTGTCGCAGTACGCGGGCTGCCCCATTGCACAGTTGGCGCAGAGGCCGCACGAATCGAACGACAGCACGACGTGATCGCCGACAACGAGGCGAGTGACCCCCGCACCCACCGCCTCGATCACGCCCGACCCCTCGTGCCCGGCGACGATGGGCGGCGGAGCGATGAAACCCGGCATGCGCGGCAGCACGTCGGTGTGGCACATGCCGACACCGACGATCCGGACGAGCACCTCGTGATCGCGAAGATCGCGCAGATCGAGTTCCTCGATCGCATACGGCTGATCGACGGCTCGCAGGACCGCAGCACGGGTCTTCATCGTTGGCTCCTCACAGCGTGCGGCGCCCTTCGCCGCGACGCGGCCGAAGGTAACAAAGACGGTCGCCACGCGTCGCCACGCGCGTCTGATGCCATCATGGAGCGATGGATGGACTGGCGGGAACGAAGGCGTACCTCGGTCTCGTTGCCACCGCCGACCCGCTGCGCTGGGAGCTGCCGCTGCGGCCGCACGTCCTGACCGCCGGCGGCTTCCTCTACGGCGGCGCGGGCCTGGCGGCGGCGATCGCCGTCATGGAGATCAGCACGGGTCGGCCCGTCGTGTGGGCCACGGCGCAGTACATCGCGCATGCCCGGCCACCAGGCACCTTGGACCTCGAGGTGGTGGTGTCGGCCCACGGTCGCAACACCACCCAGGCCCGCTGCATCATCACCTGCGAAGGCGACGAGGTGTTGCTGGCGCTCGCGACCCTGGGTCGCAAGGAACTGCCTGTGGCCGGCACGTGGGTTCGTCCACCGGAGGTGACGCCCTGGCAGCAGACCCGCCCGCAGCTGCCCGATGCGGTGCTCGGAACGGTGCACGAGGCACTCGACATGCGCATCGTGCACGGCGTGTCGCGCCGACAGCTGATCAAGGGTCGTACGCACCGCGACCCCAGCGGCCGTGCCGCGTTCTGGATTCGGATCCCCGGTGGCCCCAAGGTGCCTGATGCCGCTGACCTCGCCATGGTGGGCGACATCGTGCCGGCGGCCTTCGCGAACGTCAGCGGTATGCCGATCAGCGGCAACAGCCTCGACAACACCATCCGCACGGCTGAGCTGGTATCGACCGAGTGGGTGCTCGCCGACGTGCAGGTGCATGCGATCCAGGACGGTTTCGGCTATGGCCGCGCACATCTGTGGGCCGAGGACGGCACCCTGCTCGGCACTGCCAGCCAGTCGTCCGTCATCCGCAGCCCACAGGTCTGAGCACGATCCTCGACGACCCGGTTCAGCAACCGGCCTTCGGCGGCGTGTAGTACGTGACCATCCGGACCGTCAGCGCAGCGGCAAAGGCGGTCGCCTGATCGACATGCCAGGCAGCGATCAGTACGAGGACGACCGCCCACGCCCGGAGCGCGTCGTTGGCGATCGAGAAGACCGGATCGAGGACGGACGGCAGGGCGGCGACGAGGTCGGTGAGCGCTCGTTCGAACCGGCTCACCGGGCCGGCCACCCTGGTCGCAAACACGGCAACGACGACCACTGCGGTGACGAGCAGGGCGACGTCGGTCGGGCGCCTGTCGCGCCGTGCGTGGTTCGGCACAGCGAAGAAGCGGTTGGGAGCGACGCGGCGCGCCGCCACCGCCGCCGCCGACGTCTCGCTCATGGGCTGCATCTCGTCGACACCATAGGGCACGCTCGCCCGGTCGGCGACGGCGATCGTCAGTGCATGACGCGGTCGGGCACCCAGCTGCCGTGCGCTCCGTACGGCACCCGACGCGGCAGGTGCACCACGGCGACCGGCGGTGCCGAGAAGTTCTGAGCATCGATGATGAGCAGTCGCGACTCACCTGACGCGGTGTCGTGCGACAGGCTGATGACCCACCCCTCGTCCTCGCCGGCATCGGGTGAGGCAGCGGCAAAGACGGGCTCCGCGCCGCGCACTCCGTCACCGAGCTGGTGCTCCCAGCACGTGCCGGTGGTCAGGTCGTACTTCCACAGCGCCGAGCCGTACACCGGCTCTTCGGCGTTGCCCTCGCCACCGAGCGCCATCAGGTACCCGTAGCGCGCATCGAGGCCGATCATCCGGTCGTCGACCCGGCCGAAGTCGCCGGGCCGATCGTCGATCTGCTGCTCCGAAACGGTCCCCGCCGTGAGGTCGATGGTCCACTTCCACAACCGGCCGACCTCGGCGTAGTCGTCGTTGCTCGAACCGAAGGCCTCGGGCTGGCGCGACACGTGCAGCACGATGGTGTTGCCGTCCTCGTGGGCGTTCACCGGGTGGAACACGAAGCACGGCTCGATCTCGAACCAGCGCACGTCGGCATTGGTGCCGTTGCGGGGCATCACGCCCAGGCGGGCACCGGCATCGCGGTTGAACCGGAACGGCAGCCCGCTGGCCAACGCATCGAGGTCGAAGCAGACCGGCAGGTCCATGAAGATGACGTAGTTCCGCGTGACGTTGAAGTCGTGCATCATCACCATGTTCGGGATCTCGATGCCCTCGAGCTGCTGCAGCACACCGTCGGCCCCGATGCGGATGTAGTGCAGGTACGGCGCCGCCGGGCTGAGGTAGCTGAACGCCAGCAGTTCGCCGGTGATCGGGCAGACCTTGGGGTGCGCGGTCATCGAGGTGGTCAACGCTCCCCCGAAGTTCTCGACGCCCACCGTGTTCAGCTCGTTGTCGATCTGCCACGGCCAGTGGCCCTCCTCGAGGCACAGGATCTTGCCGTTGTGCGGCATCACGTGGGTGTTCCCGGTGCCACGGGTGAGGTTCCCCATGGTCGCCATCGGGCCGCCGGCGAGCGGTGCCGTGATGTTCGGCGTCTGAATGAACCGGTTGCGATACCACTCGGCCTTGCCGTTCGCGAGCCGGATGCCATGCACCATGCCGTCACCGAAGAACCAGTGATCGGACTGACCCGACGCAGGGTTCGGTCCGGTGCGCACGTACACACCCTCGAGTTCGGTGGGGATGCTGCCCTCGACGCGCAGCTCGGTCTCGGTGAGCTCGTCGAGCACCGGCGCCCAGTTCCCGCGGAGGTGCCACTTGGTGGGGCTGTCGATCGTGGTCATCGAGCCACCGTAGCACTGAGCCGACGGTCAAACTACCCCTGGTAAATTCCGTCGACCGCAGCTGCTTGACCCTGAAAATTACCGGAGGTAACTTCGACCGCACCATGCCGACAGCACCGACGAAGCAGACTGCTGCCACCGTGGCCGAGCCAACAAGACCGGCCCGTCGCCGCCCCGGTCGGCCGCAGGGCGGGCGGGCGATCGCAGACCGCAGCCAACTGCTCGCCGCGGCCGAGCTGGTCATCAGCACCAACGGTCCCGACGCCACCATGGAGGCGATCGCCTCCGGAGCCGGGGTCACCAAGCCGATTCTGTACCGCGGCGTCGGCGACCGCGATGCCCTCGTCGCCGCCCTCGCCGAGCTGTTGGTCGACCGCATCAACACGGCATCCTCCGTCGCGTACCGCCGAGCCCGCACGCCGCGCGCCCGGATGCGCAGCCTGGTGGCGGCGTACATCGAGGTCGTCGAGAGCAACCGAAACCTCTACCTGTTCGTCACGGCCGGCGGCTCGAACGTCGATCGCGTCGGCCAGGCAATGCACCTCGCAGATCGCTCCGCAGTTCCCATCTCGGCCGAGCTGGCGAAGCAGCGTGCGGCCACGAAGCAGTCGCCGGCGGTCGCACTCACCTGGTCGTACGGTCTCATCGGCACGCTCCAGTTCGTCACCCTGTGGTGGCTGCGCGACGCCACCATCACCGCCGATCAGCTCGTCGATCACGTCACCGAACTCCTCTGGTCCGGTGTCGGCGGCACCTCGTCGCCACGCCCCGCATCACGAAAGGCAGTCACATGAGCCTCGTTCCCGGCACCACCCCGAATGCAGTGCCCTCCGGCGACGACCGGTGGATCACCGACTGGCCGACCAGCCAGCGGTTCCCCCACTACACGCGCGCGAACGCCGGCGAGGTCCTCGCCGATCCGGTGAGCCCGCTCGGCTGGACCTTCGGGTGGGACGGCGGCATCGTGGCCGGGTACCGGGCCGGGCTGATCCGCTGCGGCGCGTACGAGGATGCCGATTTCGACCCCCAGCATCCCGAGGCCGTGGCCTGCTTCGGCGGGTACTTCTACATCAACCTGTCGGCGATCCGGATGCAGGGGGCTCGTAACCCCGCAGCCACCGTGGCAGCGCTCGACGCCGCGTTCTTCGGTGATCATCCCGACGTGCCCGCGTACGAGGCGAACCCCGATGACGACAAGCCGCATCTCGTGCCCATGATCGAGGCCCACATGGCGTGGGTGCTCAGTGCTCCGGAGTGGCCCGAGCTGCTCGCCGACAAGACCGCCGCCGCTGCGTTGCGGGCAAGCCGTGGTGACCTGTCGACACAGAGCGATGCCGAGCTGCTCGAGCGAGCCCGCGCCGTGCAGAGCCAACTCGAGCACCTGTTCTCGCAGCACGTCGTGTCGGGCAGCAGCGCTGCGGTCGCACTCGGCATGCTGGGGGCTGCCGCTGCGGTCCTCGACGATCCGGGTCTGCCCATGACACTGCTCTCGAGCCTCGGCAACGTCGACTCCGCGGATGCGAACTACGCCCTGTGGGACCTGTCGCGAATCGTCCGCAACGACGCCCGCCTCACTGCCGCCTTCGACGAGGGCGCCACCGGGCTGTTGGCCCGCATCGACGCACCCGAGTTCGACGCAGCGTGGACGGCATTCATCGAGGAGTTCGGCTCACGCGGCCCCGACGAGTGGGATCTTCGCGCCCCCACCTGGGAGACCCATCCCGAGCTGGCGCTGTCGGCGGTCGACCGGGTCCGACTGCAGACCGACGACGAGTCACCTCGGTTGCGTTCCGAGGCACGGCGCACCGCTCGGTTGGCGCTCATCGACGAGGCACGCGCCCTCCTCGCCGACGACCCGGCGACGCTGGCGATGCTCGACGGTGGCATGGTCGCCGGAGCGATGATGACCCATCGCGAGCGCACCAAGACCAGCATCGTGCGCGTGCTCCACGAGGCGCGCATGGCCTTCCGCGAGCTCGGCGCCCGCCACGGCCACCACGAGCTGGTGTTCCAGCTGTTGGCCGACGAGCTCGACGCCTACGTGGCCGACCCGTCGTTGTTCACCGACACACTGACGGCACGCCAGGTCGCGTGGAGGCAGCTGTTCGAGCTCGAGCCGCCGTTCATCATCGCCAACGCCACCGTGCCACCGCTGGGCGAGTGGGCACGGCGATCTGCTGCGGTGGCCGTCGTCGCCGGCGACGGCGACGTTCTCGCCGGGCTGGCCGGCTCACCCGGCATCGCTCGTGGCATTGCCCGCGTCGTGCTCGATCCGGGCGACCCGCGCGACCTGCAGCCGGGCGATGTGCTGGTGGCCCCGAACACCGACCCGAGCTGGACGCCGCTGTTCATGTCCGCCGCCGCGGTCGTCGTCGGAGTCGGTAGCCCCATGAGCCACGCGGTCATCGTCAGCCGAGAGCTCGGCCTGCCCTGTGTGGTGTCGGTCACCGATGCCACCACCCGCATCCCCGACGGCGCCCTCATCGAGGTGAACGGAACCAACGGCACCGTCACCGTCGTCAGCACACCTTGACGAGCAGCTTGCCGGTGTTGCCGCCGTTGAACATGAACTGCAGCGCTTCGGGGTAGCGCTCGATGCCATCGAGGATCTCCTCGGCGACATGGATCGAGCCATCTGCCAACCAGCCGGTGAGTTCGGCCATGGCCGGCGCGAAGCTCTCGGGGAAGTGGAAGTACGCGAACCCCTCCATCGACGACTGGCGCTCCGCCAGGCGCAGGTACATCGAGGGCCCCGTCACGTTGTCCATGTCGTCGTACTGCGAGATTGCACCGCAGATGACCACCTTCGCGCGCATCGCCAGCACGTCGAGCACCGCATCGAGGACCGGTCCGCCCACGCTGTCGAAGAACACGTTCACCCCCTGGGGTGCGAGCTCGCGCAGCCGCGCGCTCACGTCGTCGTTCTTGTAGTCGATCGCCGCATCGAACCCCAGATCGCCGGTGAGGTACGCGCACTTCGCCGGCCCACCGGCGATCCCGATCACACGGGCGCCATCTCGCTTGGCGATCTGTCCGACGATCGAGCCGACGGCACCGGCTGCAGCCGACACCACGAACGTGTCGCCCGGCTCGGGCTTCGCGACGCACCGAACCCCGATCCACGCCGTCAACCCGCTGGACGGGCCGAGCACCCCGAGATGTGCGCTGAGGGGCGCGACCGATGCATCGATCCGCTCGAGGCTCGTGGCTGTCACTGTCGCCAGCGTCTGCACCCCCAGTCCGCCGCGCACGGCCTGGCCGACGTCGTATCCGTCGACCGTCGTCTCGACGATGCGTCCGACACCGCCGGCCAGGATCACCTCACCGAGGCCGACCTGGCGGTGGAACCCCTCGCCACGCAGCATGGTCCGCATGCCTGCGTCGACCGAGATGTACTCGACGGCGACCCGCACCTGACCCTCATCGAGTGGGGGCAGTTCGACGGTCTCGACGGCGAAGCAGTCGGGTGTCGCCTCACCGATCGGTCGCCGGACGAGGATCACGCGGGTGTTGGTCGACATCACCCCCGCACACTAGGGCTGACCCCCTGCCGTAGCACCACTAGCTAGCATCACACGCGATGACAACGACTCGCACGACGTTCAGCCTCGAGGTGACGCTCGCGGAGCAGGCCCGCAAGCTCCACGTCAACGTCTCGGCTGCAGCGCGCGACGGTGTCGCTGCAGCGGTGCGATCGGCGCTGACACAAGCTGATCGTCGCGCGTACGCCGATGCTCCGGAGTCTGTCGACACATCGTGGACCGAGGCCGAAACATGGGGTGCCGGTTGAACCGCGGCGAGGTCTGGGTGGCAGAGGTGGGGCGCAAACGCCGTCCCGTCCTGGTCCTCACTCGCACGGAGGTCCTCGACGTCAGATCGCTCGTCACGGTTGCGGAGATCACGACCACAGCGCGTGGCCTTGCAGCGGAGGTCGTCGTCGACCACGCCTCGCTCGGGCTCGATCAGGAATCAGTGGTGAACTGCGACGGCCTCCACACGATCGCCCAGTCGACCCTCAGCACGCACGTCGGTGATGTCGACACCGACACCATGCAACGGGTAGCCGCGGCAATCAGCTACGCGCTCGGGTGATGAGCAGCCACACAGGCCGAGGGCTGCCGGGCGAGACGACGCGCCCCCATGACTGACCGTGACATGACCATCATCGACCGGGACGGCGCCGAACCACAGCCTGCAGCTCGCCCCTGGCGCCACCTGGTGGGTACCCGGCGCGATTGGCGGCTCGTGCGTCCGGCACGACCGACACTCGGTCGGCCGAGTCGGACGTGGATCGGCCCGGCGCTCGTGATCATCACGGTCTTCGGCTCCTGGCCTGCATTCGCGGGAACGGCCGGCGAGGACGGCGACGTGTCCTTTGCGTTGTACGCCGGTTCGTGCTCGATCATGTCGATGGCATGGAGCTTCGTGTTGGCGCTCCGCTGGCGATTGTTCGAACCGTTGTTCGGCGGCCTCGACCGCATGTACCGCGTGCACCGTTCGCTCGCCGTCGTCGTCCTCGCCGGTATGTGGCTCCACACCCAGCAGGTGGACGAGTTGCTCGCCGGTATCCGCGGCGCCTCTCGCGACACTGCGGACGCCGCCGAGGATCTGGCCGGGCTCGCCGAGACGTTGTTGTACATCCTGATCGGCATCAGCGTGCTGCGAATGCTGCCGTGGCGGATCTGGCGGCTCGGACACAAGCTGCTCGGCATCCCGTTCCTGTTCGCGTCATGGCACTTCTTCACCGCAGAGAAGCCGCATGCGAACACGTCGATCTGGGGTTGGTGGTTCACCATCGCCATGCTCACCGGTGCGGTCGCGTGGCTGTGGCGCGTGATCGTGCTCGACATGGTTCGCCGCGGTACGCCATACACGCTCACATCCGTCGTGCACACGCCCGGCACCACGACCCTCGAGCTCACCCCGGCCGGGTCGCGCGGAATCCGCCATCGAGCCGGCCAGTTCGCGTTCGTCAAGCTCCTCGGCCCCGGCCTCGCTGAACCCCATCCGTTCAGCATCGCTTCATCACCCGACGAGACAGCGCTGCGCTTCCACGTACGAGACCTCGGCGACTGGACGATGCGCATGCGCGAGGGCGCCCAGGTCGGCGACCGAGTGATGGTTGACGGCCCGTACGGCCGGTTCATGCCACTGCCATCGCAACCGCGAGCGACGGTATGGATCGCTGGCGGAATCGGGATCACCCCGTTCATCAGCGCCGCCCAGGAAACACCAGCCGGTGCTGCGCACCCACCGGATTTGTTCTACGCAGCGCGCTGCGAGGCCGACGCCATCGGACTGGACGAGCTCCGCAGGGCGGACGACGAGGGCAGGATTCGGCTGCACGTGCACGCGTCGGCCGATGCCAACCGCCTCACCGAACAGACGCTGCACGACCACTTCGGCGATGGCGGTCTGGCTGGTGCGTACGTGGCGATCTGCGGCCCGGACCGCCTGATCCACGACATGGTGCACGCTGCGCGCTCCCTCGGTGCCACCGACGTGCACCACGAGGACTTCGACCTCCGATCCGGTGTCGGACCCGACCTGTCGCGTCATCTTGCCCTCCTGAACCTCGGACGGTTCGGTCGGCGGACCGAGGTGCCGAGCTCGGGATGATCATCAGACGATGCCAGCCGACACTGCGTCGATGATCACGTCACGTACCCGCGCCACGTTCGCCCGCATCATGGCGAACACCTCGTCCATGGTCACGGGTTCGTGGCCATCGACGCCGGCGTCGTAGTCGGTCACGAGGGCGAGCGCGGCGTAGCGCATGCCCAGCTCGGCAGCCAGCACGGACTCGGGGTAGCCGGTCATGTTCACCACCTGCCATCCCATCGACCGGAACCACCGGCTCTCGGCACGGGTCGAGAACCGCGGACCGTTGATCACCACCATCGTGCCGCCGTCGATCACCTCGACACCGGTACGCCTGGCAGCGGCCACGAGCTGACCGCGCAGTCCGGCGTCGTAGGGCTCGGCGAAGCTCTGGTGGTGCACCGAGCCCATGGTCCCTGGCTCGCCCCCCGGGCCTCCCACGTCGTGGAACGTGTCGGGTCGCCCCCACGTGCGGTCGACGAGCTGGTCGAGCACCACCATCTGGCCCGGATGGATGTCGGGCTGGAGCGAGCCGACCGAGCACGGTGCGATCAACGACCGCACCCCGACCGAATGCAGGGCCCAGACGTTGGCCCGGAACGGCACGCGATGGGCGGCGAACTCGTGCTGCCGTCCGTGCCGCGCAAGGAATGCCACTCGATGGCCGCCGATCGAACCGATGGTGATCGGCGACGCCGGAGCACCGAAGGGGGTATCGATCAGATGCTCTTCTGCGTCGGTGAGGAACTCGTAGAACCCCGACCCACCGACGACACCGATCGGCGCCCGCTCACTCATGCTGGTTGACGCATCCACTCCTGTGCTCCTCGGTGCTCGTTGGTGCTCGTTGGTGCGCCCTACTCGACCGTGCCACGGGCACTCACGAAACAATAGGGAAACTGGGCAGCGAGGCCCGATCTGGGTGTCATCATGGCGACATGCTCGCTTCCGTCCGACAACGTGCCATGGCGTTCGACGAGCGGCTCCGAGGCGGAATCCTCGGGGCTGCTCGGATCCTCGTCGGGCTGATGTGGCTCGCCAACCTCCACTGGAAGGTGCCGCCGGGCTTCGGCGAGTCGTCTGGCGGCGGGCTGTACAAGTACTCCGCGTCGGTCACCCGCCACTCACCGTTCGCGCCGTTCACGTGGCTGACCGAAGAGCTGATCCTGCCGAACTTCGCGCTGTTCGGTTGGGTGACAGTGATCGCCGAGACGATCATCGCCGTGTTGCTCATCGTCGGGTACCGCACCAAGCTCGCCGCACTCGCCGGAGCGGCCATGACGGTGCCGATCTTGCTCTCGGTCATCTACTACGACCGCGCCGACGAATGGTCGTGGGCCTACTTCCTCATGTTCGCGGCTCACCTGCTCGTGTATGCCTCCGATGCCGGTGCGCACCTCGGCCTCGACGGCGTGCTCCGCCGGGGCGGCGCCGCGCCCGCTCGCGCCATCCGAACGATCGGCATCGTCGCGACCGTGGTCGGTCTGCTCGGTCTGTACGTCGCCCGATCGGTCGACTTCGCCGGCAAGCAGGTGGCGTTGCTCGGCAGCGATGCCGGTTTCGTGAATGACGCTGGCGATCTCGTGCGGCGGTGGGAGCTCAAGTTCGTCTGGTTCAACCCGCTGTGGGCGCTGCTCACGACCGTGCTCGGGTTGCTCGCCGTCGCGTCGTTCCGGCTGCCGTGGGCGGCGCGTGTGGCAGGTGCCGGTTTCGCGGTGCTCGCCGCCGTCGTCTTGGCGATGCAGAACTTCGACTATGTCCGAGACGATGGCGCGGTGCAGTCG
>JBBDMO010000080.1:0-21762 GCA_040878255.1 Ilumatobacteraceae bacterium
TGTGGCCTTCGCCGGTGTGGCCTTCGCAGCCGGCTTCGTCACAACCGGTGCCGGCTTTGCGGCCGCGGCCTTGGTGGTGGTCTTCGTCGTTGCCGCGGCCTTCACCGGCGCCTTGGTGGCGGGCTGCTTCGCGGCGGCCGCCTTCTTGGTCGAGGTGGATGCTGGCTTCGGGGATGTCACCGGTGGTGCTGCCTTCTTCGACGTTGCCGTCGATGTCGTCTTCGTGGATGGTGCAGGAGGTGCCGCAGCCTTCTTGACGGTCGATGACGACCGGGACGCAGCCTGCTTCGCGGCAGGTGCCTTCTTGGCGCTCTTGGCACTCTTGGCAGTGGCCATGATCGGGTCACACCTCCGTCGACCGAACCGAGGGCCGGATGCTACCTGGATGGACTGCGAAGTAGCGGTACCGGTCAGGCCTTGGTCACCGAGATGTGCACCGGTTCGCCGTCGAGCTCGGCTGTTGGATCACCCGTGCCGTCGAAGCGCAACGAAGTCGCAAGTGTCTCGTCGGCGACGAATCCCTGGTGTGGAGCGAGCTGACGCCGGATGCTCTCGGGCACGCCGAGCACCAGGGTGATTCGGTCGGAGACAGCGAGGCCTGCGTCGCGACGGGCCTGCTGCACGAGACGGACCAGGTCGCGGGCGACACCTTCGGCCTCGAGCTCGGGGGTCAGCGCCGTGTCGAGCACCACCACGCCGGCACCACCGGCGAGCGAGGTGCTGGCGGCGTCACCGGCGACCACCAACTTCAGCTGGTACTCCCCCGGCTGCAGCTCGACACCACCGGCGACCACCACGTCGCCCCGCTGCTCCCAGTCGCCTGCCTTGACAGCCCTGATGACGGACTGGGTGTTGCCGCCGAGGCGCGGGCCCAATGCGGCCGGCACGACCTGCAACTCGTGTGTGGCCACCGCAGCCACGTCATCGGTGAGGACGACCGACTTCACGTTGACCTCGTCGGCGATGAGGCTCGTGAACGCGGCCAGCCGATCGGCACCCGGCACGGCGACCGTGAGCGACGACAGTGGCTGACGCACACGGCGCTGGTGCGCCTTGCGGACACGCAGCGTCGACGAGCACACCTCGCGGGCGAGGTCCATGGTGGCGACCAGTTCGGGGTCGGCCGGGAGCAGATCGGCCGCAGGCCAGTCGGTGAGGTGCACGCTGCGCTCGCCGGTGAGCTGCTGGTACACGGCCTCGGTGGTCAACGGCAGCAGCGGCGCAGCCACGCGACACAACACGCTCAGCACGGTGTGGAGCGTGTCGATCGCGTCGGGATCCCCCGCCCAGAACCGGTCACGGCTACGCCGTACGTACCAGTTGGTGAGCGCGTCGAGGAAGGTGCGCACCGACGAGCACGCCGCGAACAGGTCGTAGGCGTCCATCTGTGCGGTGACGTCGACGACGAGCGCCTGGGTCTTGGCGAGGACGTACCGGTCGAGTACGTCGGTCGAGTCGGCGCGGAACGTGCCCGAGCGCCCTTCGGCGTTCGCGTAGAGCGACAGGAAGTACCACGTGTTCCACATCGGCAACATGACCTGGCGCACCGTGTCGCGGATGCCGTCCTCGGTGACGGCGAGGTCGCTTCCGCGCAGGATCGACGAACTGAGCAGGTACCAGCGCATCGCATCCGAGCCGTAGGTGTCGAACACCATCATCGGGTCCGGGTAGTTCTGGAGGCTCTTCGACATCTTGGCGCCGTCGTCGCCCAGCACGATGCCGTGACTGACACAGGTGCTGAACGACGGCCGGTCGAACAGCGCCGTGGCCAGGACGTGCAGCGTGTAGAACCAGCCGCGGGTCTGGCCGATGTACTCGACGATGAAGTCGCCCGGGTAGTGGCCCTCGAACCACTCGCGGTTCTCGAACGGGTAGTGCACCTGAGCGAACGGCATCGAGCCCGACTCGAACCAGCAGTCGAGTACCTCCGGCACGCGGCGCATCATCGACTGACCCGTGGGGTCGTCGGGGTTGGGTCGGACAAGGTCGTCGACGTGTGGGCGGTGCAGATCGGTGACCGTGACACCGAAGTCGCGCTCGAGGTCGGCGATCGAGCCGTAGGCATCGATGCGGGGGTAGGTCGGGTCGTCGCTCTTCCACACCGGGATCGGCGATCCCCAGAACCGGTTGCGGCTGATGCTCCAGTCGCGAGCATTGGCGAGCCACTTGCCGAAGCTGCCCTCCTTGATGTGCTCGGGCACCCAGGTGATGTCCTGGTTCAGCTCGACCATGCGGTCGCGGAACGCCGTCACCTGCACGAACCATGAACTGATCGCGCGGTACACCAGCGGCTCGGCGCAGCGCCAGCAGTGCGGGTACGAGTGGAGGTACGAATCGTGACGCACCACGATGCCGCGGCCCTTCAGTTCCTTGATGACGTCGGGGTTCGCATCGAACACGTGGACGTGCGCCCAGGGCGTCACCTCGGCGGTGTACCGGCCGTGCTCGTCCATCGGGCAGATCGTGGGGATGCCGACGGCATTGCAGACGTTCTGGTCCTCCTCACCAAAGCCCGGAGCGAGGTGCACCACACCGGTACCGTCGTCGGTGCTGACGAAGTCGGCGGCCAGCACATGGAAGGCGTTCGGCGTGTCGGCGAAGAACGGGAACAGTGGCGTGTAGCCGCGGCCGACCAGGTCGGCGCCGCTGAGGGTGCCCACCTGAGTGGCGCCGGCGAGCTCGTGCTCGTACGAGCCCAACCGGGCCTCGGCGAGGATGTAGCGCGAACCGTCGAGCTCCATCACGGCGTAGTCGATGTCGGGGCCGACCGCGAGGGCGAGGTTGCTCGGCAGCGTCCATGGCGTCGTGGTCCAGGCGAGGATCTTCTCGCCGGAGTCGAGTTGGAACTCGACCGTGAGGGCCGGGTCCTGGCGGTCGCGGTACACGTCGTCCATGCGCGTCTCGGTGTTGCTGAGCGGCGTCTCGCAACGCCAACAATACGCGAGCACGCGAAAGCCCTCGTAGATGAGGCCCTTGTCCCACAGCGTCTTGAAGGCCCACATGACGCTCTCCATGTACGGGAGGTCGAGGGTCTTGTAGTCGTTGTCGAAGTCGACCCAACGGGCCTGGCGCATGACGTAGCGGTGCCAGTCGTCGGTGAAGCGCAGCACGCTCGTCCGGCAGGCATCGTTGAACTTGTCGATGCCGAACGCCGCGATCGCGGGGTGACCGCTGATGCCGAGCTCTTTCTCGGCAACGACCTCGGCGGGCAGGCCGTGGCAATCCCATCCGAAGCGGCGGTCGACCTTCTGGCCGCGCATGGTGCGATAGCGCGGCACGGCGTCCTTCACGAACCCGGTGAGGAGGTGGCCGTAGTGCGGCAGACCGTTCGCGAAGGGAGGTCCGTCGTAGAAGACGTACTCGTCTGCATCGGCACGGGCCGCGATCGAGGCCTCGAACGTCCGGTCGGCGTCCCAGAACGCGAGGATGTCGCGCTCTACCTGGGGGAAGCGGGGTTGCGGGTCGACGGAGGGATAGCTCATCGGTGGGCTCCTGTGCTGGTGACGATCAGCAGGGACGAGCCTGAGCCCGCGATACCACCCTGCTTGCCCGCCGCCACGGCCACGGACCACTCGATTGCACCAGCGTTGACGGGCTGGACCCGTTCGGCTCTAGTGAGCACCGCCCCCGTGACCGGGGCCGGTGCCGTTCTTCCGAAGGCTCGGAGGTGATGGCCTCGTCAACGCCGTTGGTGCCACGATAGTGCCCGAGCGAGGCAGTGGGGCGCGACCCTCGGTCAGAGGTCGGGCGACCCGACGCCCGCAGGGGGCGTGAGGTCGGCCATCGTCGGGGCCGGGGTCTCACCAGTATCGTCGCCATCGGGTCCCACGGGGATGCGAGGAATGCCGCCCGAACTGGGCCCCGTGGGGGCGGGCAGGCCGTCGGCAGGCTCGCCATCGATGAGCTCGCTGCGCGACAAGCCAGCCGTGATGTCGGCAGTCGATCCGTCGCTCACGGTGTCGGCAAGTTCGAGCAGGGCCATCGATGCGCTCCGGACGCGCTCGCGCTGCGCCACCGCGTGCTGCTCGAGTTGCTCGACGTCGGCCACGAGCGCGTCACGCCGGGTTGCGAGGAGGGCGACCTCGTGCTCGGCCCGGCGCTGCTCGTCGCTCTTGACCCGCTCGATCTCGGCCTGCACCTCGGCGAGCAACCGTTGCGCCTCGGTGGCCGCCGACTCACGGACGACGACGGCATCGGCAGCAGCGCGTTCGGTGATCTGTGCGGCCTCGGTGCGGGCTTCGGCAATCGCTGCATCGGCGGTGCGTTGCGCCAGCACGAGGGTGCGCGAGATGACCTCTGCATCATCGCTGGGCGATGCGGCCTGCGCGACCGGAGGCTGTTGCGTAGCCTCCTGGAGCTTGGCGATGGCAGCGCGGGCTCGCGCTTCCATGGCGGTCGCCTGCTGGTGCGAGGCTTCGAGCGCTGATGAGACCTCGATCAGGTAGGACCGAACCTCGTCGGGGTCGTACCCACGCTTGACGGTCTTGAACGTGGCGGCCGCCACCGCCTGCGGGTTCAGTTCCATTCGATCATCTTACGACACGGCATCAGTCGTGGAGTTCGCCCGAGCGAGCGCCAGCAGGCTTCAGGAGATACACGCCGCTGGCGACTTTCTCCATGCTGCCGTTGAGGCCGTAGCAGAGGCCACTTGCGAAGTCGATCAGGCGACGCGACACGTCGCGCTCGGTGGCCTCGAGGTTCATGATGACCGGTTGGCCCTCCTTGAACTTGTCGGCGATCTCCTGCGCAGAGTCGAACCGGCGCGGCCGGACTGTGTGCGGGTCGGCATTCATCGACGATCCTCCTCGGGCGGGTGCGGTCTGCCGTGGCGCGTTGATCGGGCGCGGGTGAACACTCGAGTCGTCGTTCGCCGGCACCGGGCGGCGCGCCGGCGGCTCCATCTCACGCGTGGGAAAGCTCGGCCGCGACGGAACGGTGCGCACCGACGTGTCGGGGTCGTACTCGGGAGCTCGAGCCGGGCGCGGGGCGGGCTCGTCGTACCGGGGCTGACGTTGACGTGACGAACGCGGCTCAGGCTCGGGGCCGAGGTCGTAGTCGTCGTCGTAGGCGTCGTCGGGCCCCAGCCCGAGATAGTCCATGGCCCTCTTCCACATCGACATTCACACTCCTCCTCAGGGTGACGCTAGCTGATGACGGTGATCAGGACGTGAACGCCCGTGCAGGTCGGGGCCCGAACAGAGCGCTGCCGACCCGCACCTCGGTCGAACCCTCCTGCACGGCGACCTCGAGATCGTCGCTCATACCCATCGAGCAGACGGCGAGGTGCAGGTGGTCGAGCAGCGCTCTGACCGCGCGAAACCCAGCGCGCGCCGCCTCGGCACCTCCGTCGGTGGGTCCGACGGTCATGAGGCCGATGGGCTGCAGGCCGAGTTCCCGGCAGCGTTCGACGAGCGCAGCCACACCCTCCGGGCGGCAACCACCCTTGCCGGACTCGCCGGTGGTGGTCACCTGCACGAGCACCTGTGCTCCGGGTGCCCGCTTCGCGATCTCGGACGCGAGCGATGCGCGGTCGACGGTCTCGTAGACGTCGACGAACGGGGCCAGCGCACGCACCTTGTTGCTCTGCAGCTGCCCGATGAAGTGCACCGGTGGATGGCCGTGGTGGCCGGTGAGCTTGGCAACGACCTCCTGCGCGTAGTTCTCGCCAATCGAGTCGGCGCCTGCGGCAGCCGCTGCCTCGACGGCGTCGAGGCCGAAGGTCTTCGTCACCGCCATGACAGCAACATCGGTGCCACCCGCGAGCGCGATGCGGGCGCGGACCTCGGCCAGCCGTTCGGCCACGTCTGCGGCGTCGATGCTCATGCAGCGCTGCGCCACACGGCCATCACCTGGCGGCCACGCTCGGCCCGTGCCCGGTGCGAGAACCAACGCTCGGCGTGGCACGACGTGCAGCCACCCTGATCGACCACCTCGACGCCCACCTCGGCCAACGCAGCTGCCACGGCGGCGGGTACGTCGAGCGCCGGAGCGCCCGAGACGGTCGTGCCGACGACGCGCCGGCCGAAGCGGGCCACCATCCGTGCCAGATCGTCGTGACCGAACTCATAGCAGCAGGCGTGGATGCACGGACCGAGAACGGCCTCGACGGGTTCGTCGGCGTCACGGCGCACCGCCGAGACGGCTGCAGCCAGCACACCCGCCTCGATACCTCTCCAGCCGGCGTGGACGCCGGCGATACGTCCTCCGGCGGACACGAGCGCCACCGGGGCGCAGTCGCCGACCCAGATGCCGACGACCGAATCGGCGCAGTCGGTCACCAACGCATCGGCGACAGCGCCGTCGAGATGCCCGGGCCGCTCGACCACACCGATGACGATGCCGTGCACCTCGTCGGGCTGGCTCCAGGGCAGGTCGACGAAGGCACGACGGGTTGCGTCGAGGACGTCGCGTGGCTGCTCGATGTGGAAGTCACCGTCGTCGCGCGTGCTGAACAGCACGTGTACGCCGGAACCGAGCGATGGGAAGCGCCCCGGGGTGGGGCGATCCATCACTTCAGGAACGAGGGGACATCGAAGTCGTCGTCGCCGTCGAGCGGATCGGCCGGCTCGTCGGCGAAGAGGTCCTTCAACGTCGACGGCGGCTTGTTCTCGACGGCCTTGAGGCCACCGCCCCCGGCTTTCTGGCTCGGGCCACCCGCATCCCAGCGGTCGAAACCGGCTGCGATGACGGTGACCTTGACCTCGTCACCCATCTCGTCGTCGACGACAGTGCCGAAGATGATGTTCGCGTCCTGGTGCGCCACGCCGTGGATGATCTCGGCAGCGGCGTTCATCTCGAACAGACCCATGCTCGACGGACCGGTGATGTTGAGCAGGATGCCGCGGGCGCCATCGATGGCGGCCTCGAGCAGCGGGCTCGAGATGGCAGCCTTGGCGGCGGCGACGGCACGGTTCTCACCGCTGGCCTGACCGATGCCCATGAGGGCCGAACCGGCGCTCGACAAGATCATCTTCACGTCGGCGAAGTCGGTGTTGATGAGGCCCGGGGTGGTGATGAGGCTGGTGATGCCCGAGACGCCCTGGAGGAGCACCTCATCGGCCATCTTGAACGCGTTCAGCACGCTGGTCTTTTCGTTGGCGACGGTGAGCAACCGATCGTTCGGGATGACGATGAGGGTGTCGACCTTCTCCTTCAGCTTCGTGACACCGGTGTCGGCCTGCACGGCACGACGGCGTCCTTCGAAGCTGAACGGGCGGGTGACGACGCCGATCGCCAGCGCACCCATGCTGCGTGCCAGCTCGGCGATGACCGGTGCGGCACCGGTGCCGGTGCCACCGCCCTCGCCGGCGGTGATGAACACCATGTCGGCGCCCTTGATCATCTCTTCGATCTCGTCCTTGTGCGCCTCGGCGGCGGCACGGCCGACCTCGGGGTCACTGCCGGCACCGAGGCCGCGAGTGAGGTCGCGTCCGATGTCGAGCTTCACGTCAGCGTCACTCATCAGGAGTGCCTGTGCGTCGGTGTTGACGGCGATGAACTCGACGCCCTTCAGCCCGGCATCGATCATGCGGTTGACGGCGTTGACGCCACCGCCACCCACGCCGATCACCTTGATGACGGCGAGATAGTTCTGTGGTGCGCCGGCCATCAGCGTGACCTCCAGCTTTCGTGACGTGGGTTGAACATGGTGCCTTCGATCGTAACGAGTGGCTATGCCAGACGACACAACCGCGCAATGGCGAGCAGTCTGTCATGTCGACAGCATGGAAGCGCGGAACTCCTGCTCATCGTGACCCTCGATGTCTGGTCGAGGTCGCGATCAACCACCCGAGGCGGGGGTCTGAATCACCTCGTCGGTGGACACGTCGAGGCTCCCGATGCCGTCGAGGCCGTCGCGCACCTGCTGCAGCAGGCGAGCGAGTTTCGAGTCGAGACGGTCGAACGTGCCGATCCGCACGGACACGCCCCCTGCGAGCTGCAGCCCGAGATCACCGGTCGTCGCGTCGACTGATCCGGACTCGGTGATTGCACGTAGCTCGCCCGGAAGGGCGCCGACCATCTGCGCGGCCTGGGCGAACTGGGTGCCCGACATCGATCCGGGCTCGAGGTCGGGGCCCACACCGGTCAGCAGGATGTAATCCACCGGGCGGCCGTCGAGGACATCGAGGACACGCCCGTCGGCATCGATCACGCGATAGCGCTGATCAGATCCCTGATAGGTCGCGAGCGGGCGTCGCTCGCGGATGTCGATGATCACGCGGTTCGGGAAGTCGGTGCTCACGAAGGCACGCTCGACCCACGGGATCGTCTCGAGCTCGCGCTCGGCGCGCATCGTGTCGACCAGTAGCACCGGCTCGCCCTCCAACTCGTCGATCACCCGCTGCAACTGGTCGCCGTAGCGGGCCTGCGAGTACACGGCACCCTGGAGGTCGATGACCTCGACGGCGAACAACGACGACGCGAACACCGCGAGCACCGCAACCACCGCGACCACCGCGCCGCCGATCCCGGCCGCCCACAGCAGGCGCTTGCGGCCCTGTGCGCGCTTGACAGCGATACGGCGAGCACGCAGGCGCGGGTCCATCGAGCGGCTCGGCGCCTCGACGGCGTCGAACGCTCCCGAGGCATCGAGCTCGTCACCGATGACGATGGTCGTACCGCCGGTCGTGTGGCCGCCACCGCCGCCATCTGTGCTGCGCAACTCGGCAGCCGACCGCTCGGCGGCGGGCCCGGGCGCCTCGAGATACACGGCATCGGGGAGCTCGTCGTCGCTTCCGATCTTGATCGTTCGACGCTCGATCGTCGGTGGATCCGGCGTCGGCTCGGCTACTGCGGGTTCGGCAACGACGGGTTCGGCGGGCTCGGCATCGGGTTGCGGCGCCTCATGCGCGGTCTCGGGTGAGGCGGCGAGATCGCGAGAACCAAAGGCGGCGCGCAGCTCGTCGAGCACCGAGGGCAGGACGTGGTCGCCGTGTGGCGGCGTGGGCTCGTTCACCAGGTGACCCCGCGGTGGGCGTCGGCCGGCACGTCGGGGAATCCCACCAGGCGCACCTCGCTGCGCATCAGGTGGCCGGTCCGCTCGGCGACGACGGCGCGCACGTGCTCGATGACAGCGCGGACGTCGGTGGCCGAACCACCCTCGTCGGCCTGGATGAAGTTGGCGTGTTTCTCGCTGACGTGGGCGGTACCGATCCGCATGCCACGAAGTCCTACCGCATCGACGAGCGCGCCGGCGGTCACCTCACCCGGCACCGGGTTCACGAACACCGACCCCGCGTTCTGCCCACCGGGTTGGTGCTCGCGTCTCCAGCGCACGACCTCGTCGAGCTCTTCCTCGCCTCGCCTGCGATCGCCGCGGGTCAGCGCAAGCCGGGCAGCGAGCACCACCTGGTGATCGGCGATGTCCGAACCACGGAACCGCAGCCCGAGCGCCGATGCGGGCAGGCTGACGTGTTGACCCAGGCCGAGGTCGAACAGCTCGACGTCGACCAGTGATGCAGCCATGTCCGAGCCGTGGCCGCCAGCGTTCATCCGCACACCGCCACCCACGCTGCCGGGAACCCCGACAGCCCATTCGAACCCGCTGAGCGACGCTGCCACGGTGCGGCGGGCCAGGACGGGCAGCGCCACCGCTCCCCCGGCGCGCACCACCACGGCGTCTGACGTGTCGCCCACCGTGGGGTGCTGTGGAGCGATCTCGATGTCGGTCCCGAGCTGCGCGAGCGAGACCGCGATGCCGACGAAACCGTCGTCGGCGACGAGCAGGTTGGAGCCACGGCCGACGACCAGGATCGGCAGCCCGGTCGCATCGCAGGCACTCGTGATCGCACGCAGGTCGTCGAGCGAGGCGGGGCGGGCGAACAGCGCTGCGGCACCCCCCACCCGGTAGGTGGTCATCGGACCCAGGGGCACGTCCCGGTCGGTCTGCGACCCGAGGGCGCGGGCAGCATCGTCGATGCGCTGCCGATCGGCAGTGCTCACGCCGACCGGCCGTCCAGTTCGGCCCGCCGGACGATGACCTCGGCCGGGAACGAGGCGATGTCCCCGCACCCCATCGAGATGCACACGTCGCCGTCACGTAGCTCGGCGGCCACGACGTCGATGAGGTCGGATCGCTTCGGCAACCACAGCACGCGCGCATGCGGGTGGCGATCGAGAACTGCGTTCACGAGCAGCTTTCCCGTGACCCCGGGGATGGCCGTGGTGCCGCTGGCGTAGATGTCGGTGAGCACGATCACATCGGCGTCGACGAAGGCGTCGCCGTACTCGGACCACATCGCCGCGATCCGGTTGAACCGGTTGGGCTGGAAGACCGCGATCACCCGCCTCCAACCGTCACCGCTGTTGCGAGCGGCGGCGAGCACAGCGGCGATCTCCGCGGGGAGGTGGCCGTAGTCGTCGACCAGGGTCGCACCGGCAGCGTTGCCCCTGATGTCGAACCGTCGCGCCACGCCACCGAAACGGGCGAGCGCAGCAGCGCACTCGTCGAACCGGACACCGATCTGCATTGCGAGCGCGATCGCACCGGTGGCGTTGCGGACGTTGTGGATGCCGCGCAACGGCAGGTCGATGGTGCCGAGCAGCGTGCCTGCCCGCTCGACATCGAAGCGGTGCGAGCCATGCGATGCCTCGATACGGACCGCACGCACGTCAGCCGCTTCGCCGGTGCCGTAGGTGACGGCGCCGTGCGACGCTGCGAGCTGTCGACACACCGGGTCGTCCACGCACAGCACCTTCGGTCCATCGATCTGCGACAGGTACTGGTCGAAGCCGGCCATGATCGCCTCGAACGAGCCGTAATGGTCGAGATGGTCGACCTCGACGTTGGTGAGGATCGTGCCGTACAACGGGAGTTCGAGGTGCGTGCCGTCGCTTTCGTCTGCCTCGACGACCAGCCACTCCCCGCCCGTCCACTGGGCTCCCGTGCCCGTGTCGGTGACGTCGCCGCCGATGACGAAGCTGGGCCGCAGCTGGGCCTCGGCGAGGATGAGCATCAGCATCGAGGTGGTGGTGGTCTTGCCGTGTGTGCCGGCCACTGCCAGCGCCTTCGCCTGGGCGCAGATCGAGGCAAGCATGCCGGCCCGGCGCAGCACCGGCACACCGCTGAGCCGGGCCTCGTGCACCTCGACGTTCCGTTCGGGCACGGCGGTGCTGTAGGTGACTGCATCGCACCCGTGCACGAGGTCGCGGCGATGCCCCACGTGCACCTCGACACCACCGGTGCGCAGACGGTCGAGCACGGCGCGCTCGCGCAGATCAGACCCGCTGACGTGGTGGCCCATCTCGGCGAGCACGATGGCGATCGCACTCATGCCCGGGCCACCGACACCCACCACGTGCAACCGCTGCGGCGTCGACAGGTCGAGCGGTGCGGTGGGCGCACTGCCGGTGGTCAGCGTCATCGCGATGCGACCTCGTCGATCAGCTCGATCAGCGACGTGCCACGGTGACGCTCGCCCTCGACGAAGGCCCGACGTCCGATCTCGGTGAGGCGAGACGGGTCGGCTGCGAGTTCGTCGACGAGCGCGCCGAGCGATTCGACGGTGAGGTCGTGCTGCTCGAGCAGCACGGCCCCGCCCACGTCGGCGAGGGTGCGGGCGTTGTCGAGCTGATGGTTCTCGGCGGCATCCGGCCACGGGACCACGATGGCGGGCATGCCCGTGGCCGCGAGCTCGGCGATGGTGCTGGCACCGGCGCGCGTGACCATGAGGTCGGACGCGGCGTAGAGCTGCGGCATGCGGTCCTCGTATCCGATCACGCGGTACATGATGGCCGCTGGGTCGGTGCGCGAGGGTGGCATCTCGGCGAGCCACCGGTCACCGACCACATGGTGGACGTACAGGTCGGTACGCCCAGACCGAGCCTCGACCAGGCCGAGCACAGCCTCGTTGACGGCCTTGGCCCCCAGCGACCCCCCGAACACCGTCACCACGAAGCGGTCGGCGGGAATGTCGAGGGCAGCCCGCGCACCGGCACGATCGCGCGCACGGTCGATCGCGATGATCTCCGGCCGGATAGGCGCGCCCGTGGTGCGCGCCCGCGGCAGCGGCGAGTCGGGGAAGGCTGCGGCGCAAGCAGCGGCGAACCGGGCGCTGAGCTTCGAGGCGAGCCCCGGCCGCAGGTCGTAGCTGACCACCACGACCGGGATGCGGCACAGTCGGGCGGCGAAGGTCGCAGGCATGCTTGCGTACCCGCCGACGTTCACGACCACACTCGGACGCAACTCGCGCAGGAGCCGCCGAGCCCGACGCGTCGAGCCGATGAGCTTCGGCAGGAAGGCGAGGTTGCGTCGCGAGAGCGATCGCTGCAGGCCCACGACGTCGAGCAACGTGTGCGGATATCCCGTTGGTGGAAGGAGCCGGGCCTCGATGCCTCGCTCGGTGCCGACGTAATGCAGCGCCCCGGGCGCGTGACCGGCGGCAACGAGGCGGTCCATGATCGCGATGGCGGGCAGGGCGTGCCCCGAGGTTCCGCCGCCCGTGACGACAGCGTCGCAGGTGGCGCTCACCGGGCGTGACGGGCGACGTTGAGCAGCAAGCCCGATGCCGCCATGCACACGAAGAGCGAACTGCCCCCCGCCGAGAAGAACGGCAGAGTGAGGCCGGTCACCGGCATCAGGCGGGTGACACCACCGACGTTGATCAGCGTCTGCACGACGAGCCAGCCGACGATGCCACCTGCCAGCAGGCTGCCGAATCGGTCGCTCGCCGCAAGCGCCACCTGCACACCACAGAACGTGAGCACGATGAAGCCACCGATGACGGCGACGACGCCGAACAGGCCGAGTTCCTCGGCGATCACCGCGAAGATGAAGTCGCTGTGGGCAAGTGGCAGGAAGTCACCGAGTTTGGTGAGACCACGGCCCGGGCCCGCACCGGTGGGGCCACCCTGGGCGATTGCGATCATCGCCTGGTACTGCTGGTAGCTCAGGTGGTCGCGGTTGCCGGTGATGTCGAGGAACGCCGTGAACCGGTTGAAACGCCGTTGGCTCGACATGGCGAACAGCACTGCGCCGACGGCACCCAGCGCACCCGCGACACCGATCGGCACGAGCGGTGCGCCACCCACGAAGGCCACGGCGAACACGATGCCGCCGAGCACGATCGCCGATCCGAGGTCGCCCTGCAGAACGCAGAGGCCCGCACCGAGCGCAGCGACGTAGAGCACCGGGAACATCGTCCGGCGCAGGTCGTGCATGTCGTCCTCGCGTGATGTCAGCAGCGCTGCGCAGTAGAGCAACACGGCGACCTTCATGAACTCCGACGGCTGGACGCTCAGCGACCCGAGCGACACCCAGGCCCTCGCCCCGTTGACCTCGAGCCCGATGCCGGGCACGAAGGGAAGCAGCATGCCGACTGTGGCGGCGAGGAGGATCGGCGTCACGAATCGGCGCCACGTGCCGTACGGAACGCGGGCGCAGATCCAGAGTGCGATCGAGCCGAGCACCGCCCAGACGAGCTGGCGGGTGAAGATGCGCCATGGCGACTCGCCGGCGTGGAACAGGCGAACCGACGAAGCGGACAGCACCATCACGAGGCCCAACATCGTGAAGACGGTGACGACGAGGGCGATCACGTAGAACGTGGTCGGCGGCGGTCCCGACGGCTTGACCGGCGCGCCGCCGTTGCGCCTGGTGGGATGGCGCCGCAGGGCCGCCGCCCGTTCGGCTGCCTGGCGGCGACGATCGCCGATGAGGATGCTGCTCGTGCTCACGAGATCCCTCCGGGGTGGGTGTGCTGGAGGTCGGCGACGAGCCGACGGAAGTCGTCACCGCGTGCGGGATACCCCCCGTGCGGGTACCAGTCGAAGCTGGCGCACGCCGGCGACAGCAGCACGACATCGCCGGCCGATGCCAAGCGGTCTGCTGCGGTGACCGCGTCGGCCATCGAGTGGGCGACGACAACGGGTCGGCGTCCGACGAACACAGCTTCGACATCGGCGGCCGACTCACCGATCGCAACGACTGCTGAGATGCGATCGATGTCGTCGGCGAGGGAGGTGAGATCGAGCCCCTTGTTGCGTCCGCCGGCGATGAGCACGATCGAGTCGAACGCCCGGATGGCCGTTCGGGCCGCGTGCGGCGATGTGGCCTTCGAATCGTTGTACCACTCGACGCCCCGGTGGCTGCCGAGCGGCTCGATGCGATGCGGTGGGAAGCGGAACGAGCGAAGCCCGTCGTCGATGCGGTCCGCGGGCACCAACCCCGACTCGATGCACGCAGCGGTCGCGGCCAGTGCGTTGCTCAGGTCGTGTGGGAACCGCCGCGACAGCGACGCCGACGACGCGAATGCGCCGTTGGGCCCGGCGAGAACGCCGTCGGCGTCGAGGTGGTAATCGGCACCGGACGCTGCGAAGGTGACGTGGCGTGCGGGGGCTGCGGCCAGGCGACGCATGACGACGTCGTCACCGGCCCACCCGATGGCGACATCGGTGCGGCGCTGGTGCTTCCACATGTTCGCCTTCGCCTCCTCGTACGACGCCATCGAGGTGTGCCAGTTCTGGTGGTCGGGCGCCAGGTTCAGCCAGATCGCTGCCTCGGCCCGGAACGCCGTGGTCCACGAGAGGCGAAAGCTGCTGCACTCGACCGCGAAGGCGTCGACCGGTTCGGCCAGGGCGGCCACCATGGGTACCTCGGTGTTGCCGACCGCAGCGGTGCGCACGCCCGCCGCCTCGAGCATCGCGGCCACCATCAACGTGGTCGTGGTCTTGCCGTCGGTGCCGGTGACGGCGATCATCGGACGAGGGCCGCCCGGTCGTTCCTGCTCCCACTCGTAGGCGAGATCGATCTCGGTCCGCAGCGGTACCCCGGCGGCCAGTGCAGCCCGAACGACAGCGTGCGTCTCGGGCACACCGGGTGCCGGCGCGACGATCGATACGGCAGCGACCAGACGTCCGATCACGTCGGCGTCGGGAGCCTCGATCAGCTCGGCACCGAGTTCGGCAGCGATGGCACGCTTGCGATCGTCGGGTTGATCGTCGGCGACGACGAGACGGTGTCCGCGTTCGGCCAGGGCGCGCCCGAGTGCCTCGCCGGCGATCGCCACCCCATACAGGAGCACCGTGTCGCCGGGCCGCCCGGCGGTCAACGCAGGCCCTCCAGCCGAGTGAAGTCGCCGATGAAGATCGCGAGCGCCGTGGCGACACAGATGCCCTGGATGATCCAGAAGCGAATGATGACGGTGGTCTCGGGCCAGCCGAGCAACTCGAAGTGATGGTGCACGGGCGACATGCGGAACAGCCGCTTCGTGCGACCCGATGCCTTGAACACGCCCATCTGGATCGCGACCGATCCGGCCTCCATGACGTTGATGCCGCAGATCAGGATCAGCAGGATCTGGGTGTTCGTGCCGAGCGCGAGCAGGGCGAGGGCGGAACCAACACCCAGGGCACCGACGTCACCCATGAAGATGCGCGCCGGTGCCGCGTTGAACCACAGGAACCCACCGCAGGCCCCGGCGAAGCCGGCCGCCACCACGGCGAGGTCGAGCGGGTTCACCACCCCGGAGTAGATGTCGGGGTTACGAAACGCCCAGTAGGCGATGATCGTGAACGCCAGGAACCCCATCAGCGCCGAGCCTCCGGCCAGACCGTCGAGTCCGTCGGTGACGTTCACGGCGTTGGTGGTGGCCCAGATGATGATGCCGGCCCAGATGATCCAGACGATCGTGTGCAGGGTCCAGCCCGGCGACGTGGAGCGCGTGAACGACAACGTCTCGCTGATGCCCGTGCTGGCCGAGAGCCACCATGCGGTGCCGACCGCGAGCGCCAGGGTGATCCAGCTCTTTCTCTTCCAGAAGATGCCGCGGTTGTGGGCCTTCGTGACCTTGATGTAGTCGTCGAGAAAGCCCATGAAGGCCATGACCAAGATGCCGCACCAGATGATCATCGCCTGGGTCGAGAACACGAGACCGTCTCGTGCATGGGCGACGACCCATCCGACGAACGCAGCGGAGATGATGGCCAGGCCGCCCATCGTGGGTGTGCCCTGCTTGTTGATGTGGTGCTCGGGGCCGTGGTCCTCCTTGCCCAGGATGGGCTGGCCCTTCCCGCGGTTGCGGAAGAACGTGATGAGGAATCGTGTACCGAACAGCGACACGACCATTGCGGTCGCTCCGGCGATCATGACGGCGATCACGTCGCCGCCTCCAGCAAGTCGCGTGCCACCACGCGGTCATCGAACGGCAGCATCCGGTCACCGATGGTCTGTGTGGCCTCGTGGCCCTTGCCGGCGATGAGCACCAGATCCCCGGGTGCAGCCATCTGCAGTGCAATGGCGATGGCGTCTCTGCGGTCCGGTTCGATCACAACGTTCGTACGGTAGTCGTGGGGCACCCCCGCAACCGTGGCATCGATGATGGCCGACGGGTCCTCGGAGCGTGGGTTGTCGGACGTGATCACGATGTGGTCGGCGAGTTCGGCCGCCACTGCGCCCATCTCCGGGCGCTTCTCCCGGTCACGGTCACCGCCGCAGCCGAACACCACGATCACCCGGCCGCCGACGACCGCTGCACGCGCTGCCTGCAGCGCCTCGCGCAGTCCGTCCGGGGTGTGCGCGAAGTCGACCACCACCGAGAAGCGCTGACCCATGACGATCGGCTCGAAACGACCGGGCACCGGGGCAGCGTCACCGAGGCTGCGGCCGATCGTCTCGACGTCGATACCGGCGGCTGCGCACGCCGTCGCGGCCGCGAGGCTGTTCATCACGTTGAAGGCGCCTCCGATGCCGACCTCGATGCGTACACCACGCCACCAGTACCCGTGGTGCGTCGGCCCGACCACGACATCGCTCGCATCCGCGAGCGAGAAGGGAACGGCCTCGATCTCCATCGTGTCGAGGAGGAGCCGTCCATGGACGTCGTCGGCGTTCACGACACCGATCGACGACAGTGCCGGCTCGAACAACTGCGCCTTCGCTGCGAAGTACCGCTCGACGGTGCCGTGCAGGTCGAGGTGATCGCGGCCGAGGTTGGTGAAGACGGCGATGTCGAAGTGGGCGCCGGCGACGCGATCGAGGGCGAGCGCGTGCGACGAGACCTCCATCGCAACGGCGGCAACGCCCTCGTCTCGGCATCGCGCCAACGAGCGGTGCAGCACCGGTGCCTCCGGCGTCGTGTGCTTGCCCGACAGCGTGCCGAAGACCTCGGCGATGCGGCCGCTCCCGCGCAGCACCGAGCCGATCAGCTGCGATGTCGTTGTCTTGCCGTTGGTGCCCGTGACCCCGAAGGTCAGCAGCGAATCGCTCGGGTGGCCGAACACCGAGGCCGACACCCAGCCGGTCGCAGCACGAACGTTCGAGGTCACGATCTGCGGCACGGCCAGCGGCAGCAGATGGTCGACGATGAGCGCGCTCGCGCCCGCTGCCACCGCCTCGGCGGCGAAGTCGTGACCGTCGTGATGCTCACCCCGCACGCACGAGAAGATCGAGCCGATGCCGGCCTCTCGTGAGTCGACGGTGATGTCGCTGATGGCGACGTCGCCACCCTCGAGCACGCACGCCGGTCCACCCCGGAGATCGGCGAGGACCTGCGCGACCGTTCGCTCAGCCACGGGGGCAACCGCCGCCCGAGACGGGCGGCACGATGTCCATCTCGTGCATGATCGTCGGCGCGATCACCGCGAACACGGGTGCCGCGGCGGTGCCGCCGAAGCGGGTCTCCTGCCCGTCGGCACCCGGCGGTTCGTCGATCGAGATCAGCACGGTCACCTGCGGGTTCTCGGCCGGGAAGAAGCCAGCGAACGACGAGTAGTACTTGCGATTGCCGTCGGCGTCGTTGTACCCGCCGCCGTCTTGCGCCTTCAAGCCGGTGCCGGTCTTGCCGGCGACCGAAATGCCAGAAACCTGGGCGCGGGTCGCCGTGCCAGCACACACGACATCACGCATCATGGTGGTCACCTGCGCAGCGACCTCGGGGCGAAAGACCTGGCGGGCCATCGACGGGGCTGTCTCGGTGAGCGCTCCCAGGGGATCGACCATGGCCTTGACAAGCTTCGGTGCGACGTAGACGCCACCATTGGCGATCGTGTTGATCGCCGCCGCCAACTGCACCGACGTCGACGCGATGCCCTGGCCGTAGGCGACGGTGTACTGCTCGGCACCCTCCCACTTCGTCCAGTCGGCGCCGAGGCCACGTGACTCGTTCGGGAAGTCGAGGGCGCTCGTCTGACCGAGGCCGACGGCGGCGAAGTACGCGCCGAGCTTCTCCTTGGTCTCGCGCAGCGTGGGAGCGAGTGTGAGCATCGTCTCGATCGTGCCGATGTTCGACGACTTCGAAAGGATCTGCGAGACCGGCCACATACCGGTCGGGTGCTGCTCGGCGTCGTGCAGCTCGGTATCGCTGTACTGCTTCTTGTACGGCACCTCGAAGGTGGTGTCGGGTGTCACCGTGCCCTCGTTCAACGCTGCCGCGACCGTGATCGCCTTGACCACCGAGCCCGGCTCGGCCGACTCGACCGCAGCGATGTTGCCGGACGTGACCGACACCTCGCCCGTCTCGGGATCGCGCTGCACGCCGACCATCGCAAGCACCTCGCCGGTGTCGGTGTCGAGCACGAGCGCGCTGCCGCCCTTGGCCCCCAGCGTGGCCACCTGCGCCAGCATCGCCTGTTCGACGGAGTACTGGACAGAGCGATCGATCGTGAGCACGACGTCGCCCCCGGGCACCGGCTTCGCCGTGGTGTTCGCTGCGCTGCCCGGGAGCGAACGACCGTTTCGGTCGTGTTCGCGCACCTGCTCGCCGTCGGTGCCGGTGAGCCACTTGTCATACTGCAACTCGAGACCTGCGATGCCGGTGCCATCGATGTCGGTGCGCCCGATCACGCTCTTGCCGACAGAGCCGGCAGGCATGGTGCGGCGATCCTCGTCCATCGTGCGTACGCCGTTCAGCGCAAGCGACTCGACAGCCACAGCCTGGTCGGGCGTCACCTGTCGGGCAACGTAGACGAACCCCTTGTCCTTGGTCGTGAACGAGGTGACCAGCTGCTGCTGGCGCTCGGGCGAGAGGCTGAGCAAACTGGCCAGCGTCGCAACAGTTGCGGACGGATCGTTCACGAGGCGCGGGTCGGCGTACACGGTGATGGCGGGCTCCGACAGGGCGAGCTCATCGCCGTTGCGATCGAAGATGACACCGCGTCCGGCCTTCAGCACGGTCTCGCTGGTGCGCTGCTCGCGGCCGGCGGCCCGCAGCGAATCGGCATCGGTCGTCTGGAGCATGACCACGCGCCCGATGACCACACCGAACACGAGCGCAGAGGCGATGAACATAGCCAGCAGGCGGCGGCGGCTCTGACCCGCCTTGAAGTGGTAGCGGGCAACGCGAGGCTGGCGCGACTGTCTCTTCTGGAGAGGCCGCGGCTGCACCGGCGGTGCCGCAGCGTGGCGCGCCGGCTGGCGACGGGCAACGGTCGGCTCGTGGTGTGTCTGCGCCGAGGTCGAGCGATGCCGCGTCGCAGTCGCCGACGGGGCGGTTCGGGCACGTGCAGGGGCATGGCTGCGGGTGCGGGCACCCGCCGTGCTGGTGCGCATCGATCGCGGCTCGACCGGTGGGCGGCGGCTCACGGGATGGCCTCCCCGAGGGCCTTGACGACGCGGTACTCGTCGAGCAGTGCCTCGCCGTACGGGATGTCGCGCTGGGTGATCATGCCGGTGCTCTGCTGCACGGCCAGCTCGACCTCGGGTGACACGGTGCGGAAGCCGGTGTCGTTGGATGTCTTCATGCCGTTCGCCTCGGCGATGCCGGCGAGACGCTCGGGCGAACGAAGCTGCGACCGCGAGAGCCGCAGCGATTCGTAGTGCGCGTGCGACTGCCCGATCCGGTCGTCGAGCTGGTCGAGCACGAGTTGCCGCTTGGCGAGCTGCGTCTGGAATGCTGCGGCACCCAGCATGGCGAGGCCGACCGTGACGCTGACGAGCACCGCGAGGTGCGTGGCCCGGCGGCGCCGCGGCACCAGCATCAGTGACGGTCGCGACGCCTCGATGCCCACCGTCGCACGCACCATCACGCGGGGGCCCGCGACGTTGTGGCGACGGGTGGACACACCGGGGGCACGACGCTCGAGCGGCGTGGCGCCTCGACGCGGGACAGGATCGACGTGGGCATGTGCTGTTGCGCCCACGGTCACATCCGGCCCGCGCCGCGGCGAGTGCCGACGATCTTCTCGACCACCCTGAGGCGTGCGCTCCGGGCACGGGGGTTGGATTCGCGTTCGGCAGTGCTCGGAGCCTTCGGCAGACCGCGCACGACGCGAACGGTTTGCACCGCATCACACACGCACGGCAGTTCGGGTGGGCAGGCGCAGCCACCGGTCTCGGCCTGACGCATACGGTCCTTCACGATCCGGTCCTCGCCCGAGTGGTACGACAGCACGGCGATCCGGCCGCCCGGGACGGTGTGCTCGATGGCGGCATCGAGCGCGACCGGCAGCACCTCGAGTTCGCCGTTCAGCTCGATGCGCAGGGCTTGGAAGGTGCGCTTCGCCGGGTGGCCGCCGGTTCGGCGAGCGGCCGCAGGGATGGCGGTGACGACGACCTCGGCGAGGCGAGTGGTCGTTTCGATGGGGCGCGCGGCGATGATGGCACGAGCGATCCGGCCGGCGAAACGCTCGTCGCCGTGAACCCGCAGGACGCGTGCCAGACGAGCCTCGTCGTAGCCGTTCACGATGTCGGAGGCGGTCCACTCTTCACGCTGGTCCATGCGCATGTCGAGGGGCGCCTCGTTGCGATACGAGAACCCGCGGTCGGCGCGGTCGAGTTGCGGCGAGCTGACACCGAGATCGAACAGCGCACCGGAGAGGGTTGGGATGGCGAGTGCTTCCATGGCGTCATCGAGGTGGTCGAACCGAACGTGTGCCGTCCGAGCGCGATCTCCGAAGGCGGCCAGTCGCTCACGTGCCACGGCGAGGGCGTCGCCGTCGCGGTCGAGGCCGAGGATGCTGATGTGCGGGTGTGCCTCCAGCAGCGCTGTGGCATGGCCCGCACCGCCGAGCGTGGCATCGAGTACCCAACCGGGCGGGACGCTGGCGAAGATCTCGACGATCGTGGCCAGCAGCACAGGGCTGTGTTCGAAGCGGTCACTCATGCGTGGTCCTCGGGGAACCGTGGTGCATCTGCAGCCCGCCGGTCGGCGGGTGTCGCCGGGATGTCTCCCCGGTCGACGAGACGGCAAGCGGGCGGAGTGGGGCTGTCCATCTTGCCGGCCGGCGAACTGCAGATGCGCCACGGGCTCGGGTGTGTGCGGTGGTCGTCGGAGCGAAGGTTCCTCGTTCCCCTTTCATTCGTCGTCACCAGCGAGATCGCTGGTGCCTGCGTCGTGGATGCGCTCGAAGCGCTCGGGCGACCAGATCTCGATCACCTTGAAGTTGCCGGTGACCACCACGCGGGATTCGGTCGTGAGCCCGGCGAACTCGCGGAGCTTGTCGTCGATGCTGACTCGGCCCTGCTTGTCGACGGTGACGAGCGTGGCGCTCGACGACACGACGCGCTGACGCTGCATGCTCAGCTCGCCCCGCTCGACACGCGCCATGAGTTGCTCGGCCATCGTCTCGAAGACGTCAGCGGGCACCACGTTGACGCACTTGCCGTCGCCGAAAGACAGGTAGCAGTGCTCGCCGAGGTGCGCACGGAAGGAAGCCGGCAGGGCCAGGCGGCCCTTGTCATCGAGCTGTCGCTCATGCGTCCCGACGAACAGCACCTGGTCTCACCCCTTCCGATGGTCCTCGGCACCGCGCGCCACGCGCGATTTCCGCCACCTCCCCATTCTTCCCCCTTGACCCCCCATTCGTCAACTATTTTCCCCACCACTCCCC
>JBBDMO010000081.1:0-21468 GCA_040878255.1 Ilumatobacteraceae bacterium
ACCGGGGTGCTGAACGAGAACGGTCCCGTGCTGGCGAGCAGCACGGGACCGTTGCGCGTGTTGGCCGCAGTGCGGCACACCGAGAGTCGGTTCGATCAGAGGGTGGCGACGATCTCGGCCATCAGATCGCCGGCTTCGGTGGGGTTGAGGCCCACCTTCACGCCAGCGGCGCGGAGTGCGTCCATCTTGCCCTGGGCCGTGCCCTTGCCGCCGCTGGTGATGGCCCCGGCGTGGCCCATCTTCTTGCCCTCGGGGGCGGTGACACCGGCGATGTAGGCGCTCATCGGCTTGGTGACGTTGGCCTTGATGAACTCGGCCGCCTCTTCCTCGGCCGAGCCACCGATCTCGCCGATCATGATGATCGCGTGGGTCTCGGGGTCGGCCTGGAACTCCTTCAGGCAGTCGATGAAGTTCGTACCGGGGACCGGGTCGCCGCCGATGCCGACGCAGGTGCTGACACCGATACCGCGCTGCTTCAGCTCGTACAGCGCCTGGTAGGTGAGCGTGCCCGAGCGGCTGACGATGCCGACGTTGGGACCCGACGCGGTGGGCAGCTGTGCGATCTCGCCGGCGGTGATGCCGATGTTGCACTTGCCTGGGCTGATGATGCCG
The DNA here is from genome assembly GCA_040878255.1 of Ilumatobacteraceae bacterium. Taxonomy (GTDB): domain Bacteria; phylum Actinomycetota; class Acidimicrobiia; order Acidimicrobiales; family Ilumatobacteraceae; genus VFMC01. Next base: position 613 of record JBBDMO010000081.1, read on the forward strand.
GGGCAGTTCGGGCCGAGCAGGCGGGTGTTCGGGAAGTCGCGCAGCAGGGTGTTGAAGACCTTGGCCTCGTCCTGTGCGGGGATGCCCTCGGTGATGCAGACGATGAACGCGATGCCTGCGGCGGCTGCCTCGAGGATGGCTGCGGCAGCAGCCTTCGGCGGGACAGCGATGAACGACGCTGTGGCGCCGGTGGCGGCGACGGCTTCGGCCACGGTGTTGAACACCGGGATGCCTTCGACGTCGGAGCCGCCCTTGCCGGGCGTGACGCCGCCGACGACCTGCGTGCCGTAGGCCTGGTTGCGCAGGCCGTGATACTTGCCTTGACCACCCGTGAGGCCCTGCACGATCACCTTGGTGTCGGCGTTGACGAAGATGGCCATCAGTTCGTTCCGTTCGCGAGTGCGACCGCTGCGCGGGCCGCTTCCAACATGGTGGGCTTCGAGACAAGCTTGCTCTCGGGAATGCCGGCGTCGAGGATGATCTGACGTCCCTCTTCGGCGTTCGTGCCGTCGAGGCGGATGACGATCGGGGCACGCAGCTCGACGCGGCTCATGGCCTCGACGATGCCCTTCGCGACTTCCTCGCCGCGGGTGATCCCGCCGAAGATGTTGATGAAGATGCTCTTCACGTTCTCGTCGCTGTTGATGACGCCGAGGGCGGCGGCCATCATGTCGGCGTTGGCGCCGCCGCCGATGTCGAGGAAGTTGGCGGCTGTGCCACCCACCTGGTTCACGACGTCGAGGGTGCTCATCGCGAGGCCTGCGCCGTTGGCGATGATGCCGACGGTGCCGTCGAGACCGATGTACTGCAGGTCGTGCGTGCGGGCGAGTTGCTCGCGCTCGTCGAGCTCCTCGGTGGCACGGAACTCGTCCCACTCGGGATGGCGGTAGCCGGCGTTGTTGTCGAGGCTCACCTTGGCGTCGAGGGCGTGCACGCCACCGTCCGGTCGCAGGATGAGCGGGTTGATCTCGGCGAGGTCGCAGTCACCCTCGGTGAAGCAGCGGTACAGCTTGACGAGCATGTCGGCGACGCCGTCGATCGCCTCGGCGTCGATCTTGGCGCGCACTGCGGCATCGCGGGCGGTCTCGAGCGAAATGCCGTCGACCGGATCGATGTGCAGCAGCACGATCGCATCGGGGTTCGACTCGGCAACGGCTTCGATCTCGACGCCACCCTCGGCGCTGAGCATCAGGAGGTGCTTCTTCGCGGCACGGTCGAGCGAGTACGAGGCGTAGTACTCCTTCGAGATGTCGCTGGCGTGCTCGACCCACACCCGCTTCACGAGGTGGCCCTTGATGTCCATCCCGATGATGTTCCCGGCGTGGAGGCGGACCTCGTCGGCGTTGTCGGCGAGCTTGATGCCGCCGGCCTTGCCGCGGCCGCCCACCTGCACCTGCGCCTTGACCACGACCGGGTATCCGGCGGCCTCGGCCTGGGCGACGGCCTCGTCGACGGTGTAGGCCACGCCGCCCGGCGACACCGGGATGTCGTAGCGGGCGAAGTACTGCTTGCCCTGGTACTCGAACAGGTCCACTGGCTCAGTCCTCTTCTCTGGCGTCGAGCGCCGTTTCCAACCATTGGGCGATGCCCTTGAGCGACGCGCCCGGACCGAAGATCTCGGCCACGCCCTGCTCGCGCAGCGTGCGTGCGTCGGCGTCGGGGATGACGCCGCCGCCGAACACCATGACCTCGCCGAGGTCGCGACCGCGAAGCTCTTCCATCACACGCGGGAACAGGGTGAGGTGCGCACCGCTGAGGAGAGACAGGCCCACGGCGTCGACATCCTCCTGCAGCGCGGTCTCGGCGATCTGCTCGGGTGTCTGATGGAGGCCCGTGTAGATGACCTCGAAACCGTGGTCGCGCAGGGCGCGCGTGATGGTCTTGGCCCCTCGGTCGTGGCCGTCAAGGCCAGGCTTTGCGACGACGACGCGATACGGACGTTTCACGAGTCGGTGACCCTACGCCCTTTGCGGCCCGCACCTCCAACCGACGCGTAGTTGGCTGCCCGGCGGTCGAGGTCCGTGCGTTGGGGAACCGTCCCTGCTGCCGCAGACTGACGATGTGCTGGAGCGCCTCCGTCCGACCACCCCGCTCGGCCGTGCCGTCATCCCGGTGCTCGGAGGCATCCTCTTCTTCGCGCTGCTCGGACTCGCCACGTGGGGCATCGCCTCCGTCCTGTCCGGCAACCCCGAGCAGGTCGAGCAACGACTCGCGACCCCGACGTTCGAGGTGGGCCGCACCACGTACCTCGCCGATCTCATCGCCGACGACGGCCCACTGCTGTTCCAGGGTCTCGTCGGCGACGCCGCAGACCGGAGCATCGTCGTCGATCACCAGGGCGACGTGCCGAAGAAGGGCTGGCGGGTGCGCTACGCCTTTCCGGCCGACCGCACCGATGCCTGCAGGGTGACGCAGGTGCGGGGCACCGCCGAGTTCACCGACTGCGAGGGACGCACCCTTGGCGTCGACGACCTCGCCCGCCCCGAGGGCGTGAAGCTCATCGTGGGCGACGTGGTGACGATCGACCTGCGCAACGTTGCCGACGGTGTCACCACGACGGTCGCGACGATCAGCCCCTGACCCCGCCGGGTCAGCGGTTGGCGTACGAGGGCGGGATGTTCGCGAGCAACCGGTCGACAAAGGCGTCGCTGTGCTCATCGAGCTTGGCTCGGTGGATGGCCACGCCACCGAGGACGTCGGCACCCCGACCCATCACGGCGGTCGTGAGCTTGTCGAGCGTCTTCGCCGGGTTCAGCGCATAGGTGCAGAACACCGCTGACTTCTTGCCGCGCATGATCGGCAGGTGGTTGATGGCCCCGATGCCCCACGGTGCCTGACCCACGACGAACAGGCCGTGCACCCAGGTGCCCACGAGCACCATGTCTGCCTCCTGGATCGCAGCGTGATCGGGCTGGCGCACGCGGTTCAGGCCGGTGATCGTCCAGCCCTCCTGCTGCAGGAGCGAGGCGATGCGCTCGCCCGCTTTCCAGGTGTTGCCGGTGAGGCTCTCGACGAGGATTGCTGCCTTCATGACCCAGATTCAACCACTCCGTGGCAGGGGTGCACGCAATCCCCGTGACAGCCCCTCCCTAGGATGAGATCGCCATGTCGTTCGACGCCGAGCTCTTCCCCGACCACTCGCCTGGCCAGGCATCGGGCGGGGCGCGTCGCGAGATGTCGCTCGACGGGCTGAACCCCGACCAGCTCGATGCCGTGATCCACCGCGGTGGGCCGCTGCTGGTGGTGGCCGGTGCCGGTTCCGGCAAGACGCGTGTGCTCACGCATCGCATCGCACACCTCATCCACGAGGGCGTGCACCCCATGCAGATTCTGGCGATCACGTTCACGAACAAGGCTGCAGCAGAGATGCGCGAGCGTGTTGCCGCGCTGGTGGGCCCGGTGGCCCACAAGATGTGGGTCAGCACCTTCCACGCCGCCTGCGTCCGCATCCTGCGCGCCCAGGCCGACCGCCTCGGCTACCCCCGCACGTTCAGCATCTACGACCAGGCCGACGCCCAACGCCTCACCGGCTACGTCATCCGCGACCTCGGCCTCGACGCCAAGCGGTTCACGCCCCGGGCGGTGCACGCCACGATCAGCAAGTGGAAGAACGAGCTGATCGACTCGCAGCAGGCGGCCATGCTGGCGTCGGACATCTTCGCCCGCAAGCACGCCGAGGTGTACGCCGAGTACCAGTTCCGCCTGCAACGCGCCGGCGCGATGGACTTCGACGACCTGCTCATGAAGACGGTGCAGCTGTTCCGCGAGAACCCCGACGTTCTCGAGAGCTACCAGCAGCGGTTCAAGCACATCCTGATCGACGAGTACCAGGACACGAACCTCGCTCAGAACGAGCTCGCCGTGCTGCTTGCCACACACAGCGGCGAGATCACGGCCGTCGGCGACACCGACCAGAGCATCTACCGCTTTCGCGGCGCAGACATCCGCAACATCTCCCAGCTCGAGCACGCGTTCGAGAACCTCACCACCATCGTGCTCGACCAGAACTACCGCAGCACCCAGGTCATCCTCGATGCGGCCAACGCGGTCATCGCGAACAACCCGTCGAAGCAGAAGAAGCACCTCTGGAGCGAGCTCGGCGCCGGCGACCGCATCGTCCGCTACCACGCGCAGGACGAGCACGACGAGGCCACGTGGGTGGGCCGCACGATCCGCGATCTCCACGAGCAACACGGTCAGCAGTGGCGCGACGTGGCGGTCTTCTACCGGACCAACGCGCAGTCGCGGGTCATGGAGGAGTCGCTCATCCGCACCGGCATCCCGTACAAGGTCGTGGGCGGCACACGCTTCTACGACCGGCGCGAGATCAAGGACGCGATGGCCTACCTCCGCGCCGTCGTGAACCCGGCCGACGAGGTGAGCGTGAAGCGCGTGCTGAACGTCCCCAAGCGGGGCGTCGGCGACACGAGCGTGGCCAAGCTCGATGCGCTGGCCGGGCGCGACCGGATCTCGTTCACCGACGCCATGCGCCGGGCGCGCGAGGCCGGCGTGGCAGGTCCGGCGGCGCGTGGCATCGAGTCGTTCGTGCAACTGCTCGACGACCTCGCGATCATGGTGGGCGACGCGGGTGAGCACGGTGGCACGCCGGCCGACGTGCTCCAGAACGCGCTCGAGCTCAGTGGCTACTTCGCCGAGCTCGAGGCCGAGAGCTCGGTCGAGTCGAACGGGCGGCTCGAGAACCTCGGTGAGCTCATCGGCTCGGCCCGCGAGTTCACGCGCATCGACGAGTTCCTCGAGCAGGTGTCCCTCGTGGCCGACACCGACGACCTCGACGAGGACAATCGCGTGGTCCTGATGACGCTGCACTCGGCGAAGGGGCTCGAGTTCTTGAACGTTTTCCTCGTCGGTGTGGAAGAGGGCGTCTTCCCCCACACCCGCGCGCTGACCGACCCCGACGAGCTCGAAGAGGAACGTCGCCTCGCGTATGTCGGCATCACCCGCGCACAGCAGCGGCTGCACATCAGCCACGCCTGGAGCCGCAGCCTGTTCGGCAGCACGCAGTACAACCCGCCGAGCCGGTTCATCGACGAGATCCCGTTCGACCTCATCGACTCGAAGGGCAACGGCACGGCAGGTCGCAGCAGCTACGGCCGGCAGAGCTATCGCGAGCGTGACCGGGCACGCGACGGCGGCGCGGGGGCCGAGCCGGGCTACCGCAAGCGCAGCGCGCTCTCGTCGTACGACCCCGACGACGACGACGCCCAGGCCCACCGCGAGCGTGTCGTCGAGGCCGCCATGCGGGCAGGGCGGCAGCAGCAGCCGCAGCCGTCAGGTGCCGAGGGCCTCGGCCTGCGCGTGGGTGACGACGTGTCGCACCCCACGTTCGGCGAAGGCGTCATCGTCGAGGTACGCGGCGAGGGCGACCGTGCCGAGGCGTCCATCCGGTTCCGCGAGGTCGGCACGAAGCACCTGTCGCTCGCCTGGGCGCCACTCACGAAGCTCTGACCGTGCTGCACGTCGTCCGCGGCCACGTGGTCCGCAACTGCGTGCTCGCCCTGCTCGGAGGACTGTCGGGGGTCGCGGCCGGCGTGGCGGCGTTCGTGTTCCTCGAACTGCTCGACCGTGTCACCGATGCTCGGCTCGACCACCCGTGGCTCGTGTGGTTCCTGCCGGTGGGCGGGCTCGTGATCGGCTTCACCTACCACCGCATCGGCGGCCGCGCCCGCGAGGGCACGGCGCTGGCTGTCAGCGAGGCACGTGCCTACACCGAGGGTGCACCGGCCCGCATGGCGCCGATGGTGCTCGGTGGCACGCTGCTCGGCCACCTCGTCGGCGCGTCGGTCGGCCGAGAGGGCACGGCGGTGCAGATGTCGTCGTCGCTCACCGACGCCGGCGCGCGCCTGCTGCGGCTCGACCACCTGCACCGCGCCGCGTTGGCGCGCGCGGCGCTGGCCGGCGGATTCGGCGCCGTGTTCGGCGTGCCGTTCGCCGGCGTGGTGTTCGCGATCGAGGTCGCTCGGCGTCGCACCGTGCGCGCGCTGACCGCATCGGTCGCTGCTGCATTTGCCGGCAACTGGGTGGTCGGCGCACTGGGGCACCACCACAGCGCCCGTCCGCACATCAGCGTGCCGTTCGGGCCCACCACGTTCTTCCGGCTCCTGGCCGCCGGCCTCGTCTTCGGGCTGGTGGCCAGGGTGTTCGCCGTGGTGGTGCCGGCGTTGAAACGCGCATCACAGCACGAGGTCCTGTGGCCGCCGCTGCGCCCCGTCATCGGCGGCATCGCCACGCTGGCGCTGATGGGGTTGTTCGGCCGCGAGTACCTCGGCCTTTCGCTGCCCCTGGCCGACCTCGCGTTCACCGGTGCTCACGTCGACTGGCAGGTGCCGATCCTGAAGCTGCTCTTCACCGCCGTGGCGCTGGGCTCGGGGTTCGTCGGCGGTGAGGTCACCCCGCTGTTCGTGGTGGGCGCGACCGCGGGTTCGGTGATCGCCGGCCCGTTGGGCCTACCACCGGTCGCGTTGGCGGCCATCGGCCTGGCAGCGGTGTTCGGCGCTGCCGCGCACGTGCCGGTTGCCGTGACGGTGATGGCGGTCGAGCTGTTCGGCTGGCATGCGCTCGTGCCCGCACTGCTGGTGTGTGTGATGGCCCGCACGGTGGCGCACCGGGAGAGCATCTACGCGCACCCGGCGCTCACGGCGCTCAGCTCCGACGAAGGACCCGGACCGGCAGCTCGCGGGGTCCGCGCACCTGGCCCACGCTCCACCTGACGGCGGCGGGGTCGGCGAGCTCGAACTCAGGAAAGCGTTCGCAGAACGTCTGCACCGCGACGCGCAGCTCGAGGCGAGCGAGGTTCGAACCGAGGCACCGATGAATACCGAGGCCGAACGCCGCATGGCGGTTGACCTCGCGGTCGATGAGCACCTCGTCGGCGCGGTCGAACTCGGCTGGGTCGAGGTTCGCGGCGGGGAACGGCAGCAGCACCCACTCGTCCTTCTTCATCGGGCAGCCGTTGAACTCGACGTCCTCGGCGACCATGCGGGCCATGGTGACCGGGGCGTAGGCCCGCAGGAACTCCTCGATGGCCGTCGGCCACAGTTCGGGCTCGTCAGCGAGGCGGCTGAGGTCGGCCGGATTCTGTGCGAGGTGGAACAGGCTCGCACCGATGGCGCTCCAGGTGGTGTCGATGCCGGCCACGAGCAGCAGCACGATGCTGCCGCGCACGTGCTCGACCGACAGTGGCTGGTCGAAGATCGTGGCGTTCATGAGATAGTTGGTGAGGTCGTCACGCGGGTGCTCGATGTGGTCCAGCACCTGCCGATCGATGTAGCGATCGAGTTCCTCGAACGCACTGATGCGGGCGCCGGGGGCGAGGTTCACGGCTTCGAGCACGTTGTGGACGAAGCGGCGGAAGATGTCGGCGTCCTCGAGTGGGAAGCCGAGCATCCGGGCGATGACGTTGACGGGAATGTGCTGCGCGAACTGCACCGCGGCGTCGACGACGTCCGCGTCACCCATGGCATCGATGAGGTCGTTGCACAGCGCGCGGACGTCGTCCTCCCACGGGTCGATCTGCTTCGGGGCGAACGGCGGCAGCAGCAGGCGGCGGGCGTGGTGATGGAACGGCGGGTCGCTGGTGATCGGCGGTGCCGCGCCGATGGGTGCCTGAGCCAGCACCTCGTTGGTGTTGACGATGACCGAGCGCGACGTGAAGTGTTCGGTGTCGTAGGCGATCGCGGTGACGTCGGCGTGTGTGACGGGCAGCCATGCGCCGTTGTACCGGTCGGTGTGGGCGACGGGGCAGGTCTCGCGCAGGTCGGCCCAGATCTCGTGGACGTGCAGGTTGTACTCGGGGTCGGCGTGGTCGAAGTCGGTGGCCCAATCGGTGACCGGGCCGTAGATGCCCTGGTTCGGATCGTGCGGGAGCGTGTCGGTCATTGGGGGTCTCCGGTCGGTCGATGGTGGCCGAGATGGCGAACTCGGGGCAGTTGACGATCTGCATCCGTATCGGCTCATGCTAGGACAGGCTTGAGACGAAGGAAAGGAAAACGTCTCAGTGTCTCTCGATAGCTGAGGTGCCGTGGATGGATGGCACGCTCGGTGCATGACCGCTGCGTTCGTCGATCGCGTCAAGGGCCAGATGGCGTACGAGTTCGCTCGCACCGCCCCGCCCGAGGGCTTCCCCGCCCTCCCCGACCTACCGCTCGGCCGGTACACCGATCCGGCGATGTGGCAACTCGAACGCGACCACGTCTTCGCCCGGAGCTGGATCTTCGTGGCACACACCACCGAACTCGAGGGGTCGGGCGCCTATCGCACCATCGAGGTCGCCGGTCGGCCGCTCGTGCTCGTCCGCGGAGACGACGGCCAGGTCCGCGCCTTCGTCAACGCGTGCCGGCACCGTGGCGCCCCCGTGGTGCGCGACGAATGCGGCACGTGTCGCCTCATGGTGTGCCAGTACCACTCGTGGAGCTACGACCACCTCGGCCGCCTCGTCCGCGTACCCGACGAGAGAGATTTCGTCGGCCTCGACCCCACCGAGCGAGGGCTCGTACCGGTGCGGTGCGAGGCGTGGGGTGGGCTGCTCTTCGTGAACCTCGACGACGCATCGATGTCGCTGCTCGACTGGCTCGGCCCGCTCGCCGACGAGCTGATGCCGATCATGGGATCCGATCTCCGGGTGCTCACGCGACTCAGCACCACGCACCGCTGCAACTGGAAGATCATGGCCGAGGGGTTCCTCGAGGTGTACCACGCGAAGACGATCCACGCGCAGACCGTGGCCAACGTGCTGCGACCCGCCGGCGCGGCGATCAGCCTCGTGCCCAACGGTCACAGTCGGATGATCACGCCGTACTCCGAGGCGATCATGGCGTCAGGTCGCACGACCCATGTCGGGCTGCCCACCACGCCCGGCCTCGACGAGCTCTACGACATCAGCAACCCGGCATACGCGCTGTTCCCCAACATGATCACGCCACTCGACAAGGTCGGCTTCCCGCTGTTGCAGTTCTGGCCCGAAGACGCCGACCACACGCGCCTCGAGCGAATTTGGCTCGCTCCGGCCGACGGCGTCGAGCCGCGGCACCCGTCGTGGGACGGCCGACTCGCCGGCTTCGAGGTCGTGATGGAGGAGGACACCAAGAACCTCGAGCCGATCCAGAAGTCGGTCGAGGCAGCTGCCCACGGCGGCATCCCACTGAACTACCAGGAGCGCCGGATCTGGCACTTCCACGCACAGATCGACCGCATGATCGGCACCGACCGCGTGCCTGTCGAGTTGCGCGTGCCCGACCTGCTCGCCGACTGGGTCGACTGACGCGACGCCGCGCTCGCCCACCTCGGCAGATCCTGACCTGTGCCGCACAGCGGCTGTGGGGAACAGGATCCTGCCAAAGGTCGTGGGGAACCGGTGGCTGGACGGGGGCTAGCCGGGGAGTGAGCGGAGGCGGGCGACGGCATCGTCGGCCGACAGGTCGACCACCGCAGCGAGCGGCCGGCCGGTACCGGTGACCAGGTCGAGCGCGCGTCCGCCGGACGCGGCACTGGGCAGGCCCCACGACAGCACCGCGAACGGCTCACCCGAGCGCGCCTCGCGCACCACCGACGCCTTGGCGATCGCCTTCCACAGCACCTCGACGCGCTGCAGGCCGGGCCGGGTGCCGGTACGACCGCCGGCCACCTCGAACCACCACGTGCCACCGGTCGGGTGGGTCGCACGAAACGTCGGTACCACGCCGGGCGCCACTGCCACGTCGTCGGTGATGTCGGCGAAGCCCGCCTCGGTGAGGCACCAGCGTGCGTAGTCGCGGGCCGACCACCCCGTACGGATCGGGTCGCCCCCGCGTCCGGTTCCGGGCACGAGCTCGACACCATCGACCACCGTGACGGCAGCGATGCGTGCCTCGGCCGCGGCGACGTACGCGTGGTCGAGGTCGTAGCCGATGTAGTGCCGGCCGGTGCGCACCGCCGCCACACCGGTGCTGCCCGAACCCATGAACGGGTCGAGCACGAGATCACCGACGTAGGTGTGCAGGTGGATGAGGCGCTCGGGCAGCGCCACCGGGAACGGAGCCGGATGACCGACACGAGACGCGCTCTCGGCCGGCATCTCCCACACGTCGAGGGTGGCCTCCATGAACTCGTCGCGGGTGAGGCTGCTCACCGACGGCATGCCTCGCTTGGCTCGTGCCTTTGCGTCGACAGCTCGGTCGAAGCGGCCCTTGCTGGCGATGACCACCCGCTCGCTCACGTCGCGCAGCACGGGGTTCCCCGGCCGCTGGAACGAGCCCCACGCGCATGATCCGGACGCGCCCCGCTGCTTCACCCATACGACCTCGCCGCGCAGCAACATCCGCAGGTCGTCCTGCAAGATGGCGGTGACGTCGGACGCCAGCGAGCGGTAGGGACGCCGCCCGAGGTTCGCCACGTTGACGGCCATCCGACCGCCGGGCTCGAGCACGCGCAGGCACTCGGCGAACACGTCGCGCAGCATCTGCAGGTACTCGAGATAGTTCGCCGGGATGGCGCCCTCGCCGAGCGCTTCCTCGTAGGCCTTCCCCGCGAAGTACGGCGGTGACGTGACCACGAGCGCCACCGATCCGGTGGCGACGTCGGTCATGTCGCGCGCATCACCGACGATGACGCGGTCGACGACCGATGGCGTCGCGACGTGGTCGTCGTCGCTGACGGTGGGCGGCGAGAACCGCGCGTAGAAGGCCGACGCGTCGTGGTTCTCCCGTTTCGACACGCCGAAGTTCGACGTGGAAGTCCCGCGCGTACGTTCGGCCACGGGGTGATGCTACGGAACGGCGCGCGCGTGCGCGAGCACCCTCGCGAGAACCTCTGTCAGAGGGGATTCTCCTGGCGTTCGGCTCGCTCCATCCGCTCGACCACCGAGTGCCGCATCTCGGGGTGCGTCAGGATCCAGAACCGCTCGTGACGGATCGCATCGACCACCTCAGCCGCGACATCCGCCGCATCGATGCCGTCCTCGACGCCCTGGCGGAGCGCCTGGTCCATCATCTGCCCCATCGGCGTGACGGGCGCGCCAGGGTCAGATCCGAGGCGGGCGTCCCAGGTCTGCCCCTCGAGCAGGTTCGTGCGCACGAAGCCCGGGCACAGCGCGCTGACGCGCACGGGCGAACCGGTGGCCTTCAATTCGATGAACAACCCTTCGCTGAGCGCCACCACGCCGGCCTTGGGGACGTTGAAGGGCGCCGCGCCCGGCACGGCGACGAGACCGGCCATCGAGGCAGTGTTCACGATGTGCCCCTCGCCCTGGTCCTCCATGATCGGCAGGAACGCCCGGATGCCGTGGATGACGCCGTAGAGGTTGATCCCGATCACCCAGTCCCAGCCGGCCATCGGCCCGCGCCACGCGTCGCCCCGGCCGACCACGCCGGCGTTGTTGCACAGCACGTGGGCCCCACCGAAACGCTCGACGGTGGCGGCGGCGAGCGCCTGGACCTCGGCCTCCGACGACGTGTTGCACACGACGGTGAGCACCTGGGTGCCGCCCTCGGCGAGCTCGACCTCGACGGAGCGCATCGCAACCTCGTCGATGTCGGCGAGCACCACGTGCATGCCTTCGGCGGCGAAGCGCTGCGCGAGCGCCCGGCCGATGCCACTGCCGCCGCCGGTGATCACGGCGACCTTCCCCCTGAGATCGTCCATGCGCGGCACTGTACGTTCCACGCATGACCACCGGCGACCTGTCACCCACCGACGCGAGGCGCACCTGGCGCAGCCTCGAGGCCGTGCACGGGATGATCTACTTCAGCTCGTTCGCACCACCGGAGTACGCGCAGGTCGGTGTCAGCAAGCACCGCACCGGCTACTTCGCGTCTCGCGCCGCGGCCATGGGTGCCGTCGACACCGAGGTCGTGGTGGCGACGTTCTACAACTTCGCCCCCGGCCTGGTCCGCCATGCGATGCGCGACGCGTGGACGCTGACGACACCGGCGGCGATGCTCGCCGCACGATTGCGCGCCGTCGATGCGTCGCTGCGGCACGCATTCGACGACGAGCTGCTGGCGTCCGCCGAGATGGCGCAGGCCGCGTCATGGTTGCGCGAGGCAGCAATGGTGGCGTGCGCGCGGCCGGAGGGACGCCCGCTGTTCGCCGGCCACGCGGCACTGCCATGGCCCGACGAGCCGCACCTGGTTCTCTGGCACGCCCAGACGCTGCTGCGCGAGTTCCGCGGCGACGGCCACATCGCTGCGCTGGTGATGGAGGACATGACCGGCCTCGACGCCCTCGTGTCACACGCTGCCGCGGGTGACGTACCGGCCGCTGCGCTGCAGGCGACTCGCGCCTACACCGATGACGAGTGGTCGGCTGGTGTGGCGTCGATGGCTGCGCGCGGCCTCGTGCACGCCGACGGCACGTTCACCGACGACGGACGCGCACAGCGCGACCGGGTCGAGGCCGCGACCGATCGACTCGCCGTCACGCCGTGGGCGGCCCTCGGTGCCGAGCGGTGCGAACAGCTCCGCACCTTCGGCAAGGTGGTCAGTCGCCGGGTGGTCGACGCCGGCCTGATGCAGATCGACCCGGCGCGCTTCGACGACTGAACGAGTCCGAATCAGGGAACGCTGATTGCCGGGATCGAGCGACCCCTGTACAGTCGCCGCCGAAGGGGAGTATCCCTCGCCGTCCGGTCCGCCGGTCGGCGACGACGGTGTCGTCATCACGGATCGGCTCATCCGGTCCCGGCACCGGCACTGCGCCCAGGCGCAGGGGAGAGACCTTCGACGACTGCCGTCGAAAGGAATCCATGCCCCTCCATCTGCACTCCCCTCTCGATCTCCTGCGCTGGATCGCCCGCAACACTCGTCGCCTCGTCGTCACGCTCGCCGGCTTCGCCGTGCTCGGCGCTGGCCTGGCCATGCTCGTGCTGCCCGGGCCCGGTGTGCTCATCATCGTGGTGGGCCTCGCCATCTTGGCCACGGAGTTCGCATGGGCCGAGCGTGCGCTCGACCGCACCGCCTCGACCGCCGCCACAGCGACGTCGAAGGTGACGTCGAGCCGGTCGGGCAAGCTTGCCCTGGCTGCGTCGGCCGTCAGCATGGTCGCAGGCGGCGCGCTGGTGATCGCGCTCGTGGGTCAGCACCGCCTGATCGGCGTGGGCGTGCTGTTCGCAGGGCTGATCGCCCTTGCGACCCTGCTGCCGAGGGTGCAGCACTGGGTCGGGCAACGAGCTGGCGCTGCCGGCGCGCGCGAACTGTCGAGCTGATCACCTGGCTGCGGTCCTGCGCTCCTGACGAACCCCTCCTAGATTGGAGACATGTCGTACCGGTACCTGTGGACGCCACTCGAGCTCGGCCCGGTCGCGACCCGCAACCGCATCGTCTTCAGTGCCCACCTCACGAACTACGCGCGTGACGGAAAGCCGACCGAGCAGCACGCCGAGTACTACGCGGCCCGTGCTGCGGGCGGGGCCGGGCTCATCATCACCGAGGAGCACTCGACCCATCCCACCGACTGGCCGTACGAGAAGCTGATCCACGGCTTCCACCGCGACGTCATCCCGGGTTACAAGCGCATCACCGACGCCGTGCACCGCCACCGCACACCGATCTTCGCCCAGATCAACCACAACGGCGGCCAGGCCTCGTCGATGTACACGCGCCTTCCGGTGTGGGCACCGTCGGCTGTCGCCGACCCGCTGTTCCGCGAGATCCCCAAGGCTGTCGACCAGGCCGAGATCGACGAGATCATCGCCGGCTACGCGCTGGTGGCCGAACACTGCGCCGAGGGCGGCTTCGACGGGATCGAACTGCAGTGCAGCCACTCGTCGATCGTGCGCGGCTTCCTGTCCCCCGCCACCAACAAGCGCACCGATGCCTACGGCGGCTCGCTGCTGAACCGTGCCCGCCTCCTGGTCGACATCGTGGCGGCCGTGCGGCACGTCATCGGCAACCGCCTCGCCCTCGGCGTGCGCATCTGCGGTGACGAGCTCATCGAGGGCGGCACCACCATCGACGACGCGGTCGAGATCGCAAAAATTGTCGAGGCCACCGGGCACGTCGACTACATCAACACTTCGATCGGTGTCGCGACGGCGAGCCTGTTCATGATCGAGGCGAGCATGCACATCCCGCCGAACTACGCGATGTTCATCCCGAGCGCGATCCGCAAGGCGGTCGACCTGCCGGTCGTCGGTGTCGGCCGGTTCAAGGACCCGCTGCAGGCCGAGCGCGCGCTGGCCGAGGGCCACTGCGACCTGGTCGGCGTGGTGCGTGGCCAGATCGCCGACCCCGACTTCGCCGCCAAAGGCCGCGCCGGTGCCACCGACGAGATCCGCCTCTGCCTCAGCTGCAACCAGGAGTGCGTCGGCCGCATGGGTCTGAACCGTTGGCTCGGGTGCATCGAGAACCCGCGCACTGGGCGTGAGGCCGAGGGCGTCGGCACCGTGCGCCTCGCGCCGCGACCGAAGAAGGTCATGGTCGTCGGCGCCGGACCGGCCGGTCTGCAGGCAGCCATCGGCGCCGCCCGCAACGGCCACCGCGTCACCGTGTTCGAACAGCAGCCGCAGGCCGGCGGGCAGGTGCGCCTCGCCGCCAGCGTGCCGAACCGGGCCGAGTTCGGCGACATGATCCGCAACCAGCTCACCGAGTGCAAGCGGTTGGGCGTCACCATCCAGTACGGCATCGGCGTGTGGCCCGGTCTCGTCGCCGAGCAGCAGCCCGACCACGTCATCGTCGCCGCCGGCGCCGAGGCGCAGCGCCCGTGGTGGGTGCCGGGCGACGCCCCGAACGTCGCCGACGTGCGCGAGGTGCTCAGTGGCACGGCCGATCCGCACGGCAGCGTCGTCGTCATCGACGAGATCGGCTTCCACCACGCGACGTCGGTCGCCGAGTTGCTTGCCGACCGCGGCTGCGACGTCGAGATCGTCACGCCCGGCATGGTGGTCGGCCAGGACCTCGGGATCACGCTCGACATGGAGAACTGGTGGATGCGGGCCTCGGCAAAGGGCATCGTCCAGTCCACCGACCTCGTCCCGATGGGCTTCGCCGGCAACGAGCTCACCCTGCTGCACCACCCCACCGGCCAGAACCAGACACGGCACGTCGACTGGCTGGTGCTCGCCGTGCCGGCCTACCCTGTCGAATGGCTCTACCACGACCTGCGCAACGCCGGTGTCAGCGTCGAGCGTGTCGGTGACTGCGTGGCACCGCGCCGCGCCCATGCTGCCGTCGTCGAGGGTGAGCGGGCCGGGGCCGGCATCCGATGACCGGGCAGGCGCTGGTCGCCGTGGTCATGGGGTCGACGAGCGACTGGTCGACGATGTGCAAGGCGGTCGACGTGCTCACCGAGCTTGGGCTCGCGCACCACGCCCAGGTGCTCTCCGCGCACCGAATGCCCGACGAGATGTTCGCGTTCGCCGCCGGGGCCGCGCAGGCCGGGTATCGGGCGATCATCGCGGGTGCCGGTGGTGCGGCGCACCTGCCGGGGATGCTGGCGTCGAAGACCACCGTGCCCGTGCTCGGGGTGCCCGTGCCATCGCGGCACCTGTCGGGGCAGGACTCGCTGTACTCGATCGTCCAGATGCCCGCCGGTGTACCGGTGGCGACCTTCGCGATCGGCGAGGCCGGCGCCACGAACGCTGCGCTGTTCGCGGTGGCGATGTTGGCAGCGACCGACGACGCACTTGCAGCACGGTTGCAGGCCTACCGCACCCGGCGCCACGACGAGGCGGCAACGTCGACGCTGCCGCCTCCGCCGGCATGACCCCACCGGTGTTGCCACCGGCCACCATCGGAGTGCTGGGCGGTGGCCAGCTCGGCCGGTACTTCGTGATGGCGGCCCGCACGATGGGCTATCGCACGATGGTGCTCGAGCCCGATCCGCTCGCACCCGCCGGCGCGGTGGCCGACGTGCACCTGGTGGCCGCGTACGACGATGCGACATCGCTCGACCGCATGGCGGCCGACTGCGCAGTGGTCACCACCGAGTTCGAGAACCCACCGGCCGCAGCGCTGCACCGCCTGGCTGCAGCCGCCGTGCCCGTGCGGCCGTCGCCACATGCGATCGAGACCGTGCAGGACCGTCGCACCGAGAAGCAGTTCCTGGCTTCCATCGGGGTGCCCATCGCACCGTTCGCCGTGATCGCCACCGCCGACGACCTGCGCCGCGCCGACGTCACCTACCCGGCCATCTTGAAGACCGCCTGCCTCGGCTACGACGGTAAGGGACAGGTGGCGGTTCTGGGCGCCGACGCGCTGGCGGCGGCCTGGGACGAGCTGGGGCGGGTGGCATGCGTGCTCGAACAGCGGCTCGTCCTCGACCGAGAGGTCTCCGTCGTCATGGCGCGAGGGCTCGACGGCGCCGTCGCCGCCTATCCCGTCGCCACCAACATCCACGTCGACGGCATCCTCGACATCACGGTCGTCCCCGACCCGATCATCCACGCCGACGAGCTCGCCGTGCGGATCGCCGAGGCGCTGGGTTACGTGGGGGTGCTGGCCGTCGAGATGTTCGTCGTCGACGGTGAGCTGCTCGTGAACGAGCTCGCACCACGCCCGCACAACAGCGGCCACTGGACCCTCGACGCCTCGGCCACCAGCCAGTTCGAGCAGCAGGTGCGCGCCGTGTGCGGCCTGCAGCTCGGCGACACGTCACTGACGGCCGGCGGCGCAGCGATGGTGAACCTGCTCGGCGACGTGTGGGACGGCGGTGAGCCCGACTGGGCCAGTGCGGTGGGTCACTGCGGGGCACACCTGCACCTCTACGGCAAGCGCCAGGCCAGGCCGGGCCGAAAGATGGGCCACATCACCGTCGCAGCTGCCTCGCGTGCCGAGGCCGAGGCCGCGGCACTAGCCTGCCGATCCAATGCTCGGCGTGTCGTTCAGTTGGATCACTGATCTCACCGAGACGCTCGGTGACTGGGCGTCCAACTACTGGTTCCTCGTCGTCATCGCCGTCATCGCGTACCTCGACTCGATCATCCCGGTGGTGCCGAGCGAGACCACCCTCATCATCGGCGGTGTGGCGGTCAGCATCGGCGAGGCCCCGTACTCACTGTGGATGGTGATCGTCTGCGGTGCGGGCGGCGCGTTCCTCGGTGACGCCACGGCGTACCTGATCGGACGGCGCTTCGCCGGGCGTTTCGAGCGACGAGCAGCGCGGCGCGAGAAGTTCCGGCGCCGTCTCGACTGGGCCGCCGAGCAGATCAGGGTGCGGGGCGGGCTGCTGCTCATCACGGCACGGTTCATCCCCGGCGGTCGCACGATCCTGACGGTGTCGTCGGGCGTCACGCGACAACCCGCCGGATGGTTCCTCCGGTGGGTTGCCCTGGCCGTCGTCATCTGGGCCACCTACGCCGCCGGCCTCGCCTACATCGTGGGCAAGCCGTTCAAGGACAATCACACTGCTGCGTTCTGGGTCGCGTTCGGCACGGCACTCGGCGTCAACATCGTCATCGAGATCGTGCGCCACCGCCGGGACAAGCGGCGGGTGCGAGAGCTCGACCGCACCGAGCAGGGACTGGCGTGACCACCGGGCTCGTCATCGCGGACCACCCCCTGTCCGACCCGGTGTCGCAACAGCTCATCGCCGAGCTCGACGCACACCTGACGTCGTTCCCCGGCAACAACTTCCTGGTACTCGACGAGGCTGATGTCGCTCCGAGCACGGGCGTGTTCCTCCTCGCTCTCCAGGACGGTGAGCCGGTCGGGTGCGGCGCGATCAGGCTGTTCGACGATGGCTGCAGCGCCGAGGTGAAGCGCATGTGGGTGCGCCCCGAGGCGCGTGGCGCCTCCATCGGGACGGCGGTGCTTGCCGAGCTCGAGCGTCGGGCGATCGCACTCGGCGCCAGCCGGCTCGCGCTCGAGACGTCGGAACATCTTGCCGCTGCGGTCACGATCTACGTGCGCGCCGGCTTCACCCGCTGCCACTGCTGGGGCGAATACGCCTGTTCCGACAGCAGCATCTGCTTCGAGAAGCTGCTCGGCTGATCAGCGGTCCGCGGCGTTCCCGGCCCGATGGTCGGTCAGCCGGTCGACCGGTGAGCTGCCGGGGTCGTCGATGGGCGAGCTGGTGGTCGGCACCCCGACGCCGCGAGCGTGGGTCCAGTCGGCCCGCTTGGTGAGGAAGTCCTCGTCGAGCGTGACGGCACCCTCGTCGAGATCGACGAGCTCGGTGATCAGCACGGGCGTGCACGGGGTGGCACCCGGGTGGATGTGCACGCGTACCCCGTCGTCGAACGCACCGAGGATGCTGCCGACCACCACCTGATGCTGGCGGGCGAGGTTGCACCGGGCGCCGTCGGTGATCGTGCCGAGGCGCTGCTCGATCAGCGCGAGGTCGCGGGCCGTGCCGCCACCGGTGGCGAGCGATCGCAGGCCCTCGAAGATCGCCAGACCGTCCTGCTTGCACGCCGTGCACTGCCCGCACGACTCGACTGCGAGGAACCGCGAGACACCGGCGGCCAGCGCGACCGGATCGGTGGTGTCGTCGACCACGATGAAGCTGGCCGATCCGAGACCGGTGCCCAGCGCGCTCATCGCCTCGTAGCTCACAGGGGTGTCGAGATCGGCCGCCGTCAGGATCACGTTCGAGACGCCCATCAGCACGCCGACGATCGGAGCCATGTCGACGTCGTCGTCACCGCCGCGAG
Organism: Ilumatobacteraceae bacterium; assembly: GCA_040878255.1. GTDB lineage: Bacteria > Actinomycetota > Acidimicrobiia > Acidimicrobiales > Ilumatobacteraceae > VFMC01. The sequence continues at coordinate 19,193 of JBBDMO010000081.1, forward strand.
CCAGGTCGAGGACCGAGCGGAGCGGCGTGCCCAGCTCGACCTCGATCACGAGCGGACGACCCACCGAGCCGGTGACGGTGCACACCACCGTGCCGGGTGACTCGGCCGTGCCGCACGATCGAAACCACGCGGCACCATTGGCGATGATGGCCGGCACGTTGGCCAGGGTCTCGACGTTGTTCACCAGCGTTGGCGGAGCAATGCTGGCGCCGGTGCGACCCGCCTTCTCGACGTCGGCTGCCAGCCCGCTGCCGGAGTGCAGGTCGGCCTCGGTGCGCACGACCTCGATGACACCACGCCGCCAGGGTGGTGCGATCCGCGGGAAGGGCGGCCGACCGTCGAGCACCTCGAGCAGCGCCGTCTCCTCGCCGTACAGGTACTCGCTCGGTCCGGCCGTGATGTCGATCTGGATACCGTCGCACCACCCGGCGCGTCGCATCTCGGCGATCGCATCGCGCAGGCGCGCCGTCTCGACGGTGAAGCGGTCCTTCGTCGCGACAGTGATGCTGCGCGAGTCGACGACCGCCGCAGCGATCAGCGCTCCTTCGAGCACGGCGTACGGATTCGAACGCAGGATCGAGCGGTCCTTGAACGTCCCCGGCTCGCCCTCGGCCGCGTTCACCACCACCGATGTCCGCAACACGTCGGACGCGTAGCTCAGGATCGTTCGCCACTTGGTGGCCGTGGGGAACCCCGCGCCACCGCGCCCACGCAGGCCGGAGGCCTCGAGTTCGCCGAGTACCACCTCGACCGCGACCGCCCTGGCCGCCCGGAGGCCGGCACCACCACCCAACGCCTCGTACTCGGCCAACGATCTGATCGGCGTCGAGGGCATGACGCGGTTGGCGATCGATGTGGCCATGGGCAGCCTCCTGGAGGCATCGAGGGCCGGAGCGTGCACCCGGCGACCGGGATTCCCGATTCCGGTCGCCCCCAAACCTCGCCGCAGCGACCATCGAGCAGGTTGCGGCAACATCGCCGTCGTCGTCCTAACCTGGCACTGTGCTCGCCGTGATTCCCGTTCGAGATGGCGTGCTGCCCGCCGGGGCTCTCGAGACCGCCGACGAGTGCGGTCACCGCAGCCTCGTCATCGGCACCGGCACCACGGCAGCGGCCGTCCTCCTCGACGGCGAGGTCATCCTGTGCGAGGTGGGTGCCTACCGGCCGGGCGCCTGGGCCGATGCGCTCGCCACGGCGCTGGTCGGCGAGCCGGTCATCGTGCTGCCGTCGTCACCCGATGGGCGTGACCTCGCACCCCGGCTCGCCGCGGCGCTCGACAGACCCCTGTTCGCCGGCTCGGTGAAAGTGACGCCCGCCCAGGTGGTCATGGCTCGCGGCGGTGGGCTCACGATGCACACCGCGGCCACGCCGGCCGAGTTCGTCGCCACCCTGCAGGTGGGCGTGCGCGGCGCCGAACCGATCAGCGGCCCGGCATCGACGACCGGGTTGGCACTCGATCTCGGCGACCTTGCCGATGCGACGGCCGAGCGCGTCATCGAGCCTGACGCTGCCACCATCGACCTCGCCGAGGCGGGTCGCATCGTGGGCGGCGGGGCCGGCCTCAGCAGCTCCGTGCAGTTCGAGCAGCTCGCCCAGCTCGGCATCGCCCTCGGCGCCAGCGTGGGTGCCACCCGTGTCATCACCGACCGCGGCTGGATCGGCCACGAGCGCCAGATCGGCACCACGGGCGTCGTCGTCGACCCGCAGCTCTACCTTGCGTTCGGCATCAGCGGTGCCGTTCAGCACACCAGCGGTCTCGGCCAACCCGACCACATCGTGTCGGTCAACACCGATGCACACTGCCCCATGATGCAACTGGCCGATCTCGCCGTCGTCGGTGATGCCGATGCCGTGCTCGCCGAGTTGCTCGAGGTGTTGGACGTGCCCCGTGGCTGAGTCGCCCGACGTCGACGTCGTCGTGGTGGGTGCCGGACCCGCGGGTTCGTGCGCGGCGATCACGCTGGCGCGTGCCGGCCTCAGCGTCATCCTGCTCGAGCGAGGCCCGTTCCCCGGCAGCAAGAACATGTACGGCGGCGTGGTGTACCCACGCATCCTCGACGAGATCATTCCCAACTGGTGGGAGGAAGCGCCGGTGCAGCGCTGGGTCACCCGCCGCTCCACCATGCTGCTCACCCCCACCCAGGCACTCACCGTCGACTTCCGCAGCGATGCGTGGGGCGCCCCGCCCTACAACGGGGCCACCGCCTATCCACCCGATTTCGACCACTGGCTGGCCGGCCACGCCACCGCCGCTGGCGCACAGCTGCTGTGCAGCA